>JAHLWX010000007.1 GCA_019057675.1 Candidatus Jordarchaeum sp. LHC_1308
GCCGTTGACGCAAAAGCGTCTGTTGCGGCTATGGCCGTGGCTGGAGTGGAGGCCCTCCGATGGAAACTTAAGGGCAAAGTTATCTTCGCTGGAATAGTGGAGGAGGAGACAAGCCTTAGGGGGATCCAATGCCTTCTTGAGGAGCTCTCACATATAGATTACGCTATTTTCGGAGAGCCGACGGGATTAAACAAAATTTGTTTAGCAACTAAAGGTAGATTACTGATTAAAATAGACGTGCATACTAGCAGTGGTCACGTGGCATGCTCTTGGATGTATAAGAACGCCATCGAGGAGGCATTTAACCTCTGGCTTTCACTTAAGAATACGCTGTCAAGCACTGGAAACTCATATTTCTCTTCTGTAATTCCAAACTTGACCATTCTCCAAGGAGGCAACGCTCCAAACATTGTCCCAGAACACTGTTCATTTTACGTGGATGTCAGATTTCCACCCAACGTGAGTTCATCCCACATCTTAGAGGAAAGCAGCAGGTTAATAGACTCATTCGTGAAAAGTAGGAAAGTAAAAGTTGACTATAGCGTTTTAAGTCGGATAGACGGGTTCAGAACTAATAGGCATTCAAAACTCGTAGAGGCACTCGCAAGGTCAATACGTGAAGAGACAGGGAAGGAAGTGAAATTCATCCAAAAAACGGGGACATGTTTCATGAACCTGATAGGAAAATGGTTTAACGTGCCAGTAGTCGGCTACGGTCCAGGCAACCCAGCACTTGAGCACACCGAGGATGAAAGCATACAAGTGGAAGAGTACTTAACGGCGATAAAAGTGCTGACCAAGACAATAAATTATGTTTTATCTTATGATCAACATTAGGACAGCTTTCTGAGCATGCAACCTATTTTCAGCCTCATCATATACTACCGAATGTGGCCCGTCAATTACGCCGTCTGTAGCCTCCACATTCCGTCTTATCGGGAGACAGTGCATGAAGATTGAATCCTTCTTCGTTAAGCTCATCAACTCTTCATTACACGTCCAGTCACGAAACTTGACTCGTAGCTTTTTCTCCTCCTGCGGGTTGCCATAGTACTTTAGTGATCCCCAAGACTTAACGTACACCACATCCGCTCCATCATAAGCTTCCTCAACGTTACTCGTGACTTGAAGGCTACCCCCAGATTCCTTGGCGTTCTCCTCAGCCCATTTCATGATATGCTCATCCAGCTCGAAGCCCTCTGGGTGGAGGAGAGTTACATCCATGCCGAAACGGGTGGATATTAGGAGAGCTGAGTTCGGGACGCTGCAAGGGAGGGGATTAGGATGATAAGCCCAGCTTAGAAGAAACTTTTTCCCTTTAGGTTCCCCTTTTTTCTCTTTGATCGTCATAATGTCGGCTAACGCTTGACATGGATGAAACATGTCGCACTCCATGTTGATTACTGGTACATCAGCCCATAGGGCAAACTCACGGACGACACGGTTACTTTCACCGTAATGCCACCCAGTCACGTTAGGAAAGATCCTTATCGCTATGGCATCACCGTAGCGTGCCATCACGGAGGCGGTATCCTTTATAGACTCAGAGCCCTTGCCGATCCACCCCGACTCAGCCGCCATATAGACGGCGTGACCGCCAAGCTGCGTCATTCCGATCTCAAAAGATAACCTCGTCCTAGTGCTAGGGTTAAAGAAAAGCATGATCAGAGATTTGCCCTTAAGTACGTCAAGGTACGCTTGAGGCCTTTTCTTCAAATCCGACGCCAGCTTCAATACCTCTTCAATCGCATCAAGTTCCCACTCCTGAGTTGTTATGAGATCCCTGCCCTTAAGGTCGCTTCGCAACTAGAACCCCGCCATGACTCTTAATCTCAAAATAGAAGTTTTCAGTCTACAAAGCATCTTTCCAGCATTCCACTTTCCTTAAGTTGCTTAACTACCTGGTTATATCTGGCCTTGTTACTTAACATGTCGTTTATGGCTTCCTCATTAATGTGGGTTCCAGGTCTCACTTTTACTTCAACGTCAACTCCAAGCTTATCTTCTAAGACATTCTTTATTATGACCCCGATCACGCCACCCATGGGACACATGGATGACGTCGGAGTAAACGTCACTGATACTTTACCTTCCTCAACAGTTATGTCGTCTTCACCAACAATTCCCATATCAACAACTGAAACCGGGAATTCAGGATCATTAATTTTTCTCAAGACTTCGATAACATCATTTTTATCCATACTATTCCCGCCATTCAACGATTTCTCCAAGAAACAATTGGAAAGAAGGATTTAAATGTTATGAGACATTTAAAGGAAGGCTTCTTCATAAAAAATTCCTCTATCCCATGAAAGATGAAAATTTTTATTCTTGCCTAAAAGGGGAGAGCCGCTCAAACTCACTTAGTAATTCTCTAACAGTCTTTCTTGTCTCTTTTGATATTCTTTTCAAATCTTCAAATTCAGGTTTAACTCTAACGATTCTACCTTGCCTATCTCTCGCGATCTTTACTTTAATAACGTATTTTTTTCCCTCTACTTCAAAGTCAAAGTCGACGATCTCTCTTTCTAAGATCAACCTTTTGGATTGATGTATTCGTACACCTAAAGTACCTGTTTCCCTGATCAACGTTTCCGCCATTTTGACGTAATTTTCCGGTGTACATATGACCTGAAATATGCATCCAGGTCTTCCTTTCTTGGCGATCACCGGGATAATTGACACGTCCTTTGCTCCGGCTTCTATGAGCGCCGCTGAAGCGTGAGCTACAACTTCTCCTGGAACATCGTCAAGATTCGTTTCAACAATGATAACTTCGTCTTCGTACGTCATGACTTCATCTCCGATTATTATCCTGAAAACGTTTGGAACCTCAACTAGTTCCCGTCCTCCAGCCCCATATCCCACCTTTAAGGGCAAAGTTGGTAGCATCGAAGTGAGAGGCTTAGCCTTTAGAGCTGCCAGTATTGCTACGCCAGTCGGTGTTGCAAGCTCGCATGAAACTGGGCCGCTCACCATTGGTATTCCCGATTTCCTAAGGATTTCAATCACCACAGGTGCTGGTACTGAAAGAACTCCATGAGGTGACATAATGTAGCCTCCTCCCACAGCCACTGGACTTGTAAACCATTTAGAGTCCAGCAGGTCAAGTTCATCGCACAACAAAGCAACTCCTACTATATCAAAGACTGTGTCTGCAGAGCCAAGCTCATGAAGATGAACATTCTCAGTGCTTTCACCATGAACCTTAGCCTCAGAGTCGGCGAGCAACAACGCTGCATTAATAGCTACATGTGACGCATGCTTCGAGAGTGAAAGTTCATCAGCGGCCTTTTCCACATATTCCAGTAGTTCTTTTCCCGTAAATCCCCTTTTTTCTCTTAAGAAAAGCGATACTCTAGTGGCCACCAGTTCTTTCCTCTTAACTTTCTCTACGTTAACTTTGACGTGCTCACATTTTCGCATTATTTTCGGCAAGGTACTAGCGAGCTTTTCAAGCGTCACCCATTCTCCACTCAGGTCAACCAACGCGCCTATGAACATGTCGCCTGAGACACCTGCAATGGAACAGTCGGCTATGACGCTGTTCACCTTCCACCCTCCAACCTTTTCCCTCTGAATGCGGCCACTCTATTGGCTATTAGAGCAGCCATGGCTCCCGCTCCGACACCATTATCTATGTTAACGACAGCAACCCCTAGAGAACATGACTGAAGCATTGTGAGAAGGGCGCCGACGCCGACACCTCCCATCCCGTATCCTGTGCTTGTTGGGACACCTATCACAGGTAAGTCGACTAGCCCTGACACCACGGAAGGAAGAGCGCCTTCCATACCGGCCACGACAACCACGACATCTACCCCGTTTCTCACCATTTCTACAAGCGGCTTGAAGACTCTGTGGATTCCAGCTACTCCAACATCATACGCCACGTAAACGTCACATCCCATGCATTCAGCTATAAGCTTAGCCTCTTCAGCTATAGGTATATCCGCCGTCCCCCCAGTCAAGATGCCCACTTTACCACCAGTCTTAACAGGTTCGTAATCCGATCTCCTAACGTAAATAGTCCCTGTTTCCTCCACCGTTCTCAGCTGAAAGGAGCTCTCTGGAAATTCCTTTTTAAGAAGGGCTAACTGCTCACCGTTGCACTTAGTAACAATGACGTAACCTTTCTTTTTGACTATCTCTCTGGCTACTTCGACAAGGTGTTCTTTACGCTTCCCCCTAGCGTACACGATCTCGGGAATGCTTGAACGAAGCTCCCTCTTCACGTCTATCTTAGCTATGTTCTCAAGCTCCAATATCTGGAATACTCTAACCTCCCGCTCAGCCTCATCTATTCCTATTTCTCCCTTGACAAGTTTCTCGAGAATCTCCCTTAACGTGTTTATATCAACTCCCTCCGTGGTCAGCTAATTTAAATATTCCAAGCATTACTTTAAAGCGTGATGGAGGCTTACAATGCAGGCAAAGATCGGAATCGTGCTTCTTAGCGGCGGGTTAGACTCAACCGTAGCGTTATGGTGGGCTATAAGAGAAGGAGAATATGATGAACTTCACACGCTAACTTTCCTTTATGGTTCCAAGGAGGAAAGAGTTATAAAGAAGGTTTGCGAGAAGCTGGCGTCTCTCTCTGAAGTCGGGAAACAAGTTTTCCTAGATCTTCCTTGGCTAAGAGAGTTTTCCATTAAAGCTGGAGCCACGCTGATAGAAGGGGGAAACATTCCACCCGAAGTGTCCATTAAGATGCTTGAAGACAAGAACATTATGAGGAGGGCTTCTAGAAGCGTTTGGATCCCTGCAAGAAACCTTTGCTTTGTCTCCATAGCGGCATCCTACGCTGAGTCAATTGGCGAGGAAGCCGAAATAATTGCCGGGTTCAACAGGGAGGAAGCTGAGACCTTTCCAGATAATTCTCCAACTTTCGTCGAAAGAGTAAACGCTCTGTTGGAGGTCTCAACGCTTAAATCCAAGGTTATCTTGAAAAGCCCCCTAATCCACCTCGACAAGAAAGGGATATGCACACTTGCAAAGTCGCTCAGGGTTCCTGTCGAGTACTCAAACTCTTGCTACGATCCGGTCGGTATAACGGAAAACGGGAAACCCATCCACTGCGGTTCATGCGAAAGTTGTGCAAGGAGAAAACGCGCTTTCCTAGAATCCACGGGCTTAGATCCAACAATATACATAAAATAAAAAATAGGCAAATAATTAAGAAGTAGAAAGGGAAGAGTTGGGAATTCTCCTTCTCCAGACATTATAAGGCTTTTTAAGCTGTTCCTTCTCTCCACCCCTTAAGATAAGCTAGTTGTTCCTTTGTGAGTTCTTCTAGTTCTATTCCTAAGGCTTTACACTTCAGCTCGGCCACGGTCACATCTATCTCTTTGGGTATGTCAAGCACCACGTTTCCCAGTTTTTTGAGTTCTTCTTTATGCTTGACTACCCACTCGACCGCTAATGCTTGATCACTGAAGCTCATGTCCATCACAGAGCTAGGGTGTCCTTCAGCGGCAACGAGGTTCACTAGGCGGCCCTTGCCCAGCAAGTATATCTTTCTTCCATTTTTCAGCTTGTATTCGTCAACGTTGGGCCTTATTTCCTCCTTGCTTACAGCCAAGCTCTCCAGGTCTTTCAAGTTTATTTCGACGTCAAAGTGTCCTGCGTTGGCCAGTATAACGCCATCCTTCATTTTTTCCATGTGCTCTCTCCTTATAACGTCCTTACATCCAGTCGCCGTGACAAATATATCTCCTACCTCGGCAGCCTTGTACATTGGCATTACATCTATGCCTTCAAGCGCCGCTGTAAGCGCCCTGTGAGGGTTGATCTCGACAGCTATTACTCTCCTAGCACCGAGACCCTTAGCTCGCAAAGCAATTCCACGACCACAATGCCCGTAACCAGCAACCACAACAACTTTTCCTGCAATTAATTCAGAAGTCGCCCTCATGATGCCGTCCCACGTAGACTGCCCAGTGCCATGGACGTTATCAAAATCCCATTTAGTGGGCGTGTCATTCGTGGCTAGGATTGGGTATGGTAGTGTCCCCTCTTCAGCCATAGCGCGGAGCCTTATTACGCCCGTGGTGGTTTCCTCGGCTCCCCCCCAAACGTTGCTCCACCAGTCACCCTTTTCCTCTAGAATTTTCTTGACTATTTTCATTTCCTCGCCGCCTTCGCCATGTTTGAGTTTGGCTATCGTTGAGACCAAGTCGGCGCCGTCATCCAGTGTGACGTTTGGGCGTGCCTTTATGACGGATGCTATGGCTCTGTAGTATCCTTCGGTGTCCATATCCCGCCAAGCGTATACGTTTATCCCGGATTTTACTAAAGCTGCCGCTACGGAGTCCTGAGTTGAAAGAGGATTAGAAGCACACAGGTAAACCTTCGCCCCTCCTGCTTTAAGAGTCCTAACAAGGACAGCGGTTTCTTTTGTGACGTGTAAGCATGCACCAACTATCACATTCGTTAGTGGTTTTTCTTTTTCGAACCGTTCTCTTATCATTCTTAAGACGGGCATATGATCTTCAGCCCACTTAATCGCCTTCTCTCCTTGGGAAGCTAGACTCAAGTCTCTTATCTCGTATCCATCTCCAACTTGCGTTTGAACCAATTAGACCACCTCTTCCCTCTAAACCTTCAAGTTCATTTTAAACTTTTACCCCTCTATTCGTTATTCACGCCTTTCAGGTTGATCGTTCCGTCCTCCAACGCCCTTATCTCAGCTTTCACTTCATCCTCCGATATTTTCCTGAAGAGGGGTTTTGGCTCGTTGATCACATGTCCAGCCTCTATGGTTAAGCGCTTGGCGGAATCCCATGATGCTGATGCATTCATCATTTCTAATAGCCGCGCCATTGATGATGGAATAATGGGGTAGAGGCATATCGCCGCCGAATAAAGGAAGTTTATGCAAATGTAGAGTGCGGTGGCGGCGTCGCTCCTCCTCTTTTCTTCACCTTTCTTCACGGCTTCCCATGGTGCCTTCACAGTGAAATAACTGTTCGCCTTTTTGAAAGCTTCAATAATACGCCTGACGACCTGTGAAAAGTCACAATTCTCATACTCTTTCTCCACCTCTTCGACCATCCTCATGAAGCTGAAAATGAACTCGTTATCCTGCTCATCCATGTCACCGGGTGATGGCACCTTTCTCTTAAACCACCTAGAGATGAAGGTTAAGACGCGATGAGCGAAGTTCCCTATGTTGTCCACTAAGTCTCCGTTTATCTTGCTCATGAATTCAAGCCAGCTGAAGTCGTTGTCACTGGTACTATTGGAAGCCTTAGAAGCCAAGTAGAAGCGGATGTAGTCTGCGGGAAACTTATCCAAGACGCGTTTAAGGGGGACAAGCCACTTCCTGCTCTTACTCATTTTCCGTCCTTCGAGGGTAAGGTATCCATTTACAACGTACTTACTTGGAAGAGTGTAGCCTCCAACGCCCATCAGCATAGCAGGCCAGAAGAGAAGATGATGGTAAACTATGTCCTTTCCTATGAAGTGAGCTATCAGGCAGTCTCCCATCCAGTAGTTCTTCCACTCTCGCCCAGTCTTCTTGCTCCAGTTGACTGTCGATGCAATATAACCTATCGGAGCATCGAACCAGACGTAAACATACTGGTTGTCTTTAGCGTCCTCGTAAGGCAGCTTAAACCCCCAGTAGTCTTCCCTTGTTATATCCCAATCCTGCAATCCGGATTTAATCCACTGGACAACGTAGTTGACAACATCTCTTGGTACGTCTTCGCTGCTCTTGGACTCCAGCCACTTCAGTAGTTTGTCAGAGAAGGCGCTCAGTTTGAATATGAAATGTTCCTCGCTTCTAGTTGAGGGAGGAGTCCGGCATAAGATGCAGTATGGCTCGAGTATCATGCCGGGCTCGATCGTTCTCCCGCAGGCTTCACAAGCATCACTGTACTGGTCTTCTGCTCCACAATAGGGGCATTTTCCCTTAATCATCCTGTCAGGCAGGTACATCTTATCAGTTTCGCAATAAAAGAGAGCGACTTTCTTCTTGTATATGTAACCGTTCTCCCTGAGCTTTAGCAGAAACTCCTCCGTCAGCTCCCTGTTTTCCTCGCTATGCGTCCTATAATAATTGTCGAAGCTTATTCCGAGCCGTTCCAAGTCTTCCATCTGACGCCTACGGAAGTATTCAACGTGTTCCAAAGGGGCGCGGCCAGTTTCTTTGGCTGCGATGGAAATAGGGGTTCCATGTTCATCGCTGCCGCAGACGAAAACTACATCCCACTTCCTAAGCCTACAGAAGCGGGAGAAGACGTCTGCGGGAATATATGTGCTGAAGGCATGTCCAAGGTGAAGATCCGAGTTGGCGTAAGGTAGCGCCGCCGTAACTAGCACTCTGCGCAAAGCGATCCCTCCAAGCAACCAACAATAAACCAGTAATTAAAAGTTACCGAAAAAGTATTGGGAATAACGTCCTTCCGCATAAATAAAACTTGAGCTATGAAGACATGGCTTTAGTTAAAGCGCTACTTCGCCCATTAACCTTTTAAATCCATCGCTCGAAAATAGTATTGAAGAGGGATAAGACATGCCTAAGGAGTTCGTTTACAGAGGATATACGCTGGAAGAACTTCAAAAAATGCCGATGGACGACTTCATAAAAATATTACCTTCAAGGCAGAGAAGAAGCTTGATCAGGGGATTACCACCACGCCACAAGAAGCTACTAGAAAATATTAGGAGGGCTAGGAGAGCCCTTAAAAAAGGGAAAAAAGTGGTCGTGAGAACGCATAACAGGGACATGATAATACTACCGGAAATGGTGGGCTTAACCGTTGCAGTTTACAATGGAAAAGAGTTCATACCCGTAGAGATAAGGCCAGAGATGGTTGGACATTACTTAGGCGAGTTCGCACTTACATGTAAAAGAGTTGTCCATGGCGTCCCAGGTATAGGTGCCACTAAGTCGTCGATGTACGTTCCCCTTAAGTAAAGGGATGCTAGAGGTTCACTGCTTTAACGGTTGTTTATTCCAGTTTCTCATTTTTCAGATTTTTGTCAGCGTGTCTGCGCTTCGTATTTTTCCCACTAATCTCGAAACTCCGGGGTCGATTCCTCTCAGGAGGGCTAAGTAGAAGGCCTGCCATTCTAGGGGTATCGCATACAGTGGAGGCGATAGAAGGTTTTCTATGTTACCCTGTGGAATCGGGATTTCTTTGTCTATTTCTTGTGGCGCGACTTCGAGTATCTTTTCTTTCCCCGCCTGCTTTTCCCATACGCGCTTAACAAGTTGAAATGTTTCTAGGGATTTTGTCTGGCTGGGGGGTTTAAGGATTATGAGGGGCTTTTTTTCCTTGTTTTCTTCTTCAAGTGTTTCTACCAGTGAATGAACGAATTCCTCCATTCTTGAGTCGCACGCATCCGATTTAACTCCTTCCATGAGCATTATGAGGGCATGTTTCCTTGCCACAGGGTATCTTGCCCCGTCGCCCATCACGTAGAACATCTTGTCCACATAATTGAGCCCCCATTTTGCAGCTAATTTGCCCCACTCGATGACTCTACTGGATTTGCTCAACTTGTCGATTAAGTCTGGTATAGCTTCGGTTTGAAGCTTCAAAGCGTAATCGATTTCACTGTTGCGTTGAGAAAATGCAAGTATCTCCAGTAGCAGGAGATTTAGTAGAGCCAAGGTTGCATGGAAAGTGCCTGTTGATGGAAGAGACTTTTCAGGGTAAGGCTTGGTTCGAGTTCTGATGACGTAGCCCCCCTCCTCTTCGAGGTCGAGTAACGATCGATCCTCAGGCCTTTCCCACCTGTTAGTTATGGCCACGCACGTGCTACCCCTAGAGAGACATAAGTCCATGGCGTCCAACGTATCCTTGGTCGTCCCGGACTGAGAGAGGAGTATGGCAAGCGTGTTTTTTCCAATCCACTTTGGAGGACTATCTGTCAGCGTCCTAGAATGCACAGTCTTTATTGGAATGTCCGAAAAGTACTCCCAAAGGTATTCCGAGATCATCGGTATAAGGTACTTGTCTCCTGCCCCAGTCATCAAAACGTTTTTGAACCTGACGCTGCCAGCCACCTCTAATATGGCTTTATGGCTTTCTTTTATTGAGACCTTTACACTTTCACCCTGAAGCAGAATGGCCTCCTTCATGCCAGTTGAATCAATCCTTTCAAGCTCACCCCAATTCACGGATCTCCCTCCAAAAACAAAGAACCTTGTGGCATTTAATAATAATTTTTATATCAACGGGCATTGTATTTGAGTGCTTGATCTCCATGAATGCCCTTTTTTCATGGTGATTCAACTTGAAGGCTGTTATATTAGCGGCGGGGAAGGGTACACGCATGCGCCCCCTCACATTCACCCGACCAAAGCACATGCTTCCAGTCGCTGGAAAACCCATCCTAGAGCATATAATAAGTTTCCTGCGGAGTGGAGGAATAAACGAAGTGGTTATGGTAATAGGTTCTGAAAGTGAGTTCATAACGGAATACTTTGGTGACGGCTCACGTTTTGACGTAAAAATAGAGTACGCTGAGCAAAGGAAGCCGCTAGGTCTAGCCCACGCTGTCTCTGTGGCAAGCCCCCTATTAAAGGGGGAAGAACGGTTTATTGCTGTTTTGGGAGACGTACTCTTTAAGCTTAACTTAAAGGACATGTTAACCTTCCACGGCAAAAGGGAGGCTAAGGCCACCATAGCTATTTCTGAGGCCGCAGACCCCACGCCCTTTGGCGTGGTTAAAGTTGTAGATGGCTTCAGAGTGGAACGACTCGTTGAGAAGCCGAAGGTTCCGCCTTCAAATTTCATAATCGCTGGGCTTTACATTTTTGAGAACGAGTTTTGGGACTGCATAAAGGATCTTAAGCCATCATGGAGAGGAGAGTACGAGATTACAGATGCCATCCAGCTGATGGTGGACAGGGGTTACCCAGTATACGGATATCTCACTAAGAAATGGTGGAAAGACACTGGGAGGCCCACCGACCTCTTGGAGGCTAGCCAAAAGTTCCTGTCAGAACTTTCAGACTTCTACGTTTTGGGGGAAGTTCAGAAAAATGTCGAGATACGCGGCCCCGTTCAGATAGGGCGTGAGACAGTGATCTATGAGGGAGCAAAGATTTTTGGCCCCACGGTTATAGGGGAAAGATGTGAAGTTGGGCCAGGGTGCATTATAGGGCCTAATGTTGAGATAGGAAACGATGTTAAGCTGGTGGAAAACGTCGAGCTGCAGAACACCATAGTAATGTCTCGTACCCTTATATCGAACAATGTGAGGATAACGGACAGCGTGATAGGGGAAAACTGCAAAATAGGACCAAGCGTAAGGGCGTGTGGGAACAGCAAGGTTTTCGGCGTCGTGATAGGGGATAACTCAACTATAGGTCCCGGAATTTCGTTTTCGCCGGGAAGCATGCTTGGTCCTAATTCCTCTATAAGGTTGAGGTGGGAAGAGGCTGATGCTGAAGGGTAAGGTCGTGCTTGTGACTGGAGGAGCTGGCTTCATCGGATCTCACTTAGTTGACTGGTTAATTAGAGACAATGATGTCGTGGTGCTCGACAATTTTTCAAGTGGCAAAATAAGCAACATTCAACACCACCTAGAAAATGACAGCTTCACGCTGATCAAAGGAGACATAATGAATAGGGAAACCGTGAAGGAAGCTTTGAAGGAAGTGGATGTCGTAATTCATCAAGCAGCCGTTGTTGGCGTTAAAAAATATGTCGAGAGACCTTTAGACGTGCTGACGACGAACATCTTCGGCACTCATAACTTGGTGGAGGAGAGCCTTAAGAGGGGGGTAGAGAGGTTTGTTTTTGCCTCGACAAGTGAGGTTTATGGTAAGAGCGAGAACATCCCCCTAAAGGAGGATGGGGACAGGGTTCTTGGATCGACGAGTATAGCTAGGTGGTGTTATTCGACGTCCAAGGCGGCCGACGAGCACTTCCTATTCGCCTATCATGAAGTTCATGGTTTCCCCATGGTTATCCTGCGCTACTTTAACGTGTATGGGCCGAGACAGGAGACCAGCGATTACAGCGGGGTGATCCCGATATTCATAAGAAGGGTTTTGAGAGGGGAGCCTCCCTTAATACACGGGGACGGGGAACAAACTAGGGCATTCACATATATTTCAGACGCTGTAGAGGCGACGGTGATTGCCGCCAGCAAGAAGGAAGCTATAGGACAGGTATTCAATGTAGGGAGCAGGGAAGAGACCACTATAAAACACCTTGCCAAGATGATCATAGAGCTCTCAGGTAACAACTCGATCGAACCGAAACATATATCCTACGAGGAGTTCTACGGTGAAAGCTACGAGGATATAAGGAGGAGAGTTCCAAATGTGGAAAAAGCTGAGAAAGTGCTTGGATTTAGAGCGAAGACCCCATTAAGGGACGGACTCAAAAGAACCATAGAATGGTACAGAGAGCATTTAATGAATTAATGATAAAACAAAGTGAGTCTTACGACTTGTTGACTTCCTCAAGCATCTTCAGGATTTCCTCGGCTTCCTCCGGCTTAAGCTTCTCGATGGCATACCCGGTATGGATCATTACGTAATCTCCTATTTTAACGTCGTCTAGTAGCGTGATAAATGCCTCCCTAGTTACTCCTCCAAAATCAACCAAGGCTTTCTCGCCACGGATCTCTAGAACTTTCGCTGGAACGCCAAGGCACATGTCCATCACGCCCCTTTAAACTATTCACTATACCACTTAAAACCTTTAAAGTCATTTAAGTTTTCCCTGAGATTTTAAATGGGGATTGATGCGTGAGTCCTGCCGTGCAGTTGCCCCTTCGTTTTCTAGTATTATTTCCAAGTAGGACTTGAGCTCGAAGCCATCTGTTGGGATGCCCAGCTCTTCGGCTTTAATCAGTAATTCGTCACGTTTCTTCTCTACTTCTCTTTCATCTTCGGCTATCGATTCGATTTCAACGAAAAATCCGAGATTATTAATGTAGTCCAAGTGAAGGAAAGTTTCACCTAGCTGGTAGGTTTTCCTCTTTTTGACGATCTTTGCAACTTGAAGGAAGCCTAATTTCTCGAGGAGAAGCACGGTGCCGTCGAAGTCTCCAACTTTAACCCTGATTTCCTCTCTTGTTTTTGATTTTAAGTCGATCCTCGGCCCCTTATAGGTAACCTCTGCACGATCTCCGACGTATCTAACCCTCAGCGCTTCATCAGTCAACATGAAGTTCCTTGACGGGTGCTGGAAGTAGATGTCTTCTTGAACCTCCTCACCCATAAATATCCCGCCGATAGATAAAACATTTGAAGCTATCCGATCCGCGTCTTCCTTTGAAACTCTGTACTTAACCTCAACTTCTATCATAGTTGAACCTCCACTAAAAGAAGGAGAGGAGGGAAATTAGGTCTCTTGGACATTGATATTAATCGCGTTATTAGGACACACCTCAACGCATTTACGGCATAGTATGCAAAACCTTTGAAATGATGGAACTATTACATAGTTCTTTGGTTCCTTGTTAGGTTCTCTCTCGATCGCGTATCTGACAAAGACCGTGCATGGGCATACTTCTAAGCATTTTCCGCAGTCTTGGGGTCTAGAACACTTATCTCCGATCCATTCTACTGAAACTTTTACTGGCAATTACCATTCCTCCTTTAGTGTAGGTATGCTCTCCCTTGGAACAAGCGTGATGGCTTCTTCCGGACATGATGCCCTGCAAACACCGCAACCAAAGCATTTCCAGGGGTCAATACATGCTTTTCCCATTGTCGGGCGTAGCTTGGCAGCTCCAAACTGGCAACGAATAACGCAACTACCACAACCTATGCATTTATCTGTGTCTAAGAAAGCGATGTAATGCCCCTTCAAAAGGTGATGGACGTTAAAGTCAATTCTCGGCCTAAGAGCGATGCATTCAGGGTATTCGCAGTTACAGAGAGCGAAGGCAAATGGGAGCGGTGTTCCTGCGATCGTATGAACAAGTCCTTTCTCCTCGCATTCGTCTAAGAAAGCCTTCGCCTCCTCAACGCTGAGGATTTCAACCCCATTAGGAGCGTGGTCAGGGAATGCCCTTGCAGTTTCTCCATGTAACCCCAATGGCATGCACGTGTAAACTTTCTCGTTTCTGTTCATCCATCGGCAGGGACACATAACCCTGTAAACTTCCCCCGAAATCTCGACGATCTTTTTAGCTTCCTCAACTGTTACAACTTGTCCGAGATGTCCTTCAGGAAAAGCGCGGGCGCCTTCATCTTTCTGTATCATTGCTTCGATCATCCTCTTAGTGGGTTCTAGCAAGTTTGGGTCATCTAAGACGTCGGACAGCAACTTAGCGGCATCACCGTAAACCTTATCGATCAACTTCCAGTGATCCAGCTCCCACACTTCGTGTCCCAGCTCCTTCGCTAACTTTACGGAAAGGTTTCTCTCATTTAGATACCACTTCTTTCCGCCACCATGTTTGTAGCAAAACTTGCACAACATCCCACCCTCACTAAAATAAGCTGTGAATTCATTTCATCCTTTTTAAAATGGGGGCTCTTGGATAAAAACATTGTTTTATTCTGCTGGGACGTGTTCGGAAAACCATACGTGTGGTTCTAAATACGTCAGCCACGAACCCTTTAAGGAAGTCGATGTAAAAGTGCTTCGCTGTTGAGAGAACGCTTATATATTCCTTGAAGTAATTTAGAATTCGCCTTTTGCGGTCTGAAGGAGGGGACTAAGATTTCAGGGAAAAACCATGACGGGAAAGTGATTCTCCTCGACCTCGACGGAACGCTTGGCTTATCCCTTATACCGGAAGAGGATGCCATCTCTGAAACTCTTAAGTTTATTTCTGAGGAACTTGCTAAACGTTTTGGCAGGGCTGTCAGCGAGGAAGAACTGCGCACCCTCTATAAGGAGACGAAGAACGAGCAATACCATTTATACCACCTTAACCCGAAGAGGCATGACAAGAACTTGAGGTGGACGATGCTCCTCCGTAAATTAGAGGATAAACTAGGAGTAAGATTACCTGAGAGTTTTTATGAGGATGTTAGGAAGCGTTACTGGTCCGTTTTTGAGAGTAAAGCTGAACCTTACCCAGACACTCAAGAAACGTTAGAGAAGCTGATGGAAAAGTTCGCCGTTGTTATAGTGACTAATAATGATTATGCAGAAGCGAAAAAAAAGCTTAAGTTGTTTGGTCTGAAAAAGGGAAAACATTACGATGTATTAGTCACGTCAGAGAAATTTAATGTTTGTAAGCCGTCACCGGAATTTCTTGAGAGGCTCTTCCCCTTTCTTGAGCAGAAGCTAAGTCGCAAAGTGAGCGTCGAGCAGGTTATAATAGTGGGAGACGACCCTAAAAACGACATAGCGTGGGCTCGAACTGTTGGAGCCAAGGCCATAAGAGTCAAAAAGGATCTTCTTGCAAAACATGATCCTAGCAACGAGGCTGAGGAAGCCGATCACGTGATTGAAAACCTGTCCGAGTTACTTAATATCCTCAGATAGCATCTAAGCAATGAAACTTCCAATTTATTGGGAGGTTTATTTATGAATGTGCTTGAGAGGGTTTTCTCCAAGATAGGGCTAGAGTTCGACGCGGAAATGGGGGCATACGTCCATGTAAAGACGAACATACCCCTTACAGTTCACTATGACCGGGAGAGTGAAGAGCTGGTTCTGCTTGACCAAACGAAGCTCCCATTCGAAGTTACAGTTTGGAAAACAAGTGACTGGAGAGAAGCTGGAAACCCGGGAATAAAGGGAATGATAGTTAGAGGGAGCCAGGCTATAGGGTGTGCCGCTGGTTATGCAATGTTACTTGCAGCAAACAGTTTCAGGAAGCTCAAAGAAGAAGAGTTCATGGAGAAGCTTAACGAAGCGGCATCATTCCTTAATGCTACTAGGCCAACGGCTTCACCTCTAAAGTGGGCTGTTGAACTCTGCATGAAAGCCGCACAGAACGCTATTCTGAGTGGAGGCGTCGAAGAAGCCGTTGAGGCGATCCAAGAGACGGCAGACTACATATTAGCCTCCGACTTAATCATGAATTGGTACCTAAGACAGGAGGGGAAGCCCCTCATAGAAGACGGCGACGTGATAATGACACATTGTAATGGGGGAAGTCTCTCCTCGAGTTTTGGAGGACACGCCTTGGGAATGATAGAGGAAGCATACGCTGAGGGAAGGGACATAATAGTTGTCTCCAAGGAGACCAGACCTAGAAGTCAAGGCTTCAAACTTACGACGTGGGAGCTTAACAGGGCAGGCGTACCCGTGGTGATTGTAACGGATAACATGATCTCCTCCGCAATAGAGCGCTTCGGAGTCTCGAAAGTTATACTTGGAGTGGATAGAGTTGCAAGAGACGGCTCAGTGGCCAACAAGATAGGCTCGGCAGACATAGCGCGTGTTGCGGCACAATACGGAAATATATACTTCTACTACGCAACATCTTACAGCACCATAGACTTGAAAACAAGCGAAGGTAGGAACATCCCAATAGAGGAGAGAAGTATAGACGAGATAACATACCCATATATACTTGAAGCAAAAGACAAAAAGGAAAAGGGCATACTCTCAAGTAAAAGCTTAGAGGAATGGCCACCTCAGAAAATCATTGTTCAAGGAAAACCTAGAAGAGGGCAGATAGCGATATACAACCCCGCCTTCGACGTCACGCCACCAAAACTGATAGACTTAATCATAACAGATATAGGGGTCTTCGCCCCTCAACAAATAAGAACACTAACCGAGGAAAAAATAACTCAGACAGTGAAAGATAGACTGGAAAAGCAAGGAGTGGTAATGCCAAAACGCATATTCAACACACAAAGCTAAATGCAAAAACATTTATTATTCTTCCTTCAAAGTAAGGAGAACTTGAGGTTAGCGGGGGTTGCCTAGTGGCTAGCCATTTCGGAAGACACCCATAAAAGGCGCTGGCCTGGAGTTTAATTACTACCTGAAAGCCAGTGGTCCTAAAAAGGCACATGTAAATCATGTGCTGTTGACGGGCCGCGTGGGTTCAAATCCCACCCCCCGCGCCAAACTTAACGACCTTCTCGAGCAGTTTATCCCGTCCGGCTTTTAAGAATCATAAAGAGGGTAATGAGACAATTTGAGGGCTACATCAGCTTACTTTTCCCTCCTTACGTGGGAAGAATGAAAGTTAGCTTCCACTTATTTATATGTCAAGAACGAATATTAGGCGAACACTATCATTTTTAATGTTGATTTCCATTTCGTGATATGTTGCTGCTTTTACTTCAGTCTTTGACACGTGTTTATTGTGATCGAACTTCTCACCCTTTGCCGTCGCCGTTAACTTGTAACGTCCATCGCTTTCTTTCTTTACCTCTTCAATATTAACCTCGGAGAATACGAGCCTCTCAGCGTCTGTCAGATAAATAAATTCTTCAAGCCAGTTGTAAAGGAGACTCTCTAGGTCTTCTCCTTCGACAGTTATTTTCTTTTCTACTCTGGGTTCGATCTTCGAGGTGTCTGTCATCAATTCATAGAGTGCTTTAGCCGCCTCTTCGAAGGCCTCTTCGACCGTTTCTCCCTCAGCCTCTATTTTCACATCAGCGGTATGCTCGAGGAATCTGAAGCATCCCATAGTCACACCCCAACTTCAGATTAAATGGGAAGAGGATAGAAAAGCATTATCTATTTTAGAGACATGTTTCCTAGAGGGGGTCATGTGAAAGATCTCGAGGGTGTTCCATGTAATACTAAACTTCAAAATGTTGGTGAGTAAAAAGGTGACTCGAAAAGCATTTGGAGGATGACGCTTGGTTGAAGTACGTTAAAGTTGTTTTTCTAGGGTTGCCCTCGGTTGGTAAGACGAGCATTATAACGCTCTTAAGTGAGAACCGGGTTGTTAAGAGCTATGATCCTACGGTAGGCGTTGACTTTGGTTCTCTGTCCATTGGTGAATGCGAGGTTTGCATGTGGGACTTCGCTGGGCAGGATAGGTTTAGGTTTCTTTGGGATGACTTCGTAAGGGGAGCGAAGGTCATCTTTGCGGTTAGTGACTCGACGCCGAAGAACGTCTTGCAGACGAAGAAGATAATAGATGAGCTTAAAGAGAAAACTGATGCACTGATAATTGGCATAGCTAACAAGCAGGATCTTCCAGGAGCCATGAAGCCCAATCAAGTTGAGAGCATACTCGGTGTTCCAACATACGGTATGGTTGCGATAGACCCTAGGAAGAGAGTTAAGATGTACAGCATTTTGAGGCAGGCTCTAGAAGAAGCTGTTTTAACAGTAAGCAACTAGCTTTTTCCCTAGGTTTCCACAAAAGCTTTTAATGCCTCTTCTTTCAACATGAAAACCGGGGTTTTTTCCAAGTGAACTCCTATGGTCTTGGACCAATAAAAAGGCATTCGCCAAGACAATGTGCTGTCCCAAAGGAAATTAAGGATATATCGTTAATGGATCGCGTTGTGAGGATTATGGGCGTGGTGGTAGAATCGGCTTCAAACCACATCGTTGTTGACGATGGAACAGGGATAATCAGGGTGATCCCATCAGGCGAAGTCCCTGTTCCAGAAGTTGGGAAGATCGTTAGGGTTTTTGGCTCGGTATCCCAGAATGGGAAAGGAAGCATTTACATAAATGCGGAGATTGTGCAGGACATGAGCTCCTTGGATTTGGAGCTTTACAGTAAGGTGAAGAAAGTTAAAAAGCCCGGTTTGACATGAAAATTAGGGGTGTTTAAGAAGGGAGGGAAAAGCTTGCCATTTAGAGCAAAGTTTTCTGACGCGAGAACTTGGAAGCGGATTGTTGACGCGATAAGCGTGCTTGTAGATGAGGCTATCTTCAGGGCGAATGAAAATTCTATGAGAGTTAGAGCGATGGATCCAAGCCATGTTGCTATGGTGGACATTTATCTACCCGCCGGAATATTTGATGAATACGCGTGTAGCGGCGAGGTGGCCATAGGCTTGAACCTTGACGAAATGGGGAAAGTGATGCGAAGGGCAGGTACAAACGATGAATTAGAACTTGTCCTTGACGAGGCTGCAAGCAGCCTTCGCGTGCATCTTAAGGGAGCCACTACAAGAACTTTCAGGTTATCTCTCCTAGACATAGGGGGGGAGGAGCCCCCTACGCCATCCATTAAGTTTAATGTTGAGGCGAAGATGTTGTCTGACGCTCTAGTTCAAGCGTTGAAGGACGCTGAGTTGTTCAGCGATCACGTGCGGGTCTCGGCTACGCCAGATGGAGTGCAGATTGCTGCTTCAGGTGACACGAGCGGAGTGGAGGTCAAGATAGACAAGGGAAGCGAGGCTCTTCTAGAGCTGAGCGTGGCGGAGAGTTCAAGGGCGATATATGCTCTCAGCTACCTTTCAGACATGATTAAGGCAGCTTCCGTGAGCGAAACAATAACTCTCAGCTTCTCCACCGATATGCCTTTAAAGCTTGAGTTTAGAGTTCTCGGAGAAGGAAAGGTAACTTACTGGCTTGCTCCTAGGATCGAGGCAGAATAAGGGGGGCTTTAAAAACATAACCTCTCCTTAAGTTTACTGTAGGAAGCTATTAGAAAAAAGGAGAGGGTGCAGTATAATTTCTCGTTATTTTGTTGCAAAGTACCCTTTCACGTCTGAGGCGCAAGCATGGCTTAAGGAGAGAAGAATAGGCTTAGAGGATCTGATTAAGGAAGGATACCATAACGTTCTGGAGAGGGGAAAAGAGAGGGTGTTGAGTGCCCTTGAGAATGGGGTTGTTTCTCCCAGCTTAGACGACCCTGAAGTAGAGTTTCTCTCTTTTCCTGTGGCTAGACTAATCGTCGAGATCGTTGGAGACGCGTTTTTACGTCACAGATTCGCGGTAGCTGAGGCGAAGAGGTCTCAAAGCCTATTTAAAGATGAGGATGAAGACACGCTGATTAGCATAGCGACGCATACCTTCGGCATTAATTGCGGGTTTGCCAAGAGGGACATTGGAGGAAGAAGATATCCTTTCAGGATTCACTTCGCAGATTACTTGAGGTATGCGTCTGGATTCCATGACCCATACTGGAAACTCGTTAACAGGGTTCTTTCGAGGGGATACGTTTTTCTCGTTAAGGAAGATTTTACGAGAATACTGGCTAGTGCTGTCGAGAGAAGGCTCTCAGAGCCACGGGAGCCTCCTTTGAAAGTACCTTCCGAGATAAAGCAGATTGTGGACGAAGTTGCATTTAGAGTCGTAGCTAAACGTGAGAAGTACGCTTTCGATAAGGTGGAAGGGGAAGTTGTGGAGGAAGCGTTTCCTCCGTGCATAACGGCACTTATCTCAGCGTTGCAGAGAAGCCAGCCTCTTTCACACAGTGCAAGGTTTACTTTGACTTCATTCCTCCTTAACATAGGATATCCTATTGAGAAGGTTGTTTCGCTTTTTAGCGAGGTGCCCGATTTCAAGGAGGACTTGACAAGGTACCAAGTTGAGCACATTGCAGGCATAAAGAGTGGAACGAGGTATACGCCTCCGAAGTGCGAAACAATGAGAACGTACGGTTTGTGCCTGTCACGCGAAGAGTGCGGAAACGTGAAACATCCCCTTGAGTATTATAGAAGACATAGACGACGACACCTAAAGGAGGCGGAAAGTTGAGTTTAGATAGACAGGTGAAAAACGAAGTCTACATTAAAAATCTCTTCAGAAGATATTATCAAGAGAACAGGGTGGAGCCTCCATATTCAATGGAGAAGAGGGAGTTTGGATTCATGTTCTTCGGTGCGCAAACCATGATGAGGCACTTGTCTTTCTCAGAGCCTGAAAGCCTTCAGAAATTTTTGGCTTCAAGAGTGCCATCTAACGCCTTTTATTCCGCAGCATATTACACAAGGCCTGATGCTGCAAGAATGGATGAAAAGGTCTGGGAGGGGTGCGACCTCATATTTGACATAGATGCAGACCACCTTGAAACGCCATGTAAAGCAGTTCACGATAAATGGATCTGCCAGCACTGTGGGCAAAGTGGTGCAGGAGAGAAGCCTGAAAAGTGCCCGTTATGCGGGGAACAGAGCATAGAAGAGAGAACTTGGCTATGTGAAGTATGTCTGGAAGCGGCTAAAAATGAGTTGATAAAACTAATTGAGGACTTCTTAATGGCTGATTTTGGCATTGGCACAGATGAATTAAGAGTAGTTTTCTCAGGGCATAGAGGATACCATGTTCACGTGACTACAAAGGCGCTGCTAGACCTAGACCAGAACGCAAGGCGTGAGATAGTGGATTACATAAAGGGCGTGGGTCTTGAGCCACGTTATCATGGGCTTATTGAGGCGCGTGAAGGGAGAAGCAAGATCTTAAAAGGACCACGGACCGATGAGGATGGATGGAGGGGGAGACTGGCTAGAGGAGTAATTAAAACCGTATTGCTGATGGATGAAAGAAACATTCCTCAGGAAAGAAAAATGAGAAACGCTTTACGAGGTTTACTGAGAGATAAAGATAGGGTGGCTGATTCATTGAGGGCGGGAGTATGGGATCCTGTGAGAGGCATTGGAATAGATATTTGGGAGTACATAGCGAAGCTTGCTGTTGAGAAAGTCGGAGGAAGAATCGATGAACCCGTGACGGCGGATGTTAGAAGGCTAATAAGGCTTCCTACATCCTTGCACGGGAAAACGGGCTTTAAAGTTTGCCCCATACAGCTTGGAGAGCTCTCGTCCTTCGACCCATTTAAACACGCATTAGTATTTAAGGGGGAAGTTACCGTCCACGTGGATGAGTCCCCTAAGTTCAGAGTTGGGGAAGAGGAATTTGGCCCATTCAAAGATGAAGATGTGGAACTACCCCTCTCAGCGGCAGTTCTATTATTATGTAAAGGCGTCGCGTACTTGAAGTGATATATTGGGGGGTTAGGAATGTATAAAGAGATTCGCGGAGCGTGGCTCGCAGAGCAAAAGGAGGCCGCTCTTCAGCCGCTGGGTGAAGATTTCTTTGAGAACGCGGCAAGATACCTCAAGCAATTAGAAAAATTGGAGGGGGAAGTGGCTGAACTGGTTGGAGTAAAGAGGGAGCGAGCGAAGTTTATGATAATGGACCTGATGGAATTAAGATTGGAAAAAATAATCTTGAACATTATGGCCGATGCCCCCTTCAACATCGAGACATTAACTCAAAGGGAAAGAAACGTCCATAGTTCTCTCAAAAGGTTATTGGCAATAGAGGAGGACGAACTGGAAGCGCTAGAAGAAGACGGCTTCTTGGTTGTACGTATACTCGTAGACTTGCCGGAAATCGTTGGAGCAGACTTGCAGACCTATGGTCCATTTAAGGCGGAAGACGTAGCTACGCTCCCTAAGGAAAACGCCATCGCCCTTATAAGGAAGGGGGCCGCAACGCCAATAGCGACCGGTAAGTAAATTAAAGTTAATAGAGTGAAGTGTGGGAATGTTCCGGATGACAGTCATTTATCGCAAAAAGTTTTTAAACAATTGGACTCTTGTCCTTTCTCAATCATCATGAAGATGACACTTTTTCACCGGCTTCCAATAAGGGCTCATTAAGAAGGTGAACGGGTTTGGGCAAAGTTACCATTGAGGCTCTTGTTGAAGGAGGAAAAGCGACGGCTGGTCCTCCCATAGGTCCAGCTTTAGGACCTACAGGGGTTAACCTTTATCAAGTAGTTCAAAAAATAAATGAGCTAACAGCCAAGTTTAGGGGTCTTAAAGTTCCAGTGAAGATAACAGTTAACACCGACGATAAGTCATTTGAAGTAGAAGTGGGTGTTCCGCCCGTATCTGCCCTTATTCTGAGTAAGATAGGCAAGGAGCGGGCTACAGGAAGTCCTAAAAAAGAAGTTACAGGCGACATTTCGATTAAAGACATAGTCGAAATAGCCAAGATGAAGCGTGTCCAATTGTCGGCTAAGACTTTAGCCGGAGCCGTAAGAACCATCCTTGGGACATGTGTCTCTATGGGGGTTACGGTGGAAGGCAAGGATCCACGTGAAGTTCAAAAAGAGGTATTGGAAGGAAAATATAGCGATCTATTATCTGAGGAGTGAAAACCTTTCTTTAAGTCAGGGTTGATGTTGAGGGAGTTTCCATGCCGGTTGATAAAAAGGAGTTAATTAAGATATTGAAAAAAATTGATGAATCTTCTAAGAAGAGGAAGTTCACAGAGTCAGTGGAGATAGCAGTTAACCTTAAGGATGTTGACCTTAAAAAGCCCGAGAACCGCATAAACACAGAGTTAGTCCTTCCATACAACATTGGAAAGGAACCACGAATTTGTGTTATTGCTTCAGGGGAGACCGCTGTAAAGGCCAAGGAGCTTGAAGTAAAGATATTAGACAAAGATGAGCTTCAGAGTTTAACAGGAAATAAAAAAGCTATAAGGAAACTGGCCAAAGCATTTGATTTTTTCGTCGCCACAGTCGATCTTATGCCTCTTGTGGGGCGAGTTCTCGGTGCCATCTTAGGCCCTAGGGGAAAGATGCCCAAGCCTATCCCTCCAAATGTGGATTTAAAGTCAGTAATTGAGAATTACAAAAAGACTATTAAGCTAAGAATAAGAGATAACCCCTGCCTCCACGCTAAGGTCGGTATTAGAGGTATGGATGAGGAAAAGCTGGCCGAAAACATAAATGCGGTAATATCATTCCTCGAGGAGAAGCTTGAGCGGGGACCTAATAACATCAAGTCAATTTACTTGAAGACGACAATGGGATCGCCCGTCAAGGTACCATACATGAGAGGCAAGAGGTGAGGGAAAGTGCAAGCTGAGCTGACTGCCAGAGGAAGACCTGTTCCGGAGTATAAGGTAAGAAAAGTTGAGGAAATCCGACGCCTTATGGAGTCTTATAAAGTAATAAGTCTCGCCAAGATTGAGGGTATAGGGGCTAAGCAACTCCAAGAGCTAAGAGACAGGCTGAGAGGACAGGCCTTAATAAAAGTGGAGAAAAACACTTTGGTGATGAAGGCAATAGAGAAGCTTGCTGGCAGTAAAAAAGAAATGAAAAAACTTGAAGAGTATATCAAGGGTCCAATAGCCCTCATTTTAACTAACATGAATCCTTTTAAGCTTAACCTGATACTTGAGAAGAACAAGAGTAGGGCACCCGTTAAGCCTGAGACAGTTACGCCCATAGACATAGTTGTTCCAGCAGGGAACACTGGTCTCCCTCCAGGGCCAGTAATAAGTGAACTTGGAAGCGTGGGGCTACCCACGAGAGTGGAGTCGGGCACCATATGGATTACTAAGGACACTCGTGTGGCAAAGGCAGGAGAGCTCGTCTCAAAACCTCTTGCAGACGTGCTTAGAAGGCTAGGAATAGAGCCGTTGGAAGTTGGATTATCCCTGTCTGCAGCTTACGACGAGGGAGTAGTGATTTCAGAGAAGGACTTAAAAATTAACCCTCAAGAATTCTCTGAGGAAATTAAAAGGGCGCATGTGGAGGCTTTCAACCTCGCCATATCAGCCCAAATAACTATCCCAGAAACTATGCCATCAATACTCCAGAAAGCGCATGTGGAGGCTTTCAACCTCGCCATAAACGCCGCTTTGCCCGTCATCGAAACATTACCGCACATTTTAAGGCTCGCCGAAAGCAGAGCGATGAGCCTAGCTATGGCCATAGCAAGCAAGAAACCCGACGCTATACCAGAAAGCGTCCTCAAAGTTCAGGCTGTGATCCAGCAGGCCGCTTCCGAGAAGAAAGAGGAAAAAGTTGAAGAAAAAAAGAAGAAGGAAGTTGAAGAGGAGGTCGGAGGCTTAGAAAGTTTATTTGGTTAAAAATGTGAAACCTTTAAAAATAGTTCTAAAACTTATGACTGGTAAAGAGGTGAAACAAAAATGGAATACGTATATGCTGCAATGCTCCTTCACCGTGCTGGAAAAAGCATAAATGAGGAAAACATAAAAAAGATCCTCTCTGCAGCGGGAGTTACACCTGACGAGGTGAGAGTAAAAGCACTGGTCGCCGCCTTAGGGGAAGTGAACATAGATGAGGCAATAAAGAGCGCAGCACCGATTCCTATGGCAGTAACACCTGTAACACCACAATCCGAAGCAACAGCAACAACTAAAGAGAAGGAGGAAAAGAAGAAGGAAGAGAAAAAAGAGGAGGAAGCGTTAGAGGGGCTAGGTGCCCTTTTCGGTTAAAGGGTAACTTCGCTGTATCAGCAGTCTAAAGAGAAAAACTGATAGATGGCTAGAGCCTCTTTCCTCGGAGACGCACTATTAGCTACTTAGGGAGTTCGTGAATGCAGGAATTCAGATTAAGTCTCCGGCACACATGACTCTTTGTATGAATACTTGGTCGCATAAGGTCAAGAGCGTTAGGAGGCAGTATCGAACTGGTAGTGGGTTCGAGAGAGCAATATCCGACAAAAAAATAGTCTATTAATGGCGAGGTAAGCAGAACTTCTCTCAAAATCTCTTTATCCTCTTAGGGTTTTGATGAGTAATTCACGTGCTTTTTCTGTTGCCTCGTCTATTTTCTCTACGCGATCTCCACCGCCCATAGCGATTTTTCCCTTTCCACCACCAGCACCGCCTACTACACTCGCAACATCTCTGACTATTTCTGAGATATCGATGTCTACGGCGTCCCCCTTCATCCCGACAATCTCCACTTTTCCGCTCTTCCCTAGAAGGATGACTGCGGCTTTCGCTTCTTTTCCAACTATTGAGTCTGCTATCTTGACGAGCGTTTCTCTGTCAGCGTCCACACGCCCTACAACAGCAATGCACCCGTTTACAGTTACGCCTTTTTCAAGAAGACGCTCAGCTTCCCTTTCAGCCAAGTACTCTTTGAGTTTTTCGATCTCTTTTCCCCGCTCCTTCCACTCCTCGAAGAACCTTTCAGCAGCGTCTAAAACGCCTTCTCTTGAAACCTTAAAGACCGATGCGACGTCACTTAACACCCTATCCATGTCCTGTACGTAGCGGAGCGCAGCTTCTCCTGCCTTAAACTCAAGCCTCACAACACCATCCTGTATTCTTTCAACCTTCACTATCTTGATGGGGCCTACTTCCCCGGTACGATCAACGTGTATTCCCCCACATGCTTCCACGTCCCACCCTTCAATGTCGACTATTCTAAGTTCACCTCCGGGAACAGCTCCTCCCTGGTATATTGTAAATCCGAACTTAGCTTCAGCTTCATCTCTAGGCATAACATACTTTTTCACTCGACGGTTTTCCATCACGACCCTGTTTGCCAGTTCCTCTATTTTCATGACATCTTCTCTGCTTAGGGGCTTATAGTGGGTTATGTCCAGTCGTGCTTCGTCAGCTCTTTTCTCAGCTCCAGCTTGCCACACGTGAGGGCCGAGAACTTTTCTAGCAGCACCGTTGAGTATGTGGGTTGCAGTATGATGCCTCATAAGGGCAATCCGTCTCTCCCAGTTCAGCCGTCCTTTAACTTCCTGCCCTACATGGAACACGGCAGGGTTACTTACCTGATGAAGAATGGTGTTTCCAACTTTTTCAACCTTGACAACCATTTCACCGTTGAGGCTGCCAACGTCGTAAAGCTGCCCTCCTCCAGTAGGATAAAACAAAGTTCTGTCTAGAACAACGTAGGAACCAGTTATAGCTACAATATTTCCGGTGAACTCTGAATCATAGGGTTTATCGTAGTATAAAGGATATGTCGGCGGAAGGCCCTCTTCAACCATGCTTATAGTTGCAGCACCTTTTTCCCTCGCTTCCTGCCTTCCACCCAGTTCTAAGTAGAAGCTGTTGGGAACGTCGACTTTAACCCCCATTTCTTCTCCTATTTCCTGAACCATTTCGGGAGTAATTCCATTGGACTCGTAGAGCTTAACTAGGGTTTCAAGGTCTGGTGGTTTCCCCCTTTTCAGTAGACGCTCAATCTGCATGCGGCCTCTGGCTATTGTCTGCGTGTACCTTTCCTTTTCAACCATGAATATGTCGTCTATTATTTCGGCTACGACTTCCAAGTGTGGGTAGCTCTTCTTAAAGTACTCTATTTGCCTGTGGAAAAGTTCTATGAAGTCTATTTCGAAACCGTGCAACTTGTCCAAGCTCAAAGCTCTCCTAAGAATTACACGGAGATTGTAGCCTCCACCGACGTTTGACGGAATGCCGCCGTCTGCCGCTGCGAAGACTAGGGTACGCGTGTGGTCGGCTATAGCATAGAGCGCCTCGAGGGGAGCCAGTTGCTTTCTAAGATCCTCAGCGTCGACGTTCAGCTTAGAGGCGGCTTCACGCGTTACTTTCTCAAAGTTCTGCATTTCGCTTGCATCAAAGACCCCGGCAAACGCGAAATATTTAATGAGCAAACCTTCGTCAACACTTATCCCGGTCTCCCTTTTCAACCAGTCAAGGACGGGGCCGAATGCTGCCTCGTAAACGGTTGGTGTTCCCTGCGTGAACCATCCTATTCTTTCCACTCCCCAACCTACATCTATCACCTTTATTTTGAGTTCCCTCCACCCTCCATCTGGATTAAACGCATACTGCATGAAAACGTTATTCACTATTTCAAGCCCCTTCCCGAAGGCTTCAAGCGAGGGGCCAAACGTTCCACCACCGCTCCAAACATCCTCCTTATAAGTGACCTCCTCCTTTCTAAGCCCAAGAACTTTCGTCAAGAATTCGAAATTAAGCTCTATGCACCTGTCCATCCAGTAACCTTCCCCGTCATACTTGAATGCGTGTTGCCCCCCCATAACGAAAAGGGAAAGGTGTCTTCCTGTCCTGCCGACGTTATCCACGTCGCAAAAGCCTTTACCCCCGAACCTTATGCATGGCTGCGGGACGACCAATGGGTTTGCTGGGGGCTTGATGACACCTTCTACCACGTAGGGCTGGAAGTCCGCTATGGAAGCTATAGTGAAGGCTATGTCATCTCTCCACCTAGCGACGACGGGATAGGCCTTTATTCTCTTGTGCCCTCTCTCCTCGAAAAACCTGCACCAATTTTCTATGGATTCATGAAAGTCCCAGCCCCCGCTTATTTTCCTTCCTAGGAAAAGGTATCCTCCGACGCACTTCGTGTCGCCACAGTCCCTCCGGTCAGGGTTCAACGTCCAAAAGTAGTCGCCACACGCTTCGCACTTTTTTCTAGTGAAGCCTTCTTGCCTGAAAAGCTCAACTTCGTACTTATCCCTGCCGAAGCTCTTTTTAAGTTCCTCCTTCGAGACGGTCAAAGAGAAAAGCACGCCCCCGTTCATTATGTTGCTGATAAATCTAAAACGAAAAAATCTAAAAATCTTCCCTACGGGTAGAAATATGAGATAAGCTACCGAAGGGTGAAATAAAAGCTTTGAAGCTGTATGCGAGGCACCGAGTTGCATGAATTAGACGTGGAAAAGCTGGAGAAAGCAGCTGAAGAGTTTAGGTATCTTCTTGAGAGAGGGTACCCTCGTGAAAGTGCTCTTAACTTTGTCGTAAGCCACCACCGTCTTGACAAAACACATAAACTAATACTCTTAAGAGGAGTCTTTAGCAGTAGAGAAGCAGAGGAAAGAAGGAAAAAAACCGTCTCTTTCGAGAAACTTAAAGGAAGCATTCTCGCTGTGGACGGTTACAATGTGCTGATAGTACTCGAAACAATGCTCAGAAATCAGCTTCTCATAGAGGGAGACGATGAATATGTAAGGGACATATCGGGGGTACATGGAAATTATAAAATAGCTTTCCTCACGATGAATGCGCTAAAAATTCTCTTAGACGAGCTGAGAAAAATTCAGCCGAGAAGAGTCTTAATATTCTTCGACAAACCGGTGAGCAAAAGCGGGGAACTAGCTGGAGCGACAAGGCAACTCATGAGAAACCATGGAATAGAAGGGGACAGCTTGACGGCGAGTCAAACCGATAACGCCGTGATAAGCACGGGAGAAATAGCGCTCACAAGCGACAGCGTAATTCTACAGAAAGCCAATAAATGCTTCGATATAGCAGGACACATAGTCAAGGAAAAAAGATACGAAAAGATACTGAGGCTTCAATGCCCACGCAAGTAAAGTTAATTCAAACAGTGAAGCCTTTAAAGATCCCTCTTTTTATATTTTTAAAATTTTGTGGTTCCGGAAAACGTCACATGTTGTTGTTATCTTGATGATGACTTTTGTTAAGTGCCTATCGAGTTGCGGGGGTAGTCGGGATTCGCACTGCTTCATGGGGGTTAGAGGGCTTAACTTCTAACGCGTCGTCCTTTACCGTTGGCGGCGAAAGCCCTTGAAGGCATGTTGATGGAGGGGCAGGTAGCGGCCAGTTAACCATCCGATAATGATGTTCTGCTCTAGTAGTCTACAGTTTTAAAGGAAGGAACGGAATCCTAGAAAATGAGAGTGTTTCAGGAAGCTAAGGGGGCAAACTTGAAGGGCATACAAGTGCGGAAAAATACATTTTAGGTTAAGTACGTGATATAGTTCCATGTCGCCAACGACGTGCAGCTTTCATTATAGAAGTTACCGCATTAACCAGTTTTCTACCCGAAGCTATTTAGCAAAGTCCATGCGAAAAAGATTTGAAACGAGTTTGACAAAAGGGCTTCGCCAGCTAAGCCATAAACAGAGGATGTAAAACAGCTTTGCAGTGGGGTTCAATTAGGGGCGTTGAACCGAAACTTCTTAATTCTCATAGCACTCGTTGCGGCCGCAACCCTACAAAAATGTTTAATGTATACCATTTGAACAGCTTTGGAGAGTGAAGCTCAAGGCGACAAGACGCCTAAAAGCATAAGATATAAAAAACTCGCAGAGAAATACCGTTTGAGTGGTGGTCCCGTCGCCTAGCCAGGAGAGGAAAAACTGAAAGGGCGCCGACCGATGGGCGCAAGCCTTCTAAGCCGGAGTTCCCGGGTTCAAGAGTTCCACCATTTAGGGCGGGACTGAAAATCCCGGCGGGACCGCCACATCCCCTAATGCTTACTGGCGCGTGAAATGCTCATATCCTCTACAACTGATTTTGACCCAGCCTTCCTCAGGATGCTTAAATTTTACCTCTTTTTCTTGGATCACGCGTCCTATTTTGTGCAGGGAGCCACCTACTTTTTCCACGGCTTTTGCGGCATCCCCCCACTTTACTTCCGGCATTGTAACAACCAGCTCGTATTCCTCGCCGCCATAGAACGCAAGTTCATATGGATCCAGCCCGTTTTTTTGAGCAAAAAGTAGAACTTCAGGCGGAATTGGAACGTTGTCTATGGCGAAGCCGACATTGCTGGCTTTAGCTAACTCGTGAAGAGAGACTGCCAGCCCATCGCTGCTATCGATGCATGATGACGCGTATCCTTCCTTAGCCAAGACCACGCCCTCCCTTATTCTCGGCTCGGGTTGGTACACTGATTTTAAGCAACGGTCTCTTCCGCTTCCCGCTTCTAGTCCCTCTAGAAGAATTTTCAGCCCAGCTGCAGTCAGGCCGAACGGCCCAGTTACCGTGACAACGTCACCCAACTTAGCTCCACTCCTCGGTATGAACCTCTCGGTCACGCCCAACACTGCCCCAGACACAACAACCTCACCAGACTCGTTCACGTCTCCCCCAAAGTAGCGTGCCCCGTAAATATTTGACGCTTCCCTTATTCCGCTGGCAATTTCCAGGGCATCATCAACTTTAAACCACTTTGGAAGGCCGAAGGCGTAAAGTCCTCCGATAGGCTCAGCTCCCTTAGCAGCCAAGTCGCTTAGGTTCATCGCTACGACCTTCCATCCAACCTGCCTCCAAGTCATTCCAGGAGGAACATCTGTCCTAGCAACAAGCATATCCGAGCTAAAAACCAGAGTCACTTCACCCAGCTGAACCGCCACAGCATCCTCGCCCGAAGAAGAGGAGCTATAAGAGTCGTCCACGAAGCACAATAGACGTTCAATCAGCTTCCTCTCACCTAAATCACTCAACTCCAAAGTAGTCACCCCAGGTCTAAGAGGGGATAGAAGTAAAAGAGATGTAGGTCACATAAAAAGGAGAAGAGATATTTAAAATAAGTCTTTAGTAGCTTGGCTGTTCAACTCTCCAAGCGCCATCTTCATCAAGCCTGACGAGGCACGGTACTGGCATCCCCCTGTCGCTACCATCCCGATTCTTCCTCTTAAAGAAGAACTTTCTCGCATTCGGGTAAGGTAATTTCTCTTCTTTGAGATACTCGTAACGGATACCCAATTCGTCAACGTACTTTCTTCCAGTCGACCACCAGAAGCTGGGGCTACTACCGCTCTGGCCAGCCACACCTTGAAGCCAGAGTAGTAACGTGCTACGCCAACCTTCATAATCACCATTTTCTAAAAGCTTGTAGTGCCTTATGGCGACTTCTTTAGCCTCGTCAGAGCCACCTCCAACGAGCTTTCCGCCAACATCACTGATAGCCTCCTTAGCTTTTTCTTTGACCTTCTTCTCAAGCTTATCCTTAAGACTCTTGATACTTCCATCCTCCAATTTTTTAAGAAAAAGAAAATAAAAAAAGATACTTAAGTTTTCTGACAAGTTTCCACCTGAAAAAATAAAGCCCCGAACTTGTTGGTCTCCACTAAACAGCGTTAACAATTTTTCTACGCAGATTCGTCATGTAATGGAGCCCCGGGCGGGTGTTCCGCAGAGATTCGAACCCGCGACCTACGGCTTACGAGGCCGCCGCTCTACCGGTTGCCCGCTGCTCCAGAAAAAGGAGAAGCCCTGAGCTACCGGGGCCCCTGGTTATTTTTCCACAAGTCGAAACATATTAACTTTTTCTTTACTTCCCCTCTCCTCGCTGAGGGCTAACATAGGGACTAATGGTTGGAAGGAAAGAACTCTTAGTGGTCTAGTGAACTTTCGTCGGTGAAAAGTCGTTTTTGATTCAGAAGAGGGTTGAAGGGGGAAAAACTGAAAAGAGTTAAATAGCTTGTATCCTTCTCCTTTTTTGAATAGTTAACTTACTTTTTTTGAAGGTGACTTGGATGGTTTTGGATGCGTTAGGCGAGGGGTTAAGGAATGCTATCAGTAGGCTTCTCCACTCAACTCTTGCCGATAGGGAGGCTGTCAGGGAGCTTGTAAGGGAGATCCAGCGTGTTTTGCTTTCTTCTGACGTTAATGTCGAACTTGTGCTTCGTCTTTCAGAAAATATCGAGAAGCGGGCGCTTGAGGAGGAGCTTCCTCCGGGAGTAAACAGAAGGGAGCATATTGTTAAGATCGTTTACGACGAGCTTGCAAAAATTCTTGGTAGTAAGCCGCGCGGCTTAAACATTAAGCCGGGGCAATTAAACATCGTAATGCTTGTCGGAATACAGGGGTCTGGTAAAACGACTACGGCAGCAAAGCTGGCTAGATATTTGGCTAAACGTGGTTTTAAGACGGGGCTCGTATGTGCTGACACTTTCCGCTTGGGAGCGTATGAGCAGCTCAGCCAGCTGGCCGACGCGGCTGGCGTCCCCTTTTACGGGGATGTTAAAGGCAAGAGCAGTGTTGAGGTGGCTAAGAAGGGGATAGAGTATTTCCGGGGGAAAGGCTATGACGTTGTCATAGTTGATACTGCGGGCAGGCATAAAAACGAAGCAGACTTGATGGAGGAAATGAAGGAGATTGCCAAGGCAATTAATCCCACCGAGATAATGCTCGTCGTTGATGGAACGCTGGGGCAGCAAGCTATGGCTCAGGCTAGGGCGTTCAAGGAAACCACGGATATAGGTTCAATAATAGTGACTAAGCTCGACGGGACCGCTAGGGGAGGAGGAGCATTATCGGCGGTCGTTGCAACAGGTGCGCCTATAAAGTTCATAGGCGTAGGGGAGAAGCTTGAGGATATAGAGGCGTTCGACCCTGTGGGCTTCGTAGGACGCCTTCTGGGAGTGGGGGATTTACGGGCTCTCCTCGAGAAGGTAAGGGAAGCTGAGATCAAGCCCGAGAAGGAAGATGCTTTAAGCTTGCTCACAGGGCGATTCACGCTGAAAGATTTTTACAAGTGGATGGAGCAGGCTAGAAAAATGGGGCCGGTAGGTAAGCTCTTCGAACTGATGGGGTTATCCAAGGTTCCAAAAGAACTTAAAGACGTGGCTGAAGCCAAGCTTGACAGGTGGAAGGTCATAATGCAGTCTATGACTAAAGAGGAGCTGGAAAACCCTAAGGTGCTTAACAAGTCGAGGATTAACAGGATAGCTAGGGGGTCTGGTACTACGCCGAAGGAAGTTAAAGAGTTAATAGACCAATATTTTGCAGCCAAGAAAATGGTTAAGGTGCTTGGTAAAAGAAGGATGCGGGGAAAAGGTATGCCCATACGTGGCGTAACACCTGAGCAACTGGAGAGGTTAGTGGATAAGCTATGAGGCACTTCTACATCGTGCTGAACGGCATTCCTAAGCTTTTAAAGAAGAACGTCGATCACGGAGAGGTAAGTGACGAGATAGCTGAGCTATGCTCCTGTATCAGGGCAGCCCTCTTTCTCTCCCATGACATAAGGAGGAATGTCAAAGTTCACTTGGTTCTCCTTGGGGAGAGAAGAGACATCGTAATCGATGGCAGAAGCGTCAGATATCTTTCTCCCGACGAAAGATCTATCTGTATGCTTCTGATCAAGCTGAACGAGAGGAGGAGCAAGACGCCTTGGAGAGGAGTTTACGTTAATGAGTTTAAATCTCTTCAAGAGGTTTTCCCCTCGGATGCTGTATTCCTTATGCCTAGTGAAGACGGAGTTGACCTGCGACAGGTGAAAAACTTAAAGGAGGTAATGGTTGTTGTTCCATTGACTTCTCCAAGTGAATATATGGAAGAATTAAACCATGAAAGAATAGTGTTCGTCAAAACATGGGGAAGACTGCATCCAAGCCACCTTATAATCATCCTGAACAACCAAATGGACATAGCGGAGGAACAAGAAATATGTACCCCCTAATAAAGGCACTTGAAATACTCGAAAAGGTTCCACTATGCAACAGCTGCCTAGGCAGACAGTTCGCACTCCTAGGAATGGGGTCAAATAACAGTAGTAGGGGACACGCCCTAAAACTAGTCTTCACAATGGCAGCATCGTACATGCTCAGAGAAAACACCGAGGAAGCAATAAGGATACTTAAAGTACTTGCCACCAACGGCATGTTCCAGCCGGCAATCGAAACTCTACAAAAAGAAGGAATAGAGATCGGGGAGGAGACGAGGAGGTGCTACGTATGTAGCGGACTCATGTCAAAGAAAAAAGAAGTAGCCGAGAAGGTTGTGTCTAAACTGAAAGAATACGATTACAGAAACTTCCTCATAGGATGCCACGTTCCCACAAGTCTAACAGAGAGGGACGACGAACTCAAAGCGTTACATCAAATAGACACAGGGGAATCAATAAAGGCGGAATTTAACAGAGAAGTGGGAAAACTGGTTTCAGCCATGACCGGAAAGCCAGTTGACTTCAAAAATCCCGATGTGGTCGCAGTGGTAAACCTCGAAAACCTAGAAGTCACAGTTAACTCAAATCCGTTATACATAGCAGGACGCTACCTCAAACACATGAGGGGAATACCACAAACAAAATGGCCCTGCAGAGCCTGCAAGGGAGAGGGGTGCCCACGTTGCAACGGCACCGGAAAAATGTACGCCGAATCAGTTGAAGAACTCATACTCGCGCCGATGCTCGAAGAAACAAGAGGAGACGAAGGAAAATTCCACGGAGCAGGAAGAGAGGACATAGATGCAAGAATGCTCGGAACAGGCAGACCATTCATAGTTGAAATAAAAAACCCTAAAAAACGTAACATAGACCTAAAACTCCTAGAGGAAAAGATAAACGCGTACGCCCAAGGAAAAGTAGAAGTGCACTCATTACACTTTGCAGTAAAAGAAAATGTGAGACAACTTAAAGCACTATCAGAATTCGCTCCCAAAACATACAGGGCACTCGTTAAGCTAGACAGGGAAGTAACACCACAAGAACTCGAACAACTAGAAAAACAGCTCACAGGACAAACCATAAGACAGAAAACTCCAAGAAGAGTAGCCCACAGAAGAGCGATGAAAACAAGGCTCAAAAAGGTATACCAAGTCCAAGCCAAACAAATAGATCCACGGACCATAGAACTAGTAGTAACATGTCAAGGAGGACTCTACGTCAAGGAACTCGTCACAGGAGATAAAAGAAGAACACGACCAAGCGTATCGGAAATCCTACAAACAAAAGCAGAATGCACAGAACTCGACGTAATAGACGTAGGCACACTGACACCACAAGAAATAGAAGAGGTAGTAGAACAACAGTAAGAAACACAAATAAACAGCCCAAGCAAAAAATTTATTTAAAGCTCATGTAACCACACACTAATGAAGGTGGGCCCGTAGCTCAGCTAGGTAGAGCGGCAGGCTCATAACCTGTTGGTCCAGGGTTCGAATGCTTAAAGGCCGAGAATCCCTGCGGGCCCATCACCTTAAATCCCTGAAAATGTCCCTAAAGCTTTTAAACCCTCTTTTCGTTTTATTTCGTGCGGGTGCCTCGGTGGTGTAGCCCGGCCAAATTTACATGCTGAGAGCATAAGGGGCTTATGGGGTGGTTTACACCTCAGCCCAGTCGACCCCTTGACCCGGGTAGCTGCCATAAAAAGGCATGCTAAGGGAATTCAAATCCCGGCCGAGGCACCAACCACTGATCTTTGAAGAACACGAGAGAAGTAGTGCCAGGTTGACTTCTTTAATGGCATTTCATGTTGTGTTCTCGTTTAGTTTCGTTAAAACATAATACCTGTATGGATAGAAGAGGTAAGTGCTATGGTGGCGCCGGGGGCAGGATTTTCGTGGGAATGAGCCCATCTCGAACCTTCACCCTCTTTCCTTGATGAGGAGAGGGCTGCGACCACCGGGTTAACAGCCCGGCGCTTTAGGTTGAACGACTACCTGATCTAAGCTACCCCGGCACCTAGTAGGATATCATTACGTTTAAATTCTTAAATGTTTCTTAGGGGGGCGATTTGCAACACGATTAGTTTTTGGTTTCCGCCGTGCGATAGATTTTCATCGGTTTTTGATGAGAGGTGAATGTAGCTGGCTATTAGAGTTACTGTTAATAAGAATTAGTTTTTATGATTGATTAAGCGTGGTTTTCGTGTTTTGTTGTAGGCTTGTAGCAACGTGCAGCGTGTTCCAGTTAGTGTTTGATGGAGTTTGCAGATGCTCTGCTCTTGGTTGGAGACCCACCGAGAGGAACGACAAGGCATAAATATCAAGAGATCAAATATCCAGGTCTTGAATGCTCTTTCGTTTAGGGTTTCGGGTGATGTGGGTGTCCTCCGTTGTTGAGAGGGAGTTGGTGATCGTCGGCGGTGGACCTGCAGGTCTCTCGGCTGCTCTCTATGCTGCTCGCCTTGGGTTAGATGTTGTGCTTTTTGAGGCTAAGGTAGCCGGTGGGCAAGCTGCTGAGGCGGCTGTGGTTGAGAATTATCCTGGCTTTGAGTTTATTAGAGGAATGGAGCTGGTGGAGAGAATGCGGCGTCAGGCAGAGAAATATGGGTGTGAGATAAGGGAGATGGAAGCTGTGAAGAAGGTTATAAGTGAGGGGGAGAGGTTCAGGGTTGTGACTGGGAAGGGAGAGTACCTTGCTAAGGCGGTTATATTAGCGACGGGTAGGGAGAGGAGGAAGCTTGGCGTCCCTGGAGAGGATGAGTTTAAGGGACGTGGGGTGAGTTATTGTGCGACATGCGATGCGCCTCTTTATCGTGGAAAGAGAGTGCTGGTGGTTGGGGGAGGAAACACTGCTGCGAGTGAAGCACTTTACCTCTCGGAGAGTGCTAAGGAAGTTCACCTTGTTCACAGGAGAAGTGATCTTAGAGCTGAGAAGGCAGTTAAGGAGAGGCTCAAAGAGAGAGGAGTAATATTTCATTGGGACAGCGTAGTCAAGAGAATAGAGGGAGACAAGCTTGTCAGGCGCGTGGTCGTTAAGAACCTGAAGAGCGGCGAGGAAACTTCTTGGGAGGTAGACGGAGTTTTCATAGCGGTGGGCGAGGCGCCTTCAAGCGCCTTGGCGGCGGAGTTGGGGGTGAAACTAGACGAGGAAGGCTACGTGGTTGTGGACAGGAACCAGATGACGAACGTTAGGGGAGTGTTCGCGGCGGGGGACGTCACTGGAGGAGTAATGCAAATAGTAACCGCTGCAGGGGAGGGGGCTACAGCCGCGGTTAACGCTTACCTTTACGTGCGCAAGGGATGGTACGGCGAGGGTTAAGATGACCCGTAGAGTTGCCATTGTCGGTTATGGTTGCTTGAAGATCGGTAAGTATGGTGCCGACGTGTCTGAAAACGAGATGGCGATTAAGGCCATCAAGCTCGCGTTGGAGGATGCGGGAATATCTAGGGGTGACGTTGATGGACTCATTACGACCCCAAATTATCTTTTAACGTTGGGACTTCAGTTATCAGTGATTTCAGAGCATTTGAGGGTGACGCCGAGGGTTGCGGCTGAAATTTCTTGTGGCGGTATTGCTGGAGGTTTAGCTCTTAAGCACGCGATAAACGAGATTATGCTTGGCTACGCTGACGTCGTGGTCTGCTACGGCTCGGTTAAGGAGTCTATACGCTTCAAGAACATCGCGATGATCGAGCCAGGCATGGGTCTCGAAATATATGACCCCACAGTTCAGCCGTATGCTGTCGCAGGCGTCATTTGGGCTTACGCGTGCTCCGGGAGGAGATACATGTATGAATATGGCGCAACCGAGGAACACTTCGCGGTGGCCTGCGTGAGAGACAGGGACAACGCTAGGCACAACAATTGGGCGGCGTTCACCACGCCGATCACCGTTGATGACGTGTTAAAGTCTCCTGTTATGTGTTCGCCATTGAAACTTTTAGATTGCTCGGCTGCAAGAGACGGCGCCGCCGCCATAATTCTGTCCTCGGAAGAGAAGGCTAGAGAAATAACCGATACGCCCATTTACGTTGCCGGCGTCGGAGAGCACCATGACAGCTCGAGCTTCATACCAACTGACGGCTGTGACAAGTCGATAACGACGTTTGTCGCCACTAGAGAGGCAGCCCAGCGGGCGTTGAGGATGGCTAAGATAAGCGTTGATGACGTTGATGTCGCCGAGCTCTACGCGCCGTTCAGCCCTCAGGAGCTCATGCTCCCGGAGGATATCGGATGGTTTAAGAAGGGTGAGATGGTCAGGGCGATAATGGATGGATCAACCGAGATCGGCGGGAAAATCCCGATAAATACGGACGGAGGACTACTATCACGAGGGCACCCTGCAATGGTCACACCGCTATATGAAACGATAAGTATTGTGAGACAGCTGAGAGGCGAAGCTGGGAAAGTTCAGGTTGATGGTGCTGGGATAGGCTTAGTGCATTGCGAGGGGGGAATGCTTAACAACTGCATGGTCTTCATCTTCAAGAGAGGTGACTAAGTTGTCCTGGCCCGAAATAGTTTACTTGCAGCCGAAAATCACGGGTCTAACCTCCAAGTTTTGGGAGGGGCTAAAAAACAGGAAGCTCTTAGCATCCAAGTGTAACGATTGCGGTGAAAGGTTCTTTCCGCCCAGAGGCCTTTGCCCGAAATGTCTTTCCGAAAACATTGGATGGGTTGAGCTTAGCGGTAAAGGAAGGCTCCACAGCTGGACCGAAGTACACTATTTAACTCCTAAGCCTTACATGCTCGGTGTCATAGACCTAGCTGAAGGCATAGGTAGAATGGTCTCCCGGATAGAAGCGAAACAGGAAGAACTGGAAATGGATATGCCTATGAGGATAGATTTCATCGACGTCTCAGACAAACTCACTCTATTCATCTGGAAGCCGGACAAGTTACCAAGACCCTAAGTGGATTCACATGATTCACCCCCACTCGAGCAATAGTTAAGCTAAAAATTCAAATCTAAAAAGAAGAGAAATGAAACGAAAATTAAGCTTCGTTCCTCAAAGTTAATCGTGCATCATAATGAAAAGAAAGGAGAAGCTTAAGATGTGGGATTTTCGCATATTCCCTTCGCTTTGTCTTCGATGGTTCTTGCTACCAGCGGCGAGACGACATTGAAAGCAACGGTTCTCCCCCCATCTGAAGCAGAGATTACATTAACCGCCCAGGATCAAGGGATAATAAAGTCCGACGTTCAAGAAAAAACGCAAATAACTCCTTACCCGCGTTAATATTATATTTGTCCCTCGAGTTAATCTTTGTGTGGTGGTGCGGGGGTTGCCGAGCTGGTTAAATTGTCGGGGTCAGAAACTAAAGGCGCCGGACTTAAGATCCGGTCCCGTAGGGGTTCGTGGGTTCGAATCCCACCCCCCGCATTAATTTACCAGTAAGTTATAAATACTTCTGTGACGTATTTTTGCTTGGTGTAGTATATCTAAGCCTAATAAGGGTAAGACTGAGACTATTAAGGATCGTGCTATTTATGTTTATTTGCCTTCTTTGGAGATGGTTGAGGACTGGAAGCGTAGGGCTGAGAAGGCTGGTGTTTCCATATCAAGGTTTGTGGTTGAGCGGGTTGAGGATTCTATTAGGCGTCCCCCCTCCCTCGGGTCTGGGTAAAACATTGGCGCAGAGCTCCTAGCAGCTTCGTGGAAGATCCCATCAATACCTCTACCTGTTGCTCTTTCTATGAGCTCTCGGTCGCGCACGTCGCCCTTAAAAACTTCAGCCCCACTGGGGATGTTTTCCTCCCTACCCAAGCTGAAGTCGTCGATGACGATAACATCGTGCCCATCTCTCAGGAGCCTCTTCACTATGTTAGAGCCTATGAAGCCCGCCCCTCCTGTGACAAGAAACCTCATGAGAACACCATCGGTCATTAGGGGCTTAATGTATAAAAGATTTTTCTAACATAGTAGACGTGGCAACTTAAGGTGTAGGTTTTTATGTTTCTTTTTGTCTGTTTTCTCTTATGTTTAGTGTCTCTGAAAATGCAGTAAACTATAAATAGATTAAAAGAGCTTTCTATTTAGTGGAAATGAGCTTAAAATGGCTGGAAACCTATTCAAGCCCTAGCACGGTGCGGGCTTACAAGTGGGGGCTTGAGCAGTTCTTTAAAGCTTTGGGTTTTAAGGATAGTTTAGAGGAAAATGCTAGGGCTTACCTTAGCCAAAAGCGAAACTATGAAGAGGACTTGAAGGCTTATTTCGTTAACCTTAAGGGTAAACCGCCTAAAAGCGTGGACATTTGCCTAACAGCGGTTAAAATGTTCTTGATGGAGAACGGCGTTGAGCTTCCAGCAATATTTTGGCGTAGGCTTAAGGGGAGACGTAAAGGCTCAAGGGCTTTGATGCTTGATAAAGTTCCTAGCAATGCTGAGCTTAGGCGGATTCTAAGCCACATGGACGTTAAGGGTAAAAGCCTATTCCTTGTATTGGCCAGTAGCGGTATGCGCATAGGCGAAGCCTTGAAACTTCAAGTTGATGATGTTGACTTAACTTCAGAACCAGCTAGAATAAACATTAGGGGCGAATACACTAAAACAGGCAATCCAAGAGTGGCCTTCATAAGCTTTGAAGCTAAGGAAGCCCTCGAGGAATGGCTAAAAATCATGGAGGATGAGCTTAAGGTTGCGGTTAAGAGAAGCCGTTATGGAAAAAGGCTGAAGACCGCCGTATATGGCCCTTCGAACCTAACACAGCCTACTTTATTTGGAGAAACGCCGTCTCCAAAAGCGGCTTTGACAAACGCTTCCAGTACAATAATGGCTTGGGAAGGTTTACGGTTCACCCGCACGTGCTTAGAAAGTTTTTCAGGACAAGGATGGCAACTGTTATCCCCGTTGACGTTGTTGAGGCTTTAATGGGCCATGAAGGCTACTTAACTGAGGTTTATAGGCGCCACAGCCTTGAAGACTTAGCCAAGTTCTACAAGGAGGGAGAACACACGCTTTTAGTCTTCGCTGAGGCGGGAGAAGTTTCAAGG
>JAHLWX010000008.1 GCA_019057675.1 Candidatus Jordarchaeum sp. LHC_1308
TTAACTGAAGAAGAGATTATCAAGAGAGTGATTGAAGCAGTTGAATACGCCAAAGAACATGGAGTTAAAGTGAGATTTACTCCTGAGGATGCAACTCGAACCGAGAGAGAATATTTAGTCAGAATCGGCTCAGCGGCAGTAGATGCAGGGGCAGACAGAATAAGCGTGGCGGATACCGTAGGAATAATGACCCCTGACAGCATGTATGAGCTTGTGTCCTTCCTTTCAGGAAGATTGAAAGGTGCAGAGCTTGACGTACACTGCCATAACGACTTAGGACTAGCTGTTGCCAACTCTCTTGCAGGAGTGAAGGCTGGGGCAAACGTGATTCATGTCACTGTAAACGGGCTCGGAGAGAGAGCAGGCATAGCATCCCTTTCGGAAGTAGCCGTTGCATTGAAAGTACTGATGGGAATAGATCCCGGAATAAAGTTTCACAGGTTAATTGAACTCTCAAACATTGTTGAAAGGTATAGCGGGGTATATCTCGCCGCTCATACTCCGATAGTCGGAAATAACGCGTTTTCTCATAAAGCAGGAGTGCACGTAGCCGCCGTCTTGGCCGACCCGACCACGTATGAAGCCTTTGATCCGTCCATCTTGGGAAGAAGCAGAAAAATAATCGTAGACAAGTATGCTGGTAAGCATGCCGTTAAAGCAAAGCTGGACGAGCTGGGAGTGGATGTAGATGATGAACAACTGGAAAAAATAACCAAGAAGATAAAAGAGCTTTCAGATAAAAAGAAGCGCATAGAGAACGCCGACATTTTATCAATAGCTGAAGAAGTGCTAGGACGAAACGTCAAAGGCGTGACGCCTGAAGGAGTTATGGGGATTGTTTTAGTGAAGGTCGAGTCACATGTTTACACGACGAACATAATAAGAAAAATCATAAACATTCCTGGAGTAGAAAGCGCTTTTGAAGTGAGTGGAGATTACGACATAGTAACTTATGTTCAGACAAGGAATATGAGCGAATTAAACGAACGCATAGAGGCAATCAGAAGCGTGAGAGGAGTTGAGAGAACCACAACAAAGATAGTGCTAAAGAGATTTGACAGCCAAAGTAAAAACAGCGTAAATTAGAAAATATTTTTTATCTTTTTTCATGTCCTCTGTTTTGCCACAAATACGCAGTTTTCACTTCCACAAGCCGCGCATTCAACCTCTTCGACGATATATGGAATCTCGTAAACTGCTTCCGCTAAACCTCTTATGACTCCTTTGAAGTTAAAACATATCGGGATCTTGTAGATTCTTCCCGGCTGAACCATTATAGAGTTTTTAACTATTACCTTTATTATTGAAGGAGCATTTCTCATGTCTGCTTCCACAAGTCCCCAGCCAGCTAAGCTGGCAGTCTCTAATCCTCTAATGAAAAGCTCGTTTTCTGTAAATGGAAAAACATCACGGAGCCGGCGGATAGTTCTATGTGCTATATTATATACGGCGCTTTCTAAAACAGACCCGATTTGTTCTATCACGTTTTCCTCTATACCCTTTCTCACAATTTCATGAAGAAATATCGCGGGTAGAATCGTTATACGTCCAAACTCACCTATTATCTGGCTCCTAATACTGCCTTCAGAGTCCATGGTTACCGTCGTTTTTATAGAATCGAAGGAGGAAAGTATGTCGTTTCCAATAAGGACCTCGCGTTCCCTAAACTTTAAGGAGTATGGTGTTGCTATGCGAACACATTGTAAACCGGCATTCTTAATCACGGTAATGAAACTTTTCGTAATCCCCTTAGTCTCGGAGCTCCTAAGTTCTATTACAGTGTCAGCAATGTGTTCTGCAGTTGCAACAACGCTACGTTCATGCATTTCTCTGTTTAATGAAGTAAAGAAAAGGTCATTTAGAAGTTTAACCTTTGACTTTATGTCCCACAGGAAATGTAAACACCTGTCGGGATCCCCCGTGGAGAATATGGTTGTGGAGAATTGATTGTAGATCCAAGTAACTTTCATTCCTGGGAAGGGAATTCCTTTAAGCTTTTCATCTCTGAACTTCTTCAATACATACATTATGTGGTTCAAGTCATTCGTCCTTGCAACAATTTCTATGTTTGATTCCGAAGTCCCAGCTACACCCATATAGCTACTAAAAAGGTCTATGTAAAAGAGGCGGTTTTCTCTTAAAGCCGCACTCGTAACTTCAGGAGCATAAAGCTGAGGGTATGTTTGAGATGGCGGATCTGTAGTTATTAGGATAATAGCTTCGCCTCTCTCTAGGAGGTTTAGGGATAACATGCCAAGTAAAGCTGAAGCATCTTGAGCAGTACCACTATCACAAAGAATAAGGACTACGGATCCCCGGGGGATTCCACCTCCACATAAGAAATCTAGACCTGCAATCCCGGTGCTTGCAAGATTTTCATACAAATTTTCCGCCACCTAGAGAGACGTCAAAACGACTTTAAAAAAATCACATAATAAAGATTTTTGTAAGGTAAACTGCTTCTCACATTTAACTATCTGTTGAAGAACTTATTTATATTTTCCTCGAATATCTTGATAGTACATAATAAAAAAAAGAGAAGATTGATTAAAAATGAGTTTAAATTGCAGTTTCTACAACGGCATCCTTAAATAATTTGCTCATCTTCACAATGAGGGAGTCGACGTATTCCTCGATCTTATCATTTGGCACAACTTTCATGCGTGCAATTTCATCTCTTACCGGAAGACTTAGAATACTTGATATTGAAACGCCCTTAGCTACGCTGTCGCGCATCATGTGGTAAAAGGCAATTATCGCCTTCAACATGAGGTATGATTTCTTCGGATCACAAAACGTGTCAATTGGATGGAGAGCTGACTGCTGTAAGTAGTCTTCTCTTATCATTCTGGCAGCTTCAAGAATTACGCGTTCGCTTTCTGGTAGGGCGTCTGGACCAACAAGCTGAACGATCTCTTTAAGCTCTTCCTCACGCTGTAAAAGGAACATGGCCTCTTTACGTAGCTCGGAGAACTCTGAGCTGACCTCGCGCTTGAACCAGTCTTCTAAGTTTTCTATGTAAAGGCTGTAGCTTTGAAGCCAGTGTATGGCAGGGAAGTGTCTTCTACTTGCCAAATCCTTATTAAGTGCCCAGAAGACTTTAACTACACGCAGAGTGTTTGTCGTAACAGGCTCACTAAAGTCCCCTCCAGGAGGAGAAACCGCGCCACAAATCGTGACCGACCCGTATCTTGGATTATCGTCTACAGATCCCAAGGTTATCACTCGCCCTGCCCTTTCGTAAAACTCCGCAAGTCTAGATCCTAAATACGCGGGGAATCCCTCTTCTCCAGGCATTTCCTCAAGCCTGCCACTTATCTCGCGTAGGGCTTCAGCCCATCTTGAAGTGGAGTCGGCCATGAGCGCCACATTGTATCCCTGGTCTCTGAAATATTCTGCAATAGTAATACCAGTGTAAATTGACGCTTCTCTAGCAGCCACAGGCATATTGCTTGTGTTAGCTATGAGAACAGTCCTGTTCATTAACAGCTCCCCGGTGCGGGGGTCCTCCAGCTTCGGGAAGTCCTCCAGAACTTCAGTCATCTCGTTTCCGCGTTCTCCACAGCCAACATAAACTATTATGTCTGCCGACGCATACTTTGCCAGCTGGTGTAACATAACCGTTTTACCTGTACCGAAACCGCCCGGTATAGCAGCTGTGCCGCCCATTGCCACGGGGAAAAATGTATCGATTATCCTTTGCCCAGTTATAAGCGGCACAGACGACTCCAACTTTCTTAGAACTGGCCTTGGTTGCCTCACAGGCCACTTTGAGAGCAACTTCACTTCGTGGACTACCCCTCTCCGCGCCTCTATCTTTGCCACTGTATCGGTTACAAGGTAATCTCCTTCAGGTGCTAACTCAACTATCCTGCCCTCTACGCCTACAGGAACCAGAACCTTTATTGTTACTAATTTTTTCTCTGGAACTTCACCGATTATTTGACCTTGAACAACGTGATCGCCTTCATTAACTGACGGGATAAAACGCCATTTCTTACTTCTTGGAAGCGCGTCAGCAACAGCGCCTCTCCTTATAAAGTCACCTGTTAAATCCTTTATCCTCGGTAGGGGACGCTGAATGCCATCAAAAATTTGTCCTATCAAGCCTGGACCAAGCTCCACGGAGAGAGGCATTCCAGTTGCGATTACGGACTCGCCGGGCTTCAAGCCTGATGTCTCTTCATACACCTGTATTGTCGCCTTATCGCCTTCGACCTTGTTCACTTCTCCTATAAGTTTTTCCTCCCCGACCATGCAGACCTCATACATTTGAACTCCCACAAGTCCTTCAGCTTCCACGACTGGACCAGACACCCTTATGATTTTCCCCAATTTCTCCTTCGACATTTCAAACCATCTCCATCATCGAGAAAGTTCTTGTTATGTAATGGCTTAAACATTCCTTTTAAAAGATTTGGTTACTTAAGTTCTTGCAGAAAACGCTAGGAGCTGAACTACACGGCTAAAATGTTGTATGCAACCGTCCATAAGGTAAGCCAAAGGAAGAACGCTGTTATAATGCCAGACGTGAAGAACGGGGACCAGCCTCCAATTTGTTCAGGAGTTATTTTTAATAGGAAGCGTGAAAAAATAAATGGAAGAACCAGGAATAAGAACGCTCCTGAAAGCGCCGCTACAGCGGATGCGAGTGAAGGGAATAATAGTTCAGAGATGGGTGGATTAAGGACGGGCTTTATTATCGTGCTTACCAGTGACGCCATAATTGCTGTGAGGTTTCTAATCCACCATATTTTCTCTTTAGGCGGCTGCGCTCTCCACTTCTCCCTTAACCTTAAAGAGAACCTCTTCAATAGTATCACCTCTTTTGGGGGTTTCCTGTTGGAAGCAATGTCGAGTCTTGATATCGCAGTTATAGTGTCCGAGCTGAGCAAAATTCTGGTTGGTGGCAGGATACGTAACATCTACCAGATCGACGGGATCTTTATCTTCAGGATCCGGGCGGGTTGTGAAGATTTCCACTTGCTTGTGGAGCCCGGTAGAAGAATTCACCTTACATGGTATGATAGAGTGAAGCCTAGGTTTCCTCCACCATTCTGTATGACGCTCAGGAAGCACTTGAATCATGGCAGGATCCTCTCTATGCAACAATATGATTTTGACCGGGTCGTTATGCTAAGTATCGGTCTTGCCGAAAATAAGGCTTCTCTGGTTTTTGAGCTTTTCGGAGACGGAAACATTATACTTCTTGATGGAGGGGGAAAAATAATTGCCGCAGAAAAATACGCCTCAATGAAGGATAGAGACATCCTTCCTAAAAAAGAGTACTTTTTCCCACCATCTAGAGGAAGGGATCCTCGGAGCATGAGTTTCGAGGAGTTCAGGGAAGTTTTAACTAAGGATAAGAGAAGCGTTGCAGCCGCCCTTGTCAGGAGTATCAGCATCGGGGGAGTTTTAGCTGAAGAAGTGTGCGTAAGAGGAGGCATTGATAAAGAAAGAGATGTTGGTTCGCTTTCAGACGAAGAAGTGCATGCTTTGTTTAAGGCATTAACAGAGATATTAGAAGAAGCTGTTGGGGGAAAAGGCAGTCCAAGTATACTTTTTAGAGGAGAGGAGGCGGTGATTGTTTCTCCTGTCAAGCTGAAAACATATAGTGGGGAGGGATTCTTGTGGAGAAACTTTGAAAGTTTCAACAGAGCCGCAGACGAGTTCTACTCTAAAAAGGAAGAGTTGAGAGTTGAAGAAGAAAAAGGGAAGAAGAAGCGTGAGGAAGAAGACAGGTTTCAGAGGATGCTGGAGGCGCAAAGGGAGAATCTTCAGAGAATGATCGAGGATGAAGAAAGGTATCGCAGGTATGGGAATCTGTTATATGAGAACATTTACACTGTAAGTCAACTACTTGAAGCCGTGATTTCAGCCAGAAAGAAAAACTATTCTTGGCAGGAAATAGAGAAAAAAATCAGATCAGTAAAGGAGAGGAACCCAGTAGCCAAGATTTTTGCAGGAGTAAAACCTCGTGAGGGTCGCATCCTAGTTGAGTTAGATGAGGAGATCATACCACTTGACATTAAATTGTCAGCCGTCGAGAACGCTAATAGTTTTTACGAGAAAGCCAAGAAGGCTACAGCCAAGGCTGAGAGAATCAAGAAAGTCATAGAGGAAACGCTAAAGAAAATGGAGGAGGTTAAAGAAAAAGAGAGAGAAGTTCAGTTTATGCTTAGACGCAGAAGAAAAAAGAAGTGGTATGAGGTCTACCGGTGGATGGTTTCATCTGATGGGTTCCTAGTTCTTGGAGGAAAGGATGCCAAAAGCAATATTGCCCTTTACAAAAGAATGGAGCCAAAGGACATTTTCTTTCACGCTGAAGTGCATGGGGCACCTGTAGTAATAATAAAGACAGAGGGAAGAACATGCCCTGAGGGCACGCTTAAGGAGGCAGCTCAGTTTGCTGTTTCATATTCGAGGGCATGGAAGGAACATTTGCTTCAGGCGGACGCATATTGGGTTTATCCAGATCAAGTCTCTGAAACACCTCCGTCAGGCGAGTATTTACCCAAGGGAGGATTAATGATCAAAGGAAAGAGAAATTATTTACGTAATGTACCGCTGGAATTATCCGTCGGAGTAATCAAAGAGGAGGACGAAGTGAAAGTAATAGCAGGAGCTCCATCAGCTGTTTCCAAGAAAACATCAATTTTTGCTAAAATTAAACCGGGAGGGTTGCCTTCAAGTAAACTTGCAGAAGCGATAAGAAGCATTCTGGCTAAAAAGGCACCTCAAGAATTAGCTGAGATAATTTTAAAAATTCCATTAGACGAGTTTCAAAGCGTGCTTCCACCCGGCGAGGGAGAGATAATTGAATGATGAGAAAATATTTATAAAAACGGAGCGGGTTTAGAGTCGTGTCCGACTCCTTCGCCGGTATTAAACGGCGAAGACTTTGAGATAAGAAACCTAGGACGTTTTGGTTCTAGGAGGTGCTGGATTTGGCTAAAGGTAATTGCCCCGAATGCGATGCAAAAATAGAGATAGAGGATCCCGTTATAAGAGAAGTTACAGAGTGCCCTGAATGTGGCGCTGAATTAGAAGTCGTTGAGGTTAAAGGGGACAAGATTAAGTTTTCAGTTGTTGAGCTTTCAGGAGAAGACTGGGGAGAGTAAGCTTGGTTACAATAGGACTAATATGCGACAGAGTTCGCTGGGATGAGAAAGAATTAATCAAGGCAGTAAGGAAGCGTGGTGCTAAACCACTAATCATAGACCAAAAAAACATTTTTTTTGACATAACAGGATGCAGCGACAACATACCTGAAGCAGACATTTACCTCCAGAGGAGCGTAAGCACGCTTAAGGGACTTTATATCTCAAAGATCTTAGAGGAGAAAGGTCACACTGTGATAAACTCGTTTGAATCCTCTAGGATCTGCGCAGACAAGCTCCTTACAACCTTAGCACTAGCTAAGGCAGGTATACCCACGCCGCGTACATTGGTAGCCTTCGACATAGAATCAGGATTAGAAGCATTAGAACAGTTGAGGTATCCTGCCGTAATTAAACCAGTTATAGGAAGCTGGGGACGCTTCGTCGCCCTATTAAAAGACCGACAAACAGCAAGGTCTATTATGGAGGAAAGGGTATTCATGGGCGCTTTGTACCAAACTTTCTATATTCAAGAATACATAGAGAAGATAGATAAGAAAGATATAAGAAGTTTTGTTGTAGGAGACCGCGTTATAGCTGCCATATACAGAGTTGCGGTTAAAGATGAATTGAGAACAAACACGGCGCTTGGAGGACGTGCCGAACCATGCCCGATAACGCCTGAAATAGAAAACTTAAGTTTGAGGGCGGCAGAGGCAGTCGGAGGAAATGGAGTTTACGGTATAGACATACTTATTGGAGATAAAGGGATGGTGGTTAACGAGGTGAACCATACCGTGGAGTTTCACACAACTGTTCCTGTAACAGGGATAGATGTTCCGGGATTAATTATAGATTACGTTCTGGAGAGGGTTAAATGAGGGTCGGCGTAATAGGTGCCAGAGGGTATACTGGAGGCGAGTTACTTCGGTTGCTCTACACGCATCCAAAGGTTGAGGTGACGTACGTAACGTCGAGACAACATGCTGGAAAACCTGTTGGGAGTGTTCATCCCAACTTAAGAGGACTCTTAGACCTCAAATTTGAGGAGTTTAACGTATCGAGGGCTTCAGAAAAATGCGATTATATTTTCATGGCGGTTCCACATGGTACGTCTATGGATATCACGCCACAGCTACTGGAAGTTGGGTTAAAAGTTATAGACCTGAGCGCCGATTTCAGGTTAAAAAGCGAGGAGGAATTCAAGAAGTACTATGGGCCCCACAAGAGACCTGAGCTCCTTGGAAAAGCCATTTATGGTCTACCTGAACTTCATAGAGGGGAGCTGAGGGGAGCTCAATTTGTTGCATGTCCGGGATGTATGGCCACAAGTGCAATAATAGGAGCTGCGCCGATTGTTTCCTCATTTAAGGTGGATTTTGAAAAAATAGTTGTTGATGCTAAGATCGGCTCGTCGGCTGCTGGACGTGAAGCCGACGAGTCGACTCATCACCCAGAAAGAACGGGTGTAGTGAGACCATATAAAGTGGTGGGACATAGACACACAGCTGAAATAGAACAAGAACTTTCGGGTTTAGTGGGTCGAAAAGTCAAAGTAGCCCTCTCGGCTCACGCAGTTGACATTGTTAGAGGAATCCTTTCCACGTTACACTTCTTCCTTGAGGAAGGCGTAGACGAGAAAGAAGTTTGGAAGGCCTTTAGAAGCTTTTACAGTGACTCACCATTTGTGAGAATTGTCAGGCAGAAAATAGGTCTTTATAAGCTTCCAGACCCGAAAGCGGTGATCGGTTCAAACTTCTGCGATATAGGATTTGAATTAGATAATGATAACTCGAGACTTGTTGTGCTGTCAGCCATTGATAACCTTGTTAAGGGAGCATCAGGACAAGCTGTCCAGTGCATGAACTTAATGGAAGGATGGGACGAAACTCTTGGACTAAACTTCCCAGGGCTTTTCCCATAAGAGGGGTGAACATTGAAAATAGTAATTAAAATAGGGGGAAGCATACTAGACCAAGACTTGAAACCCATAGCACAAGACGTTAGGGCTCTGAGAGAGAGAGGAGACAATTTAATCTTGGTTCATGGCGGCGCGAAGATGGTTACAGAGATTGCGGAGAAAATGGGGAAAGAACAAAAGTTTGTCGTCTCAGTTAGTGGATTTAGAAGCAGGTATACGGATAAGGAAACTGCAGAGATATACACTATGGTCATAGGGGGACTACTCAATAAGCAAATTGTAGTAGCATTGTTTAGAGAGGGAGTTTCAAGCGTAGGACTCTCAGGGATAGATGGACAGCTCTTCAAAGCTGAAAGAAAAGAGAAAATAAAGATCAAGGAAGGAGAAAAAGTGCTCATAATAGATGGAGATTATACCGGGAAGGTTGTTGAGGTTAATAAGCAACTAATAAGTAGCCTAGTTGAGGCAGGTTATGTTCCAGTTATAGGGTCTGTTGCTGTGGGGAGAAGAGGAGAGTTCCTGAACATTGATGGGGATAGAGCTGCAGCAAGCTTGGCCGGCACCATTAAAAGTGACGTGGTCATATTCTTGACCGACGTGCCCGGAGTCCTAAAAGAAGGAAAGGTTCTCAGGAGACTGAACATGGAGGAAGCAGAGAAACTTATGGAGAGAGTTGAGGGGGGAATGAGGCGAAAAATCTTCGCCGCCCTAGAGGCATTAAGGGCTGGCGTGGGAAAAGCAATAATAGCTTCCGGCATGCGACCTCAACCGATAATTGAGGCATTAAGGGAAGAGGATTGCACGGTGATCGAGCAATGATGCCAAACAGAGAGAGGGTAATAGAGCTCGAGGAGAAGTATGCAGCAAAAACGTATTCTAAAAGACCGCTGGTAATAGTGCGAGGTAAGGGGGCACTTGTTTGGGATGCGAATGGACAAGAATATATAGATTGTGTTGCTGGACATGGTATTTGCGTGGTGGGCCATTGCCATCCAAGGGTGGTTGACGCAATAAAGAGACAAGCTGAGCGACTTATAACGTGCCCCGGAACTTTTTATAACGACGTAAGAGCGGAATTACTCGAAAAGTTGATTAGAGTGGCTCCCAAGGGGCTGAACAGGGTTTTCCTTTCCAATAGTGGGGCTGAGGCCGTTGAGTGCGCCATTAAGCTTGCAAGAAAATACACTGGCAAAAAGGGAATAATTGCTACTGTAAGAGGATTTCATGGAAGAACTATGGGTGCACTCTCAGCAACTTGGGAGGCGAAATATAGGCAACCTTTTGAGCCACTTGTTCCCGGATTTTCCCATGTTCCATTTGGTGACGCTGAAGCAGTTAGGAAGGCTATAAGTGATGATACGGCAGCAGTTATCATTGAGCCCGTACAAGGAGAGGGGGGAGTATATGTGGCGCCTGAAGGGTACCTTAAAGAGTTAAGAGAAATATGTGATGAGAAAAATACTCTTTTAATATTTGATGAGGTTCAGACCGGGTTTGGCAGGACAGGCAAAATGTTTGCTTGTATGCACTGGGACGTCACACCGGACATAATGGCTGTCGCGAAAGCGATAGCAGGAGGGGTCCCCATGGGCGCTACTTTGGCGAGGGAAGATGTCATGTTGTCGTTGCAGGAAACAGAGCATGGTTCAACTTTTGGAGGGAATCCTCTTGCTTGCGCCGCCGCAAGTGCAACAATAGATGTTATAATTGAGGAAAAACTTCCTGAAAGGGCGAGAGAACTAGGCAAGATTCTTAAGGACGGGATAACTAATATCAAAGAAGAGTCAAAATTGATTAGAGAGGTTCGAGGATTAGGGTTAATGATAGGTGTAGAGTTGCGTTTAAAGTGTAAGGAGTATGTTCTGAAGGCTATGGAGAAAGGAGTTCTTCTCTTGACTTCCGGTATTAATACTATAAGACTACTTCCTCCATTAGTGATAGAAGAAGAGCAAGTTGAAAGGGTCGTCCAAGTTCTTTCTGAGGTTCTGGTGGTTTAATTGGACCCCATTAACTTTCTCATTGAATTCCTCGAAATTTATAGCCCGACAGGAGAAGAAGAAAGAGCTTCAATGTTCCTTTACAGGAAAATGCAGGAATTTGGGTTTGAAACACGCATAGACCAAGTAGGTAATGTTATCGGTAAAATAGGTGATGGAAAACCTGCAATATTACTATGCGGGCATATAGATACTGTGCCAGGATTTATCACGGTAAGGCAAGTAGGAGATGAAATCTTTGGGCGTGGGGCAGTTGACGCTAAAGGTCCATTGGCTGCGATGATTATGGCTGCTAGAGACTTTGTAAGAGAAAAAATTAAAGGCATGGTGATTGTCGCAGGAGTGGTTGATGAGGAGGGGGCATCAAGGGGAATAAAAAACATTATCGCTTCAGGTTTAGAGGCCGACTACGCTGTATTCGGGGAGCCAAGTAACGCTAGGAATGTAGTGATAGGATATAAGGGAAGAATTCACTTTATACTGAAGGTTAAAACTAGAGCAAGTCACCCTGCTAGTCCAGCAGCACATAACGCCTCTGAAGAAATGATAAATGCATGGAACAGAATAAGAAGCGTGCTTGTTAAGGAAGGAGGAGGTAAATTAAGGTCGCCATCATGTTCCATAATTTCTATAAAGGGGGACTTGACTGAGGCTGAAATGGAAGTCTCAATAAGAGTTCCGTTTGGCATAACGTGGAGAGAAGTATTCAATGTAGTTAATCTTGTAATTAATGAAGTTGATAAGGAAGTTGAATGTCAGCTTGAACTAATAGATGCAGTCGACCCATATGAATCTAATAAAGGGTCACCACTTATAGAGGTCTTTAGAAAGGCAATTAATGATGTTTTCGGAGAGGAGGCAAAACTATTAAGAAAAACAGGAACAGGAGATATGAATTACTACGGAAACTGGTTGAGAGCTGGAGACGCCGTCACCTACGGTCCTGGTGACCCGCGATTTGATCATACAAAAGAAGAGAGAATCAGAGTGGAGGAGTATTTGGGAGCGATAGAGGTTCTCAGGAGAGTTATTCGCTCCGTAATTTCTTAGATACGTTCCTCTTTCTTCTCCTCTTTTTCCTTTATTTTTTTCTTAAGCTCCGACACGAAGTCTTCTTCTGTACTTATTGCTGGTAGCATTACCGCTTTTGCAGGATAAACCCATGCTACAGCTAGCTTAGCTTCTTCAAGCACACTGGATATCCTTTCATAGGCTTCGTTTTCGAGCTCTGTGCATTGTTTAGAAATCTCCCTTGCAAGCTCCTCATTGAAAGTTAACCTCTTTTCAAGGCGAAGAGGAGAAAGGATTTCTATCTGTGAGGGAGCACCCATCCATTTGCAGGAAAAGTTGAGCACACCTATAACTTCACCATGCCAGTTTTCATCTATGGCAACTTCAACTCGCCAACTCCAATCAGAAGACCAACTTTCACTGCTGGCCTTAAGGGCCACTTCCCTAACCAGCAGCTTAAGTTTACCTGCCTCAACCTTGGCAGCTACCATGAAGTTAGTTTCGCCAAGAACTCGCGCGCCATAAACGGAGGAAAGCTCTTTTTCGATGCTTCGGCGTAGCTCGTCCACATTAACACCTAAAAATGAGTCCTTCGCTCTTTCTACTATAAAGCCCTCGGTGTTTCCTTCGACGAAGTTATATTTTATCACAGCACCGCAGTTAGGACAACGATAATCTCCAGTGAAAACGTTAAATGCCACCTCTATAAATTGGTCGAGGATAAGCCTGTAACCGCAATTAGGACATGAAATAATGGTCGCGATTTCATTTATTTTCTTTCTTCTTTCTTCTCCATCCAAGCGCTTCTTGGTTTCAAGGTAAAGGGTTTCAGCAACATTCATCTTCTTCAAACCATCAATAAATGCTTCCTCTTCTCTAAGGACGAAGCCCCTAATCAGTTTAATGAGCGCTTGTTCACCTATTTTCCCTCCAGCACCCCCTCCGCTTTCCAACACAGACACCTCCTTTTCTCCTAAGTTACTGGTAAGAAGCCAACATTTAAGAATTTTTCATAGATTAATTATGATGGGTGGAGAATGCGGTGATAGGGCATATTATTTTTCAATATCTATGATTATTTATACTTATATAACAAAAAAATTTTTATAAAAAAATGTTAAAATTTCCATGTGCGAATAATGCTGTTCGGTTGTGGGAAGTAATGCTTCCGCAAGATTTTTCCAAGTTAGAAGTGATAGGAGAAGGAAAGACTAAAATTGTACGAAGAATGGAGAACCCAGATCTTGTTTTATTAGAGTTTAAGGATGCGATAACTGCCCTCGATGGAGAAAAAAAAGATACTTTAACTGGAAAGGGACATATAAATGCAAGGATATCCAGCTTCTTGTTCGAGTTTCTTTCAAAGGAAGGCGTTCCCACTCATTATGTCTCATTCATTGAGCCAAACTACATGGTTGTTAGGCGACTGAAGATGCTTCCAGTAGAGATCGTCTGCAGGAATATAGCAGCTGGAAGTTTCACGAAGAAATACCCGGTAAAGGCCGGAAGCCGCCTTAAATACCCCGTAGTCGAGTATTACCTGAAAGACGACTTACGACATGACCCAATGATGAACGAAGACCATATCGTGGTGTTAGGAATTTTGCCTTCAATCGAGGAAGTTAAAGAAATAAAAGAACTGACTCTAAAGGTTAACAAGAGTCTTTCCAATTTCCTTGACAGTAAAGGAATAACTCTTGTAGACTTTAAACTGGAATTTGGGAAAGATAAAGACGGAAAGATCTGTATAGGAGACGAAATTAACGGCGACTCGATGAGACTTTGGGACAAGGAAACCGGGAGAGTGCTGGACAAGGACGTTTACCGTCAGGGTAAAAAACTAAGTGAAGTTTTAGAGACTTATAGAGAGTGCTACAAGAGAATTATTGGGGAAGAACCTAAGGTTTAGGCGGGGAGCCTGTTGGGTGTATATATGTTGGAGGTCGTTGTGGAAAATAAGTCTGCAGCGAAGGATCCTGAAGGGGAAACTATTATGAGGGAATTGATGCACCGCAACGGCTTTGAAACTGTGAGAAAAGTTCGTACAGGAAAATATCTCAGAATTGAAGTGGAAGCAGAAAACAAGGAGAAAGCTAGGGAGATCGTGTTTAAAATGTGCAATGATTTAAGAATATTTAACCCCGTAATTCACGTATGCAGTATCAGAGAGGCAGACGTGTAATGGTGAAGGTAGCTGTCCTGCAGTTTCCAGGTTCAAACTGCGACCTAGATACTCTTTATGTGTTACGTAATGTTATAAAGCTGGACGCTGAATTGGTTTGGCACAGGGAGTTTAAAGCCAACGTCTACGATGCAGTAGTTCTTCCTGGAGGATTCTCTTACGGCGACGCTCTAAGGGCGGGAGTGATAGCCGCATATAGTCCAGCAATGAAGCACGTTAAAGAGATGGCACGCGAGGGGAAGCCAGTTTTGGGAATATGCAACGGATTTCAGATACTGGTTGAAGCCGGGATACTTCCTGGGGCGCTGGTAAGGAATGATACCCTTACGTTCATATGTAAATGGGTTTACTTGAGGCTTGAAAACAACAAGACGGTTTTTACATGGAAGGGTAAAGTGGGGCAGGTGCTGGCGATGCCAATAGCGCACAATGAAGGGAAGTACTTTAACGACGAGAAGGGGTTAAAGGAACTTTACGAAAATGAGCAGGTAGTATTCAGGTACTCGAACATTAATGGGGAAGTTACTCCAGAAGCCAATCCAAACGGGTCTTTAGACAACATAGCAGGAATATGTAACGTTGAGAGGAATGTTCTTGGCTTAATGCCTCACCCAGAAAGAGCTGCTGAAGTAATTCTAAGCCCATACAGAACAAAGGATGGATTATTAATTTTTGAGGCGATGGCTGAATTCTTGAGGGGGAAAGGAGTTGCCACTTCTCGGTGGAGTTGAAGTAAGCCTCGCAGAGGAAGAGATAAGGAAAGTAAGAGAAATATTGGGTAGGGAGCCTAATGCTGTTGAGGCAGGAATGATAGACGTTATGTGGTCTGAGCATTGTTCCTATAAGTCCTCGAAAATTGTTCTTAAACAGTTGCCTAAGGAGGGGGAAAGGGTAGTTGTCGGGCCGGGGTACGATGCAGGCGTCGTCGATATAGGGGGTGGTTATGTAGCAGTATTTAAAATAGAGTCGCATAATCATCCTTCAGCGCTGGATCCCTATAATGGGGCAGCTACGGGTATAGGAGGCATTGTAAGAGACATACTTTGTATGGGAGCTAGACCTATAGCGTTGCTTGACTCATTACGCTTCGGTCCCCTGAAGAGTTCCCATTCAAAGTGGCTTCTTAGGTATGTTGTTAAAGGGATAGGTGATTATGGTAACTGTATAGGGATTCCCACGGTTGCAGGAGAAATAGAGTTCGACGAGAGCTTTGAAAGAAATTGTTTAGTTAATGTTGTATGTGTCGGTGTGGCTAGGCGGGACGAAATAGTGCTAGCCAGAGCGGATAGGCCCGGAGACTTAGTTTTACTCGTTGGAGGGGCTACAGGTAGAGATGGAATTCATGGCGTTACCTTTGCCTCGAGGAGCCTAACCGAGAATTCTGAGGAGGATAGGCCTGCGGTGCAGGTTGGCGATCCGTTCACAAAGAAGCTGCTTATTGAGGCGACATTAGAAGCTATTAAAACAGGGTTTATACGTGGACTTAAGGATCTTGGAGGAGGAGGGCTAACATGCGCTTCTTCAGAGATGGCTTATAAAGGAAGGCGAGGAATGGAGATAGACGTCTCTAAGGTTCACCTTAGAGAGACAGGTATGACGCCGTTCGAGATAATGCTATCTGAGTCGCAGGAAAGGATGCTTTTCATCGTTGATCCTGCAGGAATAGATAAAGTAACAGCTATAATGGATAAGTATGAGTTGCAATGGAGCATTATAGGGAGAGTAATTGAGGAAGAGGAAATCGTAGTTAAAGCGAATGGGGAAATCGTTGCTCGTTTACCAACAAAGATTCTTGCAGACCCTCCAACTATTAATCGTGAGGCAAAGAAGCCAGCGTATTTGGATGAGCTTCTTAAAATCGAGCCGCCTCCTATGCCTTCAGACTTATCTTTGACTTTAATGAATCTTTTATCTTCGGAGAACATAGCAAGCAAGGAGTGGGTCTACAGGCAGTATGATCATGAAGTAGGTATAAGAAGCGTGGTGAAGTGTGGCGACGGAGACGCGGCAGTCTTAAGAATTCTAGGAGAAGATAAGGGGATTGCTGTGGCAAGTGACTGCAATTCCAAGCATTGCTACCTTGACCCATACCATGGAGGGGCTGGAGCTGTAGCTGAAGCTTGCAGAAACATAGTTTCTGTTGGAGCCGAGCCAGTAGCTATAGTGGATTGCCTTAACTTCGGGAACCCCGAGAAACCAGAGATATTCTGGCAGTTTAAGATGGCGGTGCAAGGAATAGCAGACATGTGTAGGGCGCTTAGCATACCATGCGTAGGAGGGAACGTGAGTTTCTATAATGATGACGAGGTTACAGGAAAAGCTGTAAAACCTTCACCTGTCGTTGTATCGTTAGGCGTGGTTGAACCTTTAAGTAGCATAGTAACGATGCCATTCAAAGAACCAGGTGACGAAGTTCTGATTGTAGGTGAAACATTTAGGGAGCTGGGAGGTTCAGAGTATTATTACACTATTCATGGTATTGAGGGGGGGAAACCGCCTATCGTTAGATTTGAACAAGAAAGAAAGACGTTGGAATTCGTTTTGGAGGCTGCAAGAAGGGGGTTGCTCAAGGCGGCTCATGACTGCTCTAAGGGCGGCATTGCAGTATCGCTGGCAGTAATGAGCATTAAAAGTGGCTTGGGGGCTGACGTTGATGTAGCAGCTATTCCTGCAGAGGAAATGCGGTTAGATGAACTTCTCTTTTCAGAGTCCCATTCGAGGTTCATTATTTCAACGAGTAATGAAATGGCTGAAGAGTGTTTTAAGCTAGCGAGAAAACATCACGTTACATTATCCAGTATTGGGCGCGTTAAGGATGATGGAATATTCCTTCTAAGGTTTAAGGGAGAAAAATCTTTGCTGTGCAAGGTAGATGATATAATTGAAGCGTGGAAAAAAGGCTTTGAGAGGAGGATGGGGTGGGGGTAATGTTTGGAAGTGTTAAGGAAAGCTGTGGGGTAATAGCTCTTTCAGCGGCTCATAAAAGCGTTCAGGTTTCAAGATATGCTTTTGATGGTTTAATGGCTCTTCAACATAGAGGTCAAGAATCTGCGGGAATTTACGTTTACAACGGCAAAAGAATAAAGGGATACAAAAGGCTGGGATTGGTTAGCGAGGTTTTTCCTACAAGCATCCTGTCGCGCTTAATAGGCAACGTGGCCATAGGACATGTAAGGTATAGCACAACTGCGACAAGTACCTTAGAAAACGCGCAACCATACCATTTCACTTCAACCTATGCAAACTTCGCGCTGGCATTTAATGGAACAATAACAAACTTTCTGTCGCTAAGGAGGGAGCTTGAAGAAAACGGACATGTGTTTACTTCTGATAGTGACACCGAGGTCATAGCACACCTCTTAGCGACTAACCTTCTAGAAGTTGAAGACTACATGGAAGCACTTATACTCACAATGAGACAGCTTAAGGGAGCGTACTCCATGGTTCTCTTAACCGATTCGGGTGAAATTTATGCTGTTAGGGACCCACTAGGCTTCAAACCGCTATGCCTAGGCACCATATCTCAAAAAGAAATTTATGTAGTGGCATCTGAAACAGCGGCGATCGATACGCTTGGAGGGGAATTCGAAAGTGACATTGCCCCTGGAGAAATAGTAAGAATAAGCGAGGGCAAAGTTAATAGGAAGAAAGCAATGATCCTTGAGCGGCGCGCACGTTGCATGTTTGAATACGTTTACTTTTCCAGACCTGATAGCGTGTTCGATGGAATACCTATTCACATGGCCCGAGAAAGACTGGGAAGAATCCTTTATAAGTTGCATCCTGCAGATGCAGAGCTGGTTGTTCCGGTGCCGGATTCCGGTAGAAGCGCGGCTACAGGATACTCTAATGAGTCAGGGATACCCATAGCTGAGGGACTAATGAAAAACAGGTACGTGTGGCGGACGTTTATTATGCCACTTCAATCTCACAGGGAAAATCAGGTTCGCCTGAAGTTTAACCCGGTGAAGAGCGTTGTTGGAGGACGCAACATAGTTCTTATTGATGATTCTATAGTAAGGTCAACCACCATTAAACAGATAGTGCACATGTTGAAGAAGGCTGGCGCCAAGAAGGTTCATGTGAGGATCAGCTGCCCACCGATAATTGCGGCATGTTATATGGGGATCGACTTCCCGACAAGGCGCGAGTTGGTAGCTGCCAACCATACGGTAGAAGAGATATGTCGATTTATAGGAGCAGACTCGCTTGGCTACATGACTATTGAAGGATTGATTAAAGGTATAGGGCTACCGGAAAACGAACTCTGCCTTGCATGTCTAAATGGGGAATACCCCATAGAAAACATAGATGTTGCACTTTTGGAAAAAACTCTTGGAGGAGGCAGAAGGTGAGTAAGGAAAGATGTGGCGTGATTGGAATATATGCTTTTGACGAAAACTGGAATGTGGCGAGATTCATATATTATGGATTAGTTGCTCTCCAGAATAGAGGACAAGAAACGTGTGGGATGGCGGTTTTTGACGGAAAAAACATGAAGGTTATTAAGGGAAGGGGACTGGCAGAAAATTTCTTCACATCAAAAAATTTGGAAGAAGCAAGAGGATGGGCGGGGATAGGACATGTAAGCCCCCTCAATCCTCGACGCGACGAGAACATTCAGCCAGTTTACATCGGTGATGATGTTAAGGTGGCTTTGGGATATAATGGTAGAATTCTCAACCATAAAGAATTGATGGAGGGAAAGTTTGAGTCAGAGGAGGATGCCATTGCTGTGGCTAGCCTTTTAGCAAAAGAGCTTAGGCGCAGTGACCCCCTAGAGGCAATGGAAAGCGTTATGGAGAAAATGAGAGGAGCATACTCTCTGGTTGCATTTACAGATAAGGGGGAAATGGTAGTCGCAAGGGATCCTAAGGGGGTTAAGCCTTTAGTCATAGGAAGCTTCGGGTTTGACCATGGCGCCGTTGCTTCAGAGAGTGCTGCCATAGACGTTATAGGAGCAGACTTGAAAGCGGACATAAAACCCGGCGAAATATACGCAATTAACCAATATTCCATTGAAAGAAAAAACGCCTTTAAGGATAAAGAAAGATATTGCGCTTTCGAGTACGTTTACCTTTGCAGGCCTGACTCTGTTATAAATGGAAGATCAGTTTATGATGTTCGCATAAGAATTGGGGAATATTTAGCAGAAGAGTTCCCGGTTGATGCAGACGTAGTGATAGGAGTTCCTGAGACGGCCATCCCATTTGCTATGGCGTACTCCAATGCCACAGGTATTCCGATCCATATGGGATTTGTAAGGAGCGGTAGGAGTATGAGGACAGCTATAAGACCGACTCAGTTTGAAAGATTGGTGGGTGTTCAATTGAAACTTAACCCTATTAGGCAAGCAATAAGAGGAAAGCGTGTTGTCTTAATAGATGACAGTGTGGTGAGAGGAACTACGACGAGAAACATAGTGAACATTATGAGGAACAGAATAGGTGCAAAAGAGGTGCATGTAAGAATAGGAAGCTCAAGACTTATATCTCCCTGCCCGTTCGGGGTGGAGGTTCCAGAGAAAGACGAATTAATAGCGGCTCACCTTACAGAGGACGAGGTTAGCAAAGTTGTGGGAGCAGACACCTTTGCATGGTTATCCTTGGAGGGAATGGTTAAGGCCACAGGGTTCCCCAGGGATAAGCTTTGTATGGGATGCTTCACGGGAGAATACCCATATCTGGAGGAAGGCGCATGAAGATCCTTCTAGTAGGCGAGGGCGCTAGAGAGCATGCAATAGCAGACGCGCTGGCTAAAAGTGTACATGAACCAAGAATTTTTGCTGTTATGAAGCTGAAGAATCCCGGAATCACTAGGATTTGTGAAAAAACGAGGGGGGAGGTTAGACTTGGCGATTCTACGGATCCCGCCTTCGTAGCCTCAGTTGCCGAGGAACTTTCGACAGACTTCATTTTTATAGGCCCAGAGGAGCCGCAGTTTCACGGCGTGGCGGACAAGGTTGAAGAAAATGGGATCCCATGTGTTGGCGCTAGGAGGGGGCCTTCAGAGATAGAAATGTCGAAGGCATTTATGCGCCGCCTCATGTGGAAGTATAAAATACCTGGTAGGCTACGCTTCATGGCGTTTAAGGATATTGATGAAGCCATAGCGTACATTGAAGAGTATGCTGAGAGCATAGCACTTAAACCAGCGAGGCAAGCTGGAGGAAAGGGAGTAAAGGTGATTGCTGATCTGCAAGCTTACCTGAAAAAGGAGAAAGAAGAGGTCAAGAAAAAACATGTTAAAAGCATAGTAGAGGAGCATATGCGTCCTTATGCGGACATTGAGGATCGGATCCTAATAGAGCAAAAGGTGGAGGGACCAGAGTACACGCTTCAATGTTTTACTGATGGACGAGTGGTTAAGCCGCTTCCTCTAGTACAGGATAACAAGAACGCCTACGAGATGGATATAGGGCCTGAAACAGGTGGTATGGGGAGCATCTCAGGTCCTGGAGAGACACTGCCCTTTATTTCTGAGGAGGAATACAAGGAATCCGTTGAGATAGTTTCTCAAACGGTGAGAGCCATAGAAAGAGAGGTGGGTGAGGCATACAAGGGAGTTATTGCTGGTCAAATGATGCTGACAGCATTGTGGGGTCCTACAATAATAGAGTTCTACTCTCGTTTCGGGGATCCTGAAGCGGTTAACGTACTGCCATTGCTTGAAACAGACTTGGTTGAAATTTCTGAAGCGATAATATCCCAGTCGCTTAATAAAGTGAAACTTGAATTTAGAAACTCGGCTACCGTGGTTAAATGCGTGGCTCCTAGGGGATACCCAAACAGAAGAGACCTAGCCAAAGGTCATCCTATGGTGGTAGACGAAGACAGGATTGTGGAAGCAGGTGGAAGAGTTTTCTATGGGTCTATAGACCTAAAAAACGGAGAAATGGTCACTGGCGGATCAAGAGCGGTTGAAGTTTTCGCAGAAGCAGAAACAATCCCAGCCGCATCAGAAATCGCTGAGAGATGTGCCTCTTTCGTAAATCTAAAGGATGGATGGAAGCTTTTTCACCGCTCTGATATAGGAACAGAGGCACTTTTAAATGAGAGAATTGAAGCAGCAGAACTAATAAGGGAAATATACCGCTATCGTCGAGAAAAAAACTTAATAGGAAAGCAGATTGACTGGCTCCCAGGAAAGGGACGCATAGAGTACGAATTTTAAGCGAGGGAAGCGTGAAGATCATGGTAGACGTAGCGGTAATAATGGGAAGTGAAAGCGACAGTAAAGTGGCGGAGGGAGCGATTGACGTTCTTTCTCAAAATGGAGTTAGCTTTGAAGTTAAGGTCTTATCAGCTCATAGGAACCCGGAAGAGCTCGAAAAGTATCTTAAAGAGACGGATGCAAAAATCTTCATAGGGATAGCTGGCTTAGCAGCGCATCTCCCAGGATTTATCGCTTCAAGAACGGATAAACCCGTCATAGGAGTTCCTGTTAGCGCCAAACTAGGAGGACTTGACGCCCTTCTATCCATGGTTCAAATGCCCTCAGGCGTTCCTGTGGCGTGCGTGGGAATAGATAACGCTAAAAACGCCGCATACCTTGCCCTGAGAATATTGAAGCTTACCCGCGAAAGATAGAGGGACTGTAGTGCATGATAAGAGTTGGAAGGAGAAAAAGATAAAAAGCATCAAATTATCTTCTTCTGGAAAATTTGTGATAGATTCGACGTTTATGGGATAAAACGAAATTTAGGAAATCGCATCGTAATAAATCGTAATAAAAATGGTGATTCATGTGGAAAATGTGGTTATAGTAGGGGGAGGCGTTGCAGGACTTTTCGCTGCCTATGAAATTGTTAACAGCAGCAAAACGTTAAAAGTAACAATAGTAGAAATGGGTGAGAGCGTTGTGGAGCGAAGATGCCCCATAGAAAGGTATAGAATATGTACGCGTTGCAGGCCGTGTAACATAATGAGTGGAATTGGAGGAGCCGGACTTTTCTCAAGTGGTTTATTAAATCTTCACCCTAGGATAGGGGGCGACCTTGTTGAATTTGTTGGTTCTGAAAGAGATGCGTGGAAATTAATTGAATACGTTGACAGAATTTTTGTCGATTGTGGAGCGCCTGAGAATGTGTTTAAACCTGACGAAAAAAAGGTTGAAGAGCTGGATAGAAAGGCAGCTTCTGTAGGGATAACATTTATCCCGATAACTCAAAGGCTTATAGGTACCGAGAACGCGAAAAATGTTATTATGTGCTTAGAGAGAAGGTTGAAAGAGGAAGGTGTGAAATTCATACTTAGAACTAGAGTAGTGAACGTAGAGGAGGATAGCCTGCTACTCTCATCTGGAGAAAAACTAAACTACGATTACTGCATCTTGGCTCCGGGAAGATCAGGGATGAGGTGGCTTGCCGAGCAAATGAATAAGTTAGGTGTTGAAACAAGGTACATGCCTGTTGACATAGGAGTAAGAGTAGAAGTCCCAGCAACGATCATGGAACCTATATGTAGCGTTCAAAGAGACCCGAAATTTCACATCTACACGTCTACATTTGACGATTTTGTGAGAACTTTTTGTGTAAATCATCATGGTTATGTCGTAATGGAAGTTTATGAAGACCATATAGGAGTTAACGGACATTCTATTCTAGCTAAGCCATCGCCCAACACTAATTTTGCGATCTTAGACAGAATAGAGTTGACAGAGCCACTTGAGGACACTACTGCATACGGTAACGCTATTGCACGGCAAATAACCATTTTGGGTGGTGGTAAACCAATCGTACAGAAGCTTGGAGACCTTAGAAAGGGGAGACGATCGACTTGGAGCCGTATAAAGCGAGGGAGCGTGACGCCTACACTGAACACTGCTACACCTGGGGACATATCTATGGGGTTACCTCACAGGATACTTACCAGCATAATTGAAGGAATAGAAATGCTTGACAAAGTAATACCAGGAATAGCAAGCGACTCAACCCTTATCTACGCTCCGGAAATAAAATACTCCGCTAAGAGGGTTGCTACAAACGAGAAACTAGAAACGAAAATTAAAGGCCTCTTTGTTGCAGGAGATGGTGCGGGAATATCGAGAGGCATAATAGGAGCGGCCGTAACAGGAGTGATATCGGCAAGAGGGATACTGGAAAAAGTAGGTGAAAGGTAAATTTAGAAGAAGATTTTAAGCCATAGAAAGTAAAAGATTAATAAATGCCTAAAGGTGGATTCCTAGTTTTCATTAGGAATCCTAGTGGTATTTAAAAGAAGTGTAGAAGAATAAGAATTGATTTGTTTAAAATGGTGTGCTCCACTTGATGTACTGGTTAATTCCAAGGGAAAAACTGTTGGTTAGCGCGCTAGCATTTGCAGGTAAAACCGGATTTTTTAATCCCTCACTTTTCTCAGAAGTATATTTTTTTCTTCATAACCAAGACAGAATTCATAGAAAACTTATAAAAGAATTATGCGACAGCGTACGTTCGCCTGACGTGTGCAGGGTATGTACTATCAGTCAGTGCCTATGGAGTAGTTTCTTTAGAGACATCAGGAGATTGCACGTGGAGAGAGCGCCACCCTGTATCCGTAATGCTTATTTCAGAAGAAAATTCGAGCTGGTTCTAAGATATTTCAGCTTTACTTTTCCACTAGGAAAAAAAGTAAAGGAATTAACGTGTAGAGAAATGATTAGAAGGAAGCTCTGTTCGCCTGATAATGTTTGCAAGTCCATGGAAAAGAAAGAAGTTACAATTTACCCTTTAACGAGGATAAAAATGAAAATTCGAGACGTAATAACGGAAAAAACGGATATAAAAATTTAAAAAGTAAAAATTTCCTAAAAATAATAGTTAAAAAACCAGTACGATTTAACGGGGGATGAACTTTATGGTTGGAAGAAAAAGAGAGACGATTTTACCATCAGCACCAATGGATAGAATCATAAGGATGGCGGGGGCTGAAAGAGTTGCTGATGACGCAGCGGAGGCATTAGGGCGCGTACTAGAGGAGCTTGGCCTCGAAATAGCGCGTCTGGCGGATGAGCTAGCCAAGCATGCTGGAAGAAAAACTGTAAAAAAAGAGGATGTGGAGTTGGCATACAAAACTTGGAAAAGAAAATAATAAATGGTTCCCGGTCTCATTAAATACACGGTGATAGACTAACTGAGTTTTAACCTAGACTTCGAGATTAGTTGGGTTTTAATGCTCTTCTCTAAAGGAGAGATTCAATTTTTAAAGGATCAATGAATGAGAAGTTAAAGAATGTTAGCTATGTTTCTTTAGCAGTAATTCGAGTATTTCAACATGGACACTGAGTGTTTCTAGTTCTTTGCTTAGCTTTTCTTTCTCTCGCGCATACTCTTCCTTTGTTAATTCACCAGTCATGTAACGTGCATATATGAGTTCGGAGTCGTTCTTAATGCGTTTAATTCTCTTTTTAAGTTGCTCAAGCCACTTCTCGATTTTTATTACTTGCTTGTAGTGCTCTTCCTTAAGTTGATCCAGTCTTTCACTATATTCTTTCTTCAGTCTTTCATAGGTATCATCGCTGATCTCCCCTTTTTCACGAAGAGCTTCTAAGCGTTGAATTCTTTTTTCGAGACTTGAACGCTCCTCAGCAACTTTTTCTAGTGGAAGAGGTTTAAGCTTTTCTTCAAGAGACTTACGTTCGCCTTTCACTAATTTAACCTTCTCTTTAAGTTCATTTACTCTCAAGATGTAATCTTCGATGTTCTTGCCTTCAGATATTTGCTTGGTTAGTTTGTCGATTTCCCCCCTAAGAAACGCCATTTCTCCTGTAATCTCTTCGATTCTTTTACGTATTCTAAGTTGCTCCAGAATGTCGCCGGGTATTTCCTCCTCGGTGCTCTCTTGGAATAACTCGGCGCCACAGAAAGCGCAATACCTCCCTTTAGCCACCTTTTTATTGCAGCTGGGACAGGTCACTTCATTCATCCGAGTTCCCCAAGCGAAATTATAAAGGAAAAGACCTATTAGAGTTTTCTTGAAAAGGCAACCTTCCACCAGATGAGATTAAAGGTTTTTTCCGGGAAATGAATTTTAAAAAATTTTTTATTCTTGGAGTGGTGATTTTAAGAAGGGGATACAGCGATTATTCCTTAAGAAGGTGTTAGTAATGGCGAAAGAGGAGAATGTCAAAAAAATGCTTGAAATATTAGATAAAGCGTGGGAAACTACGCCGTCTATAATAATATATACAGATGACTACGTGTATGTCTTAGTTCCACTAGATGAGAGTAAGGAGAAGTGGCAAGAAGTTTCATTCACCGTACCTGAAGGGAGTATTGAAATGAGGGAATTGACAGTTAAAGAGGCGCTCATATATCTCATGGAGGAGGTAACAAAAGGATTGCCAAACTATGTTAAACTGCCAGTAGTAACTGAAATAGAGAACCTCGATGAAGTTAAAGAAAAAGTGAAAAGTGTGCTGTAGCGTGAGACCACTTACTCTTTATTCCTTCCTAACTTTAGTTTTTTGTATATTCCTTGAGATAAGGTTTGTCAACATGCTGAAATCCGCAGGTATGAATAAGCGCGAAGCATCGCTTCCCCCGATTTCCTCAAGTGCTTTTAGATAGTAGAGAAGCAGAGTGTTGTTATCCATTTCCTTTGCGCTCTCGAATATTCTTTTTAATGCCTCGGCTTTTCCTTCAGATTCGAGAATGGCGGCGGCTCGCTCTCCCTCAGCTTCCATCATCCAAGCCTCACGCTCTCCTTCAGCCTTAAGTACCTCGCTTTGGGCTTCTCCCTCAGCAACTTTTATTGTAGCTTCACGTCTACCTTCTGCCTCAGTGACCATAGCTCTGCGTTCCCTTTCGGCTTCTATCTGCTTCACCATAGCATCTTGAACCTTCTTGGGTGGAATTACCTCTCTTAGTTCAACGGAGGTCACCTTGACTCCCCATCGCTCAGTTACCTCGTCAAGTTTATCCCTAAGAATAGCGTTAATGTATTCTCTCTTGGCAAGGAGATCGTCTAATACTATGTCTCCTATAATGGACCTAAGAGTTGTTTGAGCGATACCAAAAGTTGCTCCCCGAAAATCTTTAACCTTAACGACGGATTCTCCAGGATTCACAACGCGGTAGTAAATTAGAACGTCTACGTCGACTGGGGCATTGTCTTTCGTGATGCAACGCTGACCCTTCACTTCGATGAAGGCCTCGCGCAAATCCACCTTGACGATCCTATCAATTATCGGAATCAGTATAACTATGCCGGGACCCTTGGTGTCTACGAGACGGCCAAGCCTAAAGACGACGGCTCGCTCATATTCGTTAAGTATCTTGATATTAGGTAAAATTAGTAGAAGAAACAGTAAAACACCAGCGAACAAGAAGATAAGCAGCCCTTCATCCATAATGCTCATTCCCCCCAAAGTGCATGTTTAGATGAGATGAAAGAAGAAATAAAAGTTTTGATGATGTAAGAACCAAACGCATTTAAGCTCCCGACAAAGATAAATTGAAATAAATTTCTATAATATAAAATAGACGTGTAACAGTCCTAGGTTTATTGAGGGGGCATGGAGATGCAGGATTCGGAGTACAGTATACCAATAAAAAATGCGATACTAAATATTCTTAAGAAGAGGCAAGGCATAATAATAGATAAGGAACTCTTCAGTTTGCTTCAAAAAAGTTTTGATGATATTTCTTTAAAGGACGTGAACCGTGCTTTAATGCAACTCGAAATTGAGGGATTAATACGTGTATCCCAGATCGCAAAGAACAGAAGAAGCGTTGAGTTAATGAAACCAGGACAAGAATTCCTCGCAGTAGGGGAAGACTGAGAGACAAAACTAAAATGGTTCAGAATATTTATCGCCAAACATCTGCTTTATTTTTATTCTGATGTCTGTTAAATTGGGTTTGCAGTATGGAAAAGTTTTTAGTTTACGCAGGTTAAAGAAAAATCAAATTAAATTACTGGTATGGGAGGAGTTATGGGGGTAAATTTAAGGGAACTAGTTGTTGCACGGCAAATTTCCATCGGAGAACTTTCAGGCAAAGTCGTGGCTATAGATGCTATGAACGCCATTTACCAGTTTTTGGCAACGATAAGGCAGCCAGATGGAACTAGCCTAATGGATAGAATGGGAAGAGTGACTTCGCATCTTAGTGGCTTATTTTATCGAACAATTAACTTCCTAGAAGATGGGTTAAAGCCTGTCTACGTCTTCGACGGGAAACCACCAGCTTTAAAGATGAGGACGGTGAATGAGAGAAGGAGGCTGAGGGAGGAGGCTAAGGAAAAATGGGAGGAAGCTTTGGCGAGGGGGGAAATTGAGGAAGCAAGGAAATATGCGCAGGCGGCGTCATTCATAACTGATGAGATGATAAGTGAAAGCAAGGAGCTCTTAGAGGCGCTTGGAGTACCGTACGTTCAAGCGCCTTCTGAGGGGGAAGCGCAAGCGGCGTACATGGCTAAGAGGGGAGATGCTTGGTGTACCGCCAGCCAAGATTATGATTCCCTGCTATTTAATGCGCCACGGCTTGTGAGGAATTTGACGATTAGTGGAAGAAGGAAGCTTCCCGGGAAAAAAGAGTATGTGAAGGTTGAGCCGGAGCTGATAAGCCTAGAGGAGGTCTTAAGGGTTCATGGAATAACGCGGGAACAACTTGTAGCTATAGGAATCCTTCTAGGCACAGACTATAATGACGGAGTAAAAGGTGTAGGCGTCAGGACTGCTCTGAAATTGATTAAGGAACATGAAACGTTAAGAGAGATAATTAAAGTTAAGAGTTACACTTTCGAGGTTCCAGTTGAAGAAATTGAAAGGATATTTTTGGAGCCGGAGGTAACTGACAACTACATATTGAAATGGAGCCCACCAAAGAGGGAAAAGATCTTCAAAATACTTTGCGATGAACATGACTTCTCACAGGAAAGGGTTTCTAAAGCATTAGACAAGGTGGAAGCAGCGAGAAAAGAGACGGCGCAGACGAGTATAGAAAGGTTCTTTTAACTAACAGATTGATGTTCCCACCCGTAGCGTCCTATAAGAGGGACAAATGCTACTGAACCATATTTCTTTTTCCTAATATCGCCTTTCTCATCCTTCTCCACTAAGATAAGCTCTTGGTTGTAGTAAAGGCTACCAACCGGTATAACCATGCGTCCATTTGGTGCCAACTGAACAAGAAGAGACTCGGGAATATATGGGGCGGCAGCAGTCACTAGTATGGCATCGTAAGGTGCCTCCGGAGGATATCCAAGAGTGCCATCACCCAGAACAACAGTCACTCGATTCCCATAACCAGTCTTTTCCAAGTTACGCTTGGCGAATTCAGCTAGTTCTTCCACTCGTTCTATGGAATATACGTGGCCGCGTTCCCCGCCTTCGGGAGCAACTATTTCGGCACATAATGCAGCATGATAACCTGACCCTGTTCCGATCTCGAGAACCTTCATTCCCTCGTGTAGCCTTAAAAGGTCACACATAAGGACGCACATGTGTCGCCTAGAGAGGCTAATGAGGCCTCTCCATGTGGCGCCGATATGGTCTGGCCTCCTGGTATAGGAAGGGGGCGGTCGTCGTAAGCAAGGTTCCTTAACTCGTCGGGAACAAACTCTTCTCTGGGAACCTTCATAAATGCCCTAATCACGGCTTCGTCTTTAACGAATCCCTCCGACTTAAGCTGCTCTATGAGTGCTTTCTTTTTCTCTAAAAAGGACTCACCCAACTCTTAAACCTCTCCTTTCCAATTATGTTTGTCACAATTCATTTTTAGCTATCATTTCTTTAAAAATGTGGAGGGGAAAGTATGGTAAGGGTGATAGAAAGACTGACTGCTAGAGGACACGCAAATATTTCAGCAAAGCATAAAACAACGTTGGAGGTCACCGTAGACCATGAAATTACTCCGAGAGGCGACTGCATAGTGGCGGTCTCCTCCAGTAAGGGAGCAGCTTCGCTAAGCTCGATGTTTAAGAAGGTAGCCGGAAGTGATGGTGCCATTATACGAATGATTATAGAATGCGGAGGAATAATGGAGGAGATCGTGGGATTTGGGAGTGGTAATTTGACGTTTACAGATCCAAAGGATATAGTTGTGCGTAAGAGCAGTTACTGCTGTGGGAGAACAGTGATGATAAAGGCGAATAAGGCTGCTGCTGACTTAGACAGGCGAATAGTAGAGCAACTTAAAAGGCCACAGCCAGTAAAAGTGACGTTCATAGCTGAGAGAGGATAAGTATCCCCTAATATCTTAGGGGACGACCAGTGCATCTACAGCTACTTGCCATTCTCTAGGTGCTGTGGAGCGGACACGCCTAACATTCAAAATGTTTATGGATGTAGCACCCGAATCTCTGAGCCGCTTCTTAAATAGTTCAGCAACGTCACTGCATGCGGTTTCTCCTCTACCAAATTGATAGTAATGTATGATGCCTCCACTTTCCTTAAGAGCTAAACGTGCAATATCAATGAATTCGTGCGCTAAACTAGGGAGATTCATTATCACGTGGTCAGCTACCCCTCTTAAGTGAACTTTAACAATTTCCCTACAATCTCCCAAGTAAGGGTGAACTAGGTCGGACACTTTGTTAAGCTTAATGTTTTCCTCGAGAAGTCGAACAGCGGAGGGATTAATGTCGATAGCATGTACTACACCCCCCCTTTTCTTTGCTATCAGAATGGTGAATGGACCAACTCCGGCAAATAAGTCGACAACAACTTCTCCCGGTTTAACTTGGTTAGTCACCCTGACCCGTTCTCCAGATAGACGCGGACTAAAGTAGGTGCTAGCCACGTCAACCTTAAAAATGCAGCCATTTTCTCTATGAAGAGTTATTGTTCGCTCCTCGCCGGCAACATGAACTAAGCGCCTAACTCTGTAAAGTCCATTTACGCGCCCCCCCTTAGCGAAAACAACTCTTACATGGCGGTTCACCTTTAAAACCGCCTCACCGATCACTTTCTTAAAATTCCAGATATCAGGACTTAACTCTAAAATGGCTATGTCGCCAATAACATCAAAAGACCGAGGAACAAGACCAAGAAGATTTTCAGGTAATTTACCTTTAAGCAATTCCACAATACTAGTCGTCCTCTCCATTGCAACAAAAGAATAAAAACAAAAATGGAGAAAACCGGACACCACTCTCAACTGTTCCAGCTCCCTTACCAAAAGAGGACGAGAGAGAGGAAAAAGAACCAACTCTGGGCGCTCATCAAACACGCTAGGAAAAAAATCGATAATAACCTTCTCAACTTTAAGCCTATAATTCAGAGCGCCAAATTTCACTAACATATAACGGATGCTCTCAGCAATAGAGGAACGAACGGCAACACAAAAAGAGATGCACCTCATAAACGACTCTCCGCCCACTTAAGAATAAGCAATGACGGGCCGCGTGGGATTCGAAGTCGCGGAGCACGGTTAACCGAGCCCGCCCACGACCACCGGGTTAAGAGCCCGGCGCTCTAGGCTGCATCTTATTCTTATCTACCTAGCTAAGCTAGCGGCCCCGTTATGAATGGGAACGTAATACAGATAATAAATTTTTCGATAACCGTCAGAGGTAATTGGGAGGGTGTGAGCTTTTAAGTGAGTTCGTATTAGATGGCTTAGTTGAAACAATATCAGGGAGTTTAAAATGATCATTAAGAGAAATATTTAAGCATTGATTGAGTGGTATACTAAGAGTTTGAGCTTGTTAAGTTAAAGAATTTATTAAAATGTAGTTAAAAAATTTTTATGAGGTGTAGTTAAATGAAGTTAAGGTCACCTATTGCTGTTGTGTTGGGGCATATTGATCATGGCAAATCATAGCACGGCTTCGTGCTATGGGCTAAACGCTGTTACTGGATGCGATTAGGGGGACAGCTGTTCAGGCTAGGGAGGCAGGCGGGATCACGCAGCATATAGGTGCGTCTTTTCTACCTGCAGATGTTATAATGACTCTTGCTGAGGATTTGGCTAAAAGATTTAGTGTGAAACTGACTATTCCTGGCGTGCTGGTTTTAGATACACCTGGACATGAGGCTTTTTTCAACCTTAGGAGGCGGGGAGGGGCTATTGCAGATATTGCCATACTAGTTGTCGATATAATGCGTGGTTTTCAAACGCAGACATATGAGTGTATTAACTTGCTGAGAAGTAGGCGTGTTCCCTTTTTGGTTGCTGCGAACAAAGTGGACTTGATCCCTGGTTGGCGTCCCTCTGGTTCTAGGTCTATTCTTGAGGCGATTGAGTTTCAAGAGGAACATGTTAAACGGACTTTAGATGAAAGGATATATGAAATAATCGGGGAGCTTTCCACGTGTGGTTTTAACTCTGAACGGATTGATAGGGTACGTGATTTTACCAAGACTGTTGCCATAGTTCCTACGAGTGCTAAGACAAAAGAAGGTATTGCTGAGTTAATGGTTGTGTTGGCCGGGTTGGTTCAGCAATACATGAAGAAAAGACTGACCGTCTCTGAAGGGGAAGGTAAGGGGGTTGTCTTGGAGATTAGAGAGGAGCCCGGTCTTGGCATAACCATAGACGTCATTCTTTATGATGGCGTCCTTCGTAAGGATGACCTACTAGTAATAGGCGGACTCGACGGGGCTGTCGTGACAAGAATTAGAGCATTACTGCAACCTAAGCCACTGGATGAAATGAGAGATCCAAGAGAGAGGTTCAACACGGTGAGCGAGGTGGCTGCCGCAGCTGGCGTAAAAATTGCTGCACCCAACCTTGAAAAAGTTGTGGCTGGAGCACCATTAAGATCGGTGCGTGACGAAGAAAGAGTAAGGGAGGCTGAATTGGAAGTTCAGCAAGAAGTGGAAAGCATAACCATAAAGGGGGACCGTATGGGAGTCATAGTCAAAGCCGATACACTTGGGTCGCTAGAGGCGCTGGTGAACTTTCTCAGGGAAAATGGGGTAACGATCAGAATGGCGGATATAGGTGATGTAGCTAAAAGGGACGTGATGGAAGCTGTCGCCGTGGTTGAGAAGGATCCCCTCCAAGCCGTTATCTTAGCCTTCAATGTTAAGGTCTTGCCTGATGCGGAGGAGGAAGCCCAAAAATACGGTATTAATATCTTTGAGGAGAAGATAATTTACAGGTTATTTGAGAAGTATAATGAGTGGATTTCAGAGAAAAAAGAAGAAATGAGAAGACGAGCGGTTGAGGGTTTAATTAGGCCGGCAAAGATAAAGATCCTCCCAGGATATGTCTTTAGGCATAGTAAGCCTGCTATTGTTGGGGTAGAAGTTCTTTCAGGGGAGATTAAGCCGAAGTATCCCTTGATGAAGGCGGATGGCCAGGAGATTGGAGAGATACTTCAGATACAGGACAAGGGAGAAACGAGGGAATATGCGCGAAGGGGGGAGCAAGTTGCGGTATCGATTAGGGGGCCTATTGTTGGAAGGCATATTGATGAAGGGGACGTACTATATACGAGTATGCCATTAGGTCACATAGAGAAGTTTAAAACCAAGCTGGTGGAGGAGCTTACATCGGATGAGCTTGAAACGCTTAGAGAGATTGAGAACGTGAAAAAAGGAAGGAGAGCATAACTTTTCCTCGTTTGTGGAGGCGAGGTAACCATGACGTTAGGTGTCGGGGTTATAGGGGTTGGAACGTGGGGAAGACAACATGCTCGCAATTTTGCGTCTATCGAGAAGACAAGGTTGATTGCTGTCTGCGACGTAAAGGAGGAAAATGCCCGTAAGGTAGGAGAAGAATATGGAGCAGAATGGTATACAGATGTAGATGGTCTCCTTAGACGTGAAGACATTGATGCTGTAAGCGTGTGTACGCCAGCGTCAACACACTTCGAAGTAGCAACTAAAAGTATTTTATCTGGCAAACATGTCTTGGTCGAGAAACCAATAACGGGTAGTGTAGAGAAAGCGCTTAAACTTATAGAATATGCCAAGGAGCAAGATGTATTTCTTATGGTCGGGTTCATTGAAAGGTTCAATCCAGGTGTTTCAAAAATCATCAAAGTATTAGAATCCGGCATTGTAGGCGATCCTGTCATAACAATTTCTAGAAGAGTAGGGCCGTTCTGGCCTGACCGCGTGAAGGACGTTGGCGTGGTAAGCGATGCAGCTATTCATGATGTTGACCTTATTCACCACATCTTTAAGAGAAAGATCGTTTCTGTATATGCTGTTGGTGGATGCTTAAGGCACAGATTCGAAGACTACGTGGCAGCGATGCTTCGCCTAGATAATGGGTTAACTTGTATAATAGAAGCGAACTGGTTAACGCCACGTAAGGTAAGGGAACTACTCATCACTGGAGAAAAAGGGATATTAAAACTTGATTATCTCTCACAGAAAATTCGTATCGAGAACGATGAATGGAATATGAGCTCGAATGACGAATGGTATGAGCCACTTAGAATAGAATTAGAGCACTTTGCTGAGTCTATATTAAAAAGAAAACAACCTTATCCATCTGGTGAAGATGGGGTAAGAGCTCTAAAAGTCATAGATATGATATTAAAAAGCTTAAAGGAAGGTAAAGTGGTCGAATTAGAATAATGAGAAAGCTACAACATGCTTCCACTTCTCAAAGAGAAGATTCCTATATATTAGTATAAGCTGTTGTGGTAGCCTAACGCTTAAACAATGAGAAGTTAACTAACTGAGAAGGTCTTTCAACTTTAAATCCTTTATATATTAGAGAGTATGATATGGGTTTTATCACTTAGAGATGATTAAAGGAGTATGATGCTTTAAAGCTCCATTGTTGATATTAAATCGTCTAATCCTTCTTCCGTCTTAGCGCTTGTTAAAACAACTTTGAGGTCGGGATTTATTTCCAGCGCGTCTTTAAGCATTTTTTCCGGGTTAACTTCAATGATGTTTCTTAAGTCTATCTTGTTTATGACAGCTATGTCTGAAATCTTAAACAGTAACGGATGCTTCTTAATGACATATGGTCCCTCCGTAAGACTGACGACAACTATTCGTTTATCACAACCTAAAACGTAGTCTGCCGGGCAAATGAGGTTACCAACATTCTCAACGAATAAGACGTCTACATCATTTAGGTCTATTTTTCCTAGCGCTTCCTTTAGGAAGAATGCTGTTAATGCACACTCTCTTCCTGTGTTAATCTGTAGGGTTTTTACACCGTGACGAGAGATCCTATCAGCATCTATTCTAGTAGTCACATCTCCAGTTATAACAGCGATTCTATACTTCTTCTTAAGACGCTCAATTATTCTTTCTAGAAGGGATGTTTTACCTGCCCCTATGGCTCCGACGATGTCAAAGCTTCTAATTCCCTTTTCAGTGAGAAGACTGCTGATCTCTTCTGCCACATTTTCATTTGCCCGAATAAGATCCTCTTCCACGGATACTATGCTAAATCTGTCTTCCATCAAGGCCCTCTCCTATTATTTAACAATTAGCGGGATCTCCAGTAGCCCAGAGTTATATTTAAAGAATTTCCTTTAGAAACGTAATTCTTGTGAAAGGAGGATTTATCGTTGAAGGTAAAAATCAGAGCCTTTGCAAGGCTGAGGGAGCTAATGAAAAACAGGGAGTTAGAAGTTGAGCTAGAGGATGGAGCTACAGTTAACGAGCTTCTCAGAAAGCTAGTAGAGATGTATGGCGAGAAGTTAAATGAATACCTCTTTTCAAGGGATGGAAGCCTAAAAGATCACTTTGTAATTTATATTAACGGTGTAGGCTTAAAGGAAGCTGGTGGAATTTGCAGAAGTCTCAGGGACGGAGATGTCGTGGCGATACTTCCTCCTATAAGTGGAGGATAAAAGAAGGGGGTAATGTTGACTGCGGTCTCCGTCATTGTCCATGGTTGCTCTATGAGTCAAGCTGAGGCTGAAATGATCATGGGGTTGCTCAAGGAAGCAGGGTTCTCGCTTACGCTACCTGATCAAGCTGAAGTAGCTATAATTTTGACTTGTGGAGTTAAAGGGCATGCTGAGCACACTTGCCTGAAGACTGGAAAAGAGCTGGCGAAGATGGGTAAGAAAGTTATAATGGCGGGGTGTCTTCCAGCGATCTGCCCCGAAAAACTCGAGGCCACGGGTTGTGTTGCAATGGTAAGCCCAAACGCCATTCCCGGTATAGTAGATGTTGTTAAGCGCGTTGTTGCAGGAAAAAGAGGGATACATCTTTTAACCAATGAGAAAACTGTGCGTCTACAACTGCCTAGGGTTCGGCTACGCTCTGTAATAGCTATTGTTCCGATATCAGAGGGGTGTAAAGGGGCATGCAGCTATTGTTGCGTTAGGATAGCGAGAGGAGAACTTTACTCGTACCCGCCGGAACTTATAGTGGAGGAGGTGGCTAGGGGGGTGAAGGAAGGGTGTAAGGAAGTGTGGTTGACGTCTCAAGATTCTGGGGCGTATATTTGCAATGGAGTTAGGCTCCCACAACTTATCAAGAGGATAGTAAACCTTGAAGGCGATTTCATGGTACGTATAGGCATGATGAACCCGAACCATGCAGCCGAAATACTGGACGAACTAGTTGAGGTCTACGGGAGCCAAAAAGTCTACAAGTTCATCCACCTGCCTGTTCAGTCAGGTAACAATGAAATCCTAAAGGCAATGAATAGACAGTATACTCGGGAGTTATTCCTAGAAATTGTGGATGAGCTCAGGGGGAACTATCCATCATTAACCTTGTCAACGGATGTTATTGCTGGATTTCCTGGCGAGAGTGAAGAGCAGTTCTATGACACGGTAAGCTTACTGAGGGAAGCTGAGCCGGATATAGTAAACGTTTCAATGTTTACTCCTAGACCACATACTCCAGCCGCTAAACTTCCTAACAAGGTGCCAGGATGGGAAATTAAGAGGAGAAGCAGAATTCTTTCTAGTGTATCAAGTGATCTTTCCTTTAAGCGTAACTTGAAGTGGGTGGGGTGGAGGGGGGACGCTCTTGTAACTGAGATTGCTAGGAAGGTTGGAGTAGTCGCTAGAAATTACGCTTACAAGCACATAATAGTTAGAGAGAACTTGACTTTAGGGGAGAGAATTAAAGTTAAGCTGGAAGAGGCTAAAGTGGGATACCTCTTCGGCTCCATTTGCATGTAAGATATTTTTCACGTATATTAAATACGAGTATCAGGAGGCTGTTACTAACCTTTTTATTAGCGATAGCGTCTTATCTACATTCACCCGGGCGATGGGATAAGGGGGTGGTTTAAAGTGAAACTTGTAACTGTTCATCTGCCTGAAGCATATGTGAATGGTTTGGAGAAGCTTGTCGAGATGAAGCATTACCCGAACAAGTCGGAGGCGATTAGGGTAGCAATTCGTGACTTGCTTAAAAGGGAACTTTGGGAGAGACAGGCAATTTATGGACGTACACCGGTAATTGGACAGCGGGAGTAACATAATCTAAACTATTTAGGTGACATATATGACAATGAACCTTATAAAGGACGCAATAAAGCACTCAAAAGAAATCAATGTGGACAAAGAATTAAAGGTTGGAGAGGCAAGGATAGCAGTTATCGGAACAGGGGGAGCAGGGAATAACACCGTAGATAGACTTATGCATTTAGGAGTCGTAGGAGCTGAGTGTATAGCGATAAACACAGACAAACAACACCTTGATAGAGTAAAGGCGCATAGAAAGTTGTTAATTGGAAAGAGGATTACCGGAGGGCGGGGCGCAGGCGGATTTCCTCATATAGGAGAGGCCGCAGCCGAGGAAAGTAAAGAGGAAATAGCTGAGGTGCTACGTGGCATCGACTTAGTCTTTATAGCAGCCGGAATGGGAGGAGGAACTGGAACAGGCAGTGCCCCCGTGATAGCGGAAATCGCCAAGAAAATGGGGGCGATAGTTGTTGGCGTAGTTACTATGCCATTTAAAATGGAGAGGGGACGGATACAAAAAGCGGTGGATGGACTAAAGAAGCTTAGGTACTTCGCAGATACTGTGGTAGTCATAGATAATAATCGCCTCTTAAAACTTGTTCCCAATCTTCCTCTTGACGAAGCGTTTAGCGTCGCAGATGAAATACTGGCG
>JAHLWX010000009.1 GCA_019057675.1 Candidatus Jordarchaeum sp. LHC_1308
CGATCTTGCTGAATCCTATGCCTTCACTCATAGACCAGTCTAGGATCGAGGTCAGCATAGCACCGCTTTGGGAGGCGAAGGCTATGTTTCCCCTCAGCGGAGCTTTAGCTGCAAAGGTTGCGTTTAGAGGCGTGTGCATATCGGCGACGCCGACGACGTTTGGCCCAAGCATCCTCATGCCGTACTTCCTAACGATGGAGACCAGTTGGCTCTCAAGATTGACTCCTTCATAGCCTGTCTCCTTGAAGCCGGCACTTATGACGACGATGCATTTGACGCCGGCAATCCCGCAATCCTCAGCTACTTCAGGCACAAGCTTGGCTGGAACTGTTATAACGGCCAACTCGACTTCTTCGCCTATGGACTTAACGCTCGGGTAGCAAGGTAAGCCAAGAATTCGGTCAGCGTTGGGGTTTACAGGAAAAACCTTACCAGGATATCCTCCTTCGACTATGTTCCTTAGAACTTCGTATCCAACCTTCCCCTTGGCTCTGGAGGCTCCCACTACAGCCACGCTTGAAGGTCTGAACAAAGCCTTAAGGTCATTCAAGGTATCTTCCTCCACGCGTCTTCTTTCAGCTTATAAGGCGTCGAATAGTCCCGGTGTAGGTAGATCTCCCACGATTATTTTTCCTTCAGTTCCGTCAACCAGCACTCTAAATCGCTTGCCTTTATAGCTGTATTTTATATTCCAAATTGGGGCGTGGAGGTAACATGCTTCTCCGACCTTGAAGTCTGTTTCGTGTTCTATAACTCTGTCGACCTCTTTCCTTGCAAGGTATATGTGATGCTCCACGACCTCGGCTTTAGCCTTTTCAACGGCTTCCTCCTCGCCGAACTCTGCATTAAGAACCTTGGCGTACTCTGGAATCTTGGTGAAGTCGTATGGCATTTTCCCCTTCAAGGGAACATCGTACTCCTTAGTTGGAAAGTTGGCTGCTCTCTGAGCAATCACCAGCCAGTCGTACTTACCTCTTATCTTTCCCTCCTTAACTTGTCCCGCACCAATCCTCTCAAAAAAGCCTTTAAACCTAGTTGTGGCTTCTATGGGAACCACCCAGAAAGGATAGATGAAGAGATCGACCTCGTCAAACTTAGCTTTCCTAGATAGATCCCTTGGGGCCAGAAAGCTCGATGACATCCAGTCCTTAACTACCTCCACAACTGCTTTTTCATCGGTTATGCTAAGAGGTAAAAGAGCATGCTCCAACGTGAAGGGCTTGTTATGTGTAAGAACCGTGGTATAGCCACAGTAGCTACACGTAGCAACATAGTCCCCGGCCTTGTAGTTCAAAGGCGCCCCACAATGATCACATTTAATGACCACTTTCAATAGAAAAACCCCAACGTGGAATTTTTATACGTTCAAAAATTTGCTAGAAACATTATATATATTATGCGCTCTACTAAATATTAATAAGACGTCAATGAGGCGCATGCTCAATGGGTCGGCTTTTCTATCTTAAAGTCAGAATGGCTGTGGCTTTCGCCGCCATGACGCTACTGACGTTTGCGTTTTTTCTTGGAGTCAGCATAATTGTCAGAGCACTCCCCAACGCCCTCATGGGCCTCCTGTCAAGTGTTGAAGGAGAAAGCGAAGAAATCTTCATCAACCTCCTTGGAGGCGGGATAAGCACCCTCTCCTATCCGTTACAAGAAGACTTCCTCGAGCTAACAGAGTCTTACTGGAGCTACTTTTCCCTTCTAAGTTGGACGATTCAAGAATCCCCGTGGAGCTGGTTGTTTGACCCTTACGTCGTAGGAGGACTAGCAGTCTTAACGGTCTTCTTCATGTTTTTCGAGTGGCTCATAGGCCCATCGTTAGCCTTCAGAGCCTTAAGAGCAAGGTATATGTCTCCTGAAGACGCTCCATGGCTCCACTCAACAGTTGAGGAACTAGCTGAGAAAAGTGGCATACCTAAACCACGCGTCGCCATATCTAGCTATTCTTTCCCCAACGCATGCGTCTTCGGGAGAACTTTAGGTAAATCCACGCTGGTCGTCACAGAGGGGCTACTCAGGGAGCTCAATGCTGACGAGGTGAGAGCCGTCATAGGACACGAGCTCGGCCACTTAAAACATAAGGACTGCATAGTATTAACACTACTAAGCGCTATACCAACGCTTTGCTTCATAATAGCCACTATAATTTTCTCCGGGCTAAGAATGACATATAGGTCGAGCAATAAAAAAGGGGGCTCGCCGGCATTAGTTCTCCTCGTCTTAGGAGTGGCCGCTATCGTAACGTACTTTGTAACATTGCTTGTGGTGAGGTATCTGAGCAGAATGCGCGAGTTTTATGCTGACGTCTATTCCGCCTATACGACTAGCCCATACCACATGAAGAGCGCGCTGGCCAAGATCGCCTATGGCTTATCAACAAAGCAGGTGGAAGTTCATGGGGCTAGAGCCTTCTTCATAGAAGACCCCGCCGCGGCATCGAAGGAGATAAACGAGATAATGTGCAACATCGAGGAACACGACCTAAACAAGGATGGCGTGCTGGACGAGAGAGAGCTCCAAATAGCAATGGAAAAGGAGGCGGCGAAAAGTAGGTGGAACAGGCTCAACATGCTCTTCTCAACTCACCCACCTACATTCAAAAGGATACTCCTTCTCTCCATAATAGAAAAAGAGCTTAAAGCAGGCCGCTTCTCCTCACAGAACATCTACAAGTACATCTAGCTCCTTCTCTTTTTTCTTTGATAAGCCTTCTTAGCTTCGTAGAACGCTATGATGCTGCTTGAGGCGGCAATTATAAACATCCAGTCTAGTGCCGTTATCGGGTACGTTTCGAACATTGGCTGAAGGGCAGGTATGTAAACTACGAGGAGCTGCAGGGTAAATGCCGCTAATACGGCCAGCACGAAGTACTTGTTCGAGAACGGGTGCATTGTGAATATGGATTTATCCTCCGATCTGTAGTTTGCCGCGTTGAATATCTGGAAAAGTATGAGCGTCATGAAGGCTATCGCCTTAGCCCTCTCGTAGTTTCCAGAAAATGGTGTTCCGAGCTCCATCGAGTAAAGGAGTAGAGTTACGCAACTCATCACTAAGCCGCAACCCAGTAACTCTAGAATGGAGCCGCGCCCTATAAATGGGGCCTTTGGGTCTCTTGGTGGCCTTTTCATAACGTCCTCTTCGGGGGGCTCAACGGCTAAGGCAAGTGCTGGGAAGCTGTCGGTGACAAGGTTTATCCACAGTATCTGGGCTGCAGTTAATGGAAGAGGAAGGCCTATCATCATGGCGATGAATATCGTTAAGAGCTCACCTACGTTTGAAGCCAGCAGGTAGTAAATCGCCTTCTTGACGTTGCTGTATATCGTGCGTCCTTCCTCCACGGCTGAGACCATGGTTGCGAAGTTGTCGTCGCTGAGCACCATGTCAGCCGTCTCCTTGGCTACGTCGGTTCCAGTTATTCCCATAGCCACCCCTATGTCTGCCTTCTTAAGTGCTGGGGCATCGTTTACTCCATCCCCCGTCATCGCAACCACGTGTCCCCTGTTCTTGAGTGCGGTCACTATCTTGAGCTTGTGCTCGGGGGAGACCCGCGCGTAGACCTTCACTCTCTCAACGATCTTTTCAAGTTCGTTAATCTCCGTTTTTTCTAGCTCAGCTGCGGTCATCGAGAAGTCGTTTTCCTCGAAAATGCCAACTTCTCTGGCGACGGCTCTAGCCGTCAGCTCGTTGTCGCCTGTTATCATAACGACCTTTATCCCTGCACTCTTACACTTTTCAACAGCATCCTTGACCTCGTCTCTTGGGGGATCCATCATGCCGACCAGTCCTAGGAAGACCAGCCCCTCCTCGACTTCTCCCTCTTCATAAGCGTCCTTGACTTCCACTTCCTTGTAGGCCACAGCTAGGAGCCTCAGCGCCCTCTCAGCCATACTGCGGTTCGCATCCAGAACTTTCTTCTTATCCTCGTCGCTCATCTCCCTTAAAGCCCCGTCGACAAGCATCATGGATGATAACCCTAAAACTATTTCAGGCGCTCCCTTAACACATACGACAGCCCCACTATCCCATAGGTTAACCGTATCCATCCGTTTACGCTCAGACTCGAAAGGAACTTCAAATATTCTAGGCCGCTTCTCCCTTAACTCGTTGACTTTTATTCCCAGCCTTTCAGCTGCCACCAGCAGGGCGCCTTCCGTTGGATCCCCAATAACTTTCCATCCGCCTTTTTCCCGCCTCAGCTCGGCATCATTACAGAGCGCGGCAACCTCGAATAGAAGCCGCAAGTGCTGGCCACGTCCTCCACTTAGCGCCGCGTTCTCCTGGCTTGTAAGCGGGATCATTTGGTGGGGAATATAGACCTCCCTGACCGTCATCTCGTTTTTAGTTATCGTCCCGGTCTTATCGCTGCATATGACGGTTGCACAGCCCAGCGTTTCGACGGCTGGCAGCTTTCTGATTATAGCGTTCCTTCTCGCCATCCGTTGCACTCCTAGGGCCAAGATTATCGTTACTATTGCCGGCAGCCCTTCAGGTACAACGGCAACAGCCAAGCTAACCGACGCTAGGAAAATCTCAAGAACCTCTATTCCTCTCAGTAGCCCGGCGAGGAATATTACGCCGCAAGCCAGCACGGCAACTAAGCCAAGCTTCCTGCCAAGTTCTCCCATTCTCTTCTGAAGGGGGGTCTCCTCCTCCTCGACCGTCTGGACGAGAGTGGCGACCTTCCCGAACTCGGTGTTCATTCCAGTCGCAACAACAACCCCAGCCCCCCTCCCCCTAGTGATGACGGTGCCCATGTAAGCCATGTTAACCCGGCTACTGAGTGGCGTGTCACCACTCAAAACCATGGAAGCATCCTTAGCCACTGGAAGAGACTCCCCTGTAAGTGCGGATTCATCAACTCCGAGATTCACCGCCTCGATAAGCCTGACGTCAGCGGGAACCCTATCCCCAGCCTCTAGCAAAACAACGTCGCCAACTACAAGCTCCCTAGCGTATACTCTCCTCCTCTCGCCATCACGAATAACCGTGGCCTGAGGAGCAGCCATCTTCTTCAAGGCCCTAACAGCCTGCTCAGCTTTATATTCCTGATAGAAACCCAGAACAGCGTTTATGAAAAGTATGAAAGTTATGACGCCGGCATCAGCTAAATCCCCGAGAACGAAGGAAATCAAAGCGGCAATCACTAGGATCAAGATCAGAACACTCTTAAACTGGTCCAAGAAGAGGAAAATAGGGTGGCGCTTCGCCGCCTCCTTAATCTCGTTAAAGCCATAAATTTTAAGCCTTGCCTCAGCCTCCGGCTGTGATAAGCCATTTCTACCAGAACCAAGCTTCTCAAAAACGTTTTCAATAGCAAGCGAATGCCAAGTTTCTCCCATTATAGACAACCACCCAGCAACCAACTTAAATGAAGCGCATAGTGAGAAGATGATCTAGACCTACTTTCATGAACTCTCCTAATATAAAGGTAACCTACACAACGGAACCTAATTCCCTCTTTTTGGCAGTTCCTGATACCTTCGGGAATTCACGTTCTGTTCCAGCGTTAACTTTTATCGTTTTCCTTCCTTGTTTAATGGAGCGCGTTCAGGTGAACGGTTAATGCCGATGTGCCGGCGCATTAATCAGGTGCTTATCGCTCATCATATGACTCACAAGAGGCATGGACTTCTGTAAAAACGCAAATATTCAAAGATAACCAGCTTTACGCTAATCGCTAATATAAAAGTAGCTTCTTAACTACCCTAAGCTCCATCAAGTTTTTTAATGATGAGATCTTTTGTTCGTGGAGAGAGCTTTCTGGAGGATGACGCTATGGGGATGACTATTTCGGAGAAGATTCTGGCTTCCCATTCAGGCAGAGAACACGTCGAACCAGGCGAGATAGTTAATGCTAAAGTTGACCTTGCAATGGTTCACGAAATGCTCGGAAACGCCGCCTGCACGCGGGCTGCGCCGAAATGCGCATAGCAGACATATACGAGGAGCTGGAACTGGACAGGGTTTGGGATCCTAAGCGAGTAGTCGCATTGATAGACCACTGGGTTCCCGCGCCAAGCATCGATGCAGCAATAGTCCATGCTACATGCAGGAGGTTCGTGGAGAAGTATGGAATCGAGAACTGGCTTGACATGCGTGAAGGAATATGTCACGTCGTCCTTCCCGAGAAAGGGTTCGTTAAGCCAGGGGACCTCGTTGTAGGAAGCGACTCTCATACGACCACCTACGGCGCGCTAGGCGCATTCGCAACAGGGATGGGGGCAACTGATATGGCCATCGTTTTGGCGACTGGCGAAATATGGTTCAAAGTTCCTTCAACCATTAGGTTTAACGTCGAGGGCAAGCTGCAACCAATGGTAATGGGCAAAGACATAATTCTCCACATAATAAGCGAGATAGGAGTCGAAGGTGCAAGCTACAAAACTATGGAGTTCGCCGGCGGCACTATAAAGAAGCTCAGCATGGACGCGCGCTTCACTCTCTGCAACATGGCCATAGAAGCAGGTGGAAAAACGGGCATAATAGAACCGGATGAAAAAACGCTAGAGTGGATCAAGGAAAGAGTTAAGCAGCCCTTTAAACCAGTTTTCAACGATCCAGACGCTGAATACGAGGAAGTCATAGATGTCGACGCGGCAGGCCTAGAGCCGCAGGTCGCTAAACCTCCAAGTCCAGAAAACTCTGTTCCAGTCTCAGAAGTTGAAGGAATCAAAATAGACCAAGCATTTATAGGTTCATGTACCAATGGAAGACTCGAGGACCTCAGAGTCGCCGCAAAAATACTTAATGGAAGAGAAGTCGCAAAAATGGTCAGAGCGATAGTTATACCTGCATCCAAGGAGATCTACATGAAAGCCATGAGGGAAGGATTAATAGAAACGTTTCTCAAGGCAGGCTGCGTCGTTTGTAATAGTACGTGTGGTCCATGCATAGGGGCTCATCTAGGTCTTCTGGCGCCGGGTGAGGTTTGTATTTCATCTTCTAATAGGAACTTCGTTGGCAGGATGGGGAGTAAGGATGCCAAAATTTACCTTGCTTCGCCAGCAACTGTGGCCGCGTCGGCAGTAACGGGAGAGATAACTGATCCGCGTAGATTCGCCTAGAAACCATCGACCCTGCGGGGAAACTGAAAATAGGAGCTCAGAAAGACGAGGCAATTTAAGATAAAAGAGAAGGTTCACGGGAGACTTGGATAATGAAAACACGTGATACCATTTGATTGGCGAATGAAGTTGACCGGAAGGAAAGGCGACGACATTAAAACTAGGATTAACTTGGAGGTCGTAATGAGGGAAGCAGGGCAACAAAATTTAAATTCTCATATTTTTGACTTATTTGTTGCATTGATATTGTAGGGAGGGCGGCGATTTGTCTTTTCCAGGTGAGGATGAGGTGCTCGATGTTTTAGAGAAGGTTAGTAGGAGTGTTGTTAACATTAGCACGGTGAGGCTTGTCCATGCTATGTTTTACCAGGTCGTTCCGGTTAGAGGTGTGGGTTCAGGTACCATAATAGATTCCAAGGGCTACATTTTAACGAATAACCACGTGATTAGGGGAGCTAGGAGGATTAGCGTGGCTCTCTGGAACGGTGATGTTTTTGAGGGGGAAGTTATAGGTTCATGTTCGCTTCACGACATAGCGGTGGTTAAGGTTGACAGGGACGGGTTACCCGCAGCCGAGCTTGGAGACTCAGACAGGTTGAGGGTTGGACAGAGGGTTTACGCGATCGGGAACCCCTTTGGGCTCGCCGGTGGACCCACAGTCACGTCGGGCGTAATAAGTGCATTGAACAGAACTATAGAGGCTGAGGCTGGTTTTCTGCTGGAAAACCTGGTTCAAACGGATGCGGCCATAAATCCCGGGAATAGTGGTGGTCCCTTGGTCGACGTTAAGGGTAGGGTTGTGGCGATAAGCACCGCCATAGTTCCTTTTGCTCAGGGAATAGGGTTTGCTATCCCCATCAACATAGCTAAGAGGTGCTCTGCGGAAATAATCGACGGAAAAATGCCTTCAAGGCCATGGATTGGAATAATCGGGTTAAGCTTAACGGAGGGCGTAGCGCGGCAGTATAATTTGCCGCCAGTTGACGGGGTTCTGGTAACGAGAGTTGTTGAAGGCGGGCCAGCTTACCGGGCTGGAATAGAGGCGGGAGACATAGTACTAAAACTAGACGGCGTCAGAATTAAAAACATTGAGGGGTTACTTAGAGAGATACATAAGAGAAAAATAGGAGATAGGGTGCACCTCGACATCCTCAAGATGGGGGTTGAGCGGAGTCTCGAGGTAACATTGAGCGAAATGCCTTAAGTTTATTTCTTGAGTAATTCTTCAACCTCTTTTCGTCCTTCTTCAAGCTCCTTAACTTGCTCGCTGTCAAGCCTCAACAGCAACGCCTGAAACTCCCCGAAATGGGTCTTCTCTTCCTTTGCCACGTCCAAGAGAAGCTTCTTTAAGTTTTCATCATCAGTCATGGCCGCAAGCTGCTCGTACAGGCTAATAGCGTCTAGCTCGGCGATCATGGCGGCGCGCAGTAACTCTTTCTTAATGTTTTCCTTGCTTACCTTTTCTAATCTAATAGGTATTTCTGAAAGCATTAAAACCACCAATGTTCCCTCTCTAAGCGTAAACCAATTTAAAAGCTTTTAAAGGTTAGTTTCTTCTCGTGTTGAACTTCAACACGAGCTTTATGACAAAAATAGGATAAAAAAGAAAAAGGAGAAAACAGTGGCTATGATGGTTTCTCAAGGAGTTTTCTTTTCGAAACGATCTCTCCAGACTTCTTGTGAGGCATTCTTAAGACAGCGTCCCCGGACTTCTCGAGCTCCCTTGCCTCGTCAGCCAGCCGTGCTACCTGCTTCATGAGCTCGTGGGCTGCTGCAACTATCGGCACGTATTTTTCGAATTCCTGTATCTTGAAGCACCCTTCGACGGTTAGGTCTGCCACCTTTGATGCGGCTTCATATGCGGCTATGGCCTTGGCCTTAGCGTATGGGTTGCTAAAGCCCATGGCTTCTACGGCCGTCTCCTTGTCCACTATGATCCTCGGCAGTTCAGGCGTCGCTCCCTTCTTTATCGATTCTATAACTTTGTCTATCTCTCGGTAGATTACCGTAAATGCGCCCGTTATTGCCAAGACCCTTATGATGTCAGCGTTGAAAATGGCCATCTCGACGGGATCCAGAAACTCCCTTCTCGCGCCTATCATAGCGTCAGCGTTAACTATAATGTACCCTTGATTCTTTCCCTCAATGTCCTCTCTAGCTTTTTTGCCAGGTGCGTCTGTTATAACTATGGTCGGCACTCCAGCCTTAGCCATGACCTCTCTGACCTTGCTTGGACCCGGAAGAGCAGCGTTTGGACTCACCACAAGTACGAGATCCGGCTTAAAATCGAGGGCTTTCTCTGCGACTTCCTCTGCCTGCTCCGGGTTAAGCTTGGCACCTGAGCTAATAACTCTCACGTCTATGTCGCCTCTGTCGGCTCTCTCGTCTAGCAAAAGCTCTAATAGCGGAGCTGAGCCAATGTTCCCCGTCTTAACAACACATACTTTGACAACATCCATGACAACCACCTAAACACTCTTGGAGGGCTTTTAATAAAGTACGAACACTAAAACTTTTCCCTTTTAAAAGCCTGCCCGCGGAGAAGCACAAACCTATTAAAGGATTGACGCACGAGTAAGTAAGGGAGGGTTGATCTTGGTAGAGATTGAGGACACATTTGCTGAGGCATTCAACCTCTGGGCTGCTAGGATCCTTATAACAACTGCGAACGAGAAGTGGGCTAGAACCGTGGCGTCGGTGGTCACGGGCTACGCCACATCCACCATAGCGTGTGACGCCGAGGCAGGAATAGACAAGTTCGTCTCAGCGTCAGAAACTCCCGATGGGAGACCCGGAGTAATAGTTATGTTTTTCGCCCCAAAGAAGAACCTTGACCACGTGCTCCTGAACAGGATAGGACAGTGCGTGCTCACCTGCCCCACCACAGCGGTATTCGACGCCATGCCGGAGCCAGAAGAGAAACTCGACACCGGAGCCAAAATGAGGTACTTCGGTGATGGCTTCCAAACGAAGAGTGAGCTGAAAGGGAGAACGATACACGAGATACCAGTCATGGAGGGAGTATTCAAGATAGAAGCAGAGTTCGGCATAAGGAAGGGAGTAGCTGGCGGAAACTTCATGATACTAGCGGAGAGCTGGGAAAAGGGGTTAGCAGCGGCTGAGGCGGCTGTAGAGGCCATACAGAAAATAGATAACGTCATACTTCCGTTTCCCGGCGGGATATGTAGAAGCGGAAGCAAAGTGGGCTCACTTAAATACAAGTTCATGAAGGCAACCACAAACCACAAGCTCTGCCCAACTCTAAAGGGAGTTGTCGGGGACAGCGAAATACCGGAGAACGTCAGCTGTGTTTATGAGATAGTGATAAACGGGCTCACACTAGATCAAGTAAAACGAGCCATGAGAGATGGAATAAGAGCGGCAATGAAAATGCCAGGCATAGTCAAAATAACGGCGGGTAACTACCAAGGAAACCTAGGAAAACACTTCATATACCTAAAAGAGCTTGAACTGTAAACATAATTCTCCTCTTTTTTTGTGTAACACAAGGTGAGGACATATAGAAGGATAATTTAGATGTTCTTGCCGTATTTTCGGCGGCTCCTTAATTTAAAAACAAAAAATTCCATGGATCCAAGAGGATAAAAGGCCTACCAAGTAGACGAAACTTTTAAAACGAATACGAGTTCCCTGTTTCCACGGAAGTCCCTTAATAACGCTTGTGGAGGGCTAAAATGGTAAAGCCAGCTGCAAAGATAAAGGTAGACTCGATGAGCACTAGAACTGCTTCATTTAAAAATCTCGAGATGTACATAGGTGAGATCATAGAGGAAGAGGAAGAATGGGAGCCTCAGGGTCCGACACCCTTCCCGAACATACTCACTCTGAGGAACTGGTCACACACTCTACTTAGGAGGTATAAGCCGTTCTATGCACCTTTCTGTGATAGGTGTTGCTTGTGCACTTTTGGTCATTGCGACCTGACAGCCGGTAAGAGAGGGGCATGTGGGATAAATATAGAGGATCAACAGGGGCGTATTGTGCTCCTTGCTTGTCTTATGGGTTGCTCAGCTCATGCAGGGCACGCTAGGCATATGCTCGATGAGCTAATACGCAGGTACGGCCCGGACTACCCGATAAATCTGGGGGACGAAGTGGCCGTTGAAGCGCCAATAACGAGAACAGTGTGCGGTATAAGGCCCAAGACGCTCAGAGACTTCATTCCAGTGCTCGACTATGTTCAAGAACAGGTATTGCACTGTCTGTCCGCAACACACACTGGTCAGGAGAGCAGCTACCTTGATTTTGAAGCTAAAGCTCTTCACATTGGGCTAATGGATACTCTAGCAATGGAGGTCGCAGACATTGTCCAAATAGTGACGCTCGGTTTCCCAAAGGGAGACCCAGAAGCTCCTCTTGTTGATATAGGAATGGGAGTAGTGGACTTAGAGAAGCCCGTAGTACTTGTTGTAGGGCACAACGTAATACCGGCAGTCGGCGTGATAGACTACTTGCGAGCGCACGGCTTAGAGGAACAGATTGAGGTTTGCGGCATATGCTGCACCGCGATAGACATCACAAGGTATGATGCAAGATACAAGATTATTGGACCAATAAGCAGACAGTTAAGGTATATCAGGTCTGGTGCGCCAGACGTAGTTATGGTTGACGAGCAGTGCATACGCACCGACAACCTGCTGGAGGCTAGGAGAATTAAGGCCGCGTTCATAGCGACAACAGACAAGAACGCTGGTGGCTTGCCAGACAGAACCAATGACCCGGTTGACGAGATAGTGGAAGACCTGGTGAGGGGGGCGCTCAGCCAGACGAATAACGGCGTCTTCATATCCGACCCCGAGAAAGCGGGGGAGATTGCAGTAAGAGTCGCCATGAAGCTTGCCCCCCTAAGGAAGAAGTATAAGGTTATACCCGACAAGAAGAAGCTTGTGGAGCTTGCCTCCAAGTGCACGCTCTGCCACACTTGCCAGAGGGCTTGCCCGGAAGATTTACCGACCGGATACGCTGTGAAGGCGGCAGCTGACGGGGACCTGAGCAAGCTTGCAGACATTTACGATGCATGCGTCTCGTGTGGCAGGTGCAGCCAAGTCTGTCCTCAAGAAATACCGGTGCACGACCTCATAGTTAGGGCTGCCGAGAAGCAGATCAAAGAGGACAAGTATAAGATGAGGAGTGGAAGAGGACCCATAAAGGACACTGAAATAAGGAATGTTGGGTCTCCGATAGTGCTCGGTGAGATACCCGGCGTCGTGGCATATGTCGGATGCTCAAACTACCCCAACGGGCACAAGGATCTTGTTGAGATGGCTGAAGAGTTCCTGAAGAGAAGGTATATCGTGGTTGCAAGCGGATGCTCAGCAATGGATCTCGGCCGCTACAGAGATGAGGAAGGACTGACGCTTTACGAGAAGTACCCTGGCAACTTTGATGCAGGATGCTTAACTAATGTTGGTTCTTGCGTGGCGAACTCTCACATAGCTGGAGCCGCAATAAAGATAGCAAGCATCTTCGCCAGAAGGAACCTTAGAGGAAACTTTGAGGAGATAGCGGACTACATCCTCAACCGCGTGGGCGCGGTAGGCGTAGCATGGGGCGCCTATTCGCAGAAGGCAGCCTCGATAGCTACTGGAGTTAACATGTGGGGTATACCGGTCATTGTTGGGCCGCACGGAGCAAAGTACAGGCGGCAGTACCTCGGCAGGGCCGACGTCAACGAGGACTGGTATGTGTACAACGCTAGGACGGGGGAAAAAGTTTATGTTGGACCGGCACCCGAACACCTCATCGTGGTGGCGGAGACCAAGGAGGAATGTATAGCTCTAACAGCGAAGCTCTGCATGCGTCCAAACGACACCACTAAGGGAAGGCAGATTAAGCTGAGCCACTACATTGACCTGACAAGGAAATATTTGGGCAAGGAGTGGCCAGATGACATAGACAAGTTCATCAGGGTTGAGGGCGACATCCCGATAACTTTCAAGGAAGACTTGCTACGCGAGTTGAAGGATAGAGGCTGGAAGCCCACTGAGATACCCGATCCCACATTACTACCACGACTCATAAGGGAGAAGAAGTAGACGGGAAAAGATCCCTTTTCTTCTTTCTTTTTGTTTTTCAGTTAAGTGGAAATGTACATAACCGTGCTTTCTTCTTCAACTGTTTTTAAGCGAGGTTAACTGGGAAGCTGCGCTTAGTGGATTTCCCGTTATTTAAGAAAAAGTATTTCTTTTAGTTTTGGATTTATGTTTGTTTGCAGACGATGATAGGTCTGACCCCCCAGACCCATTAAGGAATGATGATGATCTTGAGTGTTGAGTCTGCGTTTCTTCTGATTTTTATGTTATCGCTCGGGTAGCGAAAATTAAATATTTCAGAAGGGTAATTGGATAGTTTTGTGCCGGAGGGTAGTGTCTTGAAGTTGCTGGTGAGCGTCGTCGACGAAGCTGAAGCTCTAGAGGTCATTTCTGCAGGTACAAGCATCCTCTTAGACATTAAGAACCCTGCTGAAGGGTCTTTGGGCGCTAATTTTCCGTGGGTGATCAAGAGGGTACGCGAGGTGGTTCCAAGGGAGGTTGAGGTCAGCGCCACTCTTGGAGATGCTCCCTTTAAGCCGGGTACTGTCGCGCTTGCGGCTCTGGGGGCTGCGGTGAGTGGTGTTGACTATGTTAAAGTTGGTCTTTATGGCGTAAGCAGGTTTGAGGATGCTGTTTATCTTTCAAGGAGCGTTGTGAGGGCTGTTAAGGAGTTCGACTCGAGGGTTAGGGTTGTCATTGCTGGGTATGCTGATGCGGAAAGGGTTGGGGCCATCGATCCTTTTCTCGTTCCTATGGTGGTTGAGGAGGCGGAGGCGGACGTTGCAATGGTTGACACTGCTATTAAGGACGGGACCAGATTGGTCAACCTTTGGGGGGAGGAGGGAATGAAAAGTTTTGTTTCGCTTGCTAAGGATAGAGGGCTAAGCGTTGCACTAGCAGGCTCGCTTCGCAAGGAGGATTTGCCATTGATTGCGAAGGCGGGGGCAGACATAGTTGGAGTCAGAGGAGCAGCGTGTGATGGAGGGGACAGGTTGAGAGGACGTATAACTAGTTCGAAGGTTAAGGAGCTGATTGACATTATCAAAAAATTAGAAAGTTAAAAACAGTGGAAATTTAAAGAGGGATGTTCGGGTTGATTTTTGATATCCGAAGAATTTTTTAGGTCTACCAGTTTTTAATGAAATATGTTTTCAAAAAGTTGATGTTGGTGTGTTAGTTTGAAGGTGCTGGTTGCTGGTGGATACCACTCGGGCAAGTCAAGCGTTATAAGATCCCTTTCAGGCGGGAAAAGCATACATATCGACAAGCACGGAACGACGGTAGCTCTTGACTACGGACGAATTGACGTTGAAGGGCTTAAAATACATCTTTTCGGGACGCCGGGCATGAGGCATTTTAGGGTTTTAAGGGAGGTGCTTTCGAAGGGGGCTGACGGTGTCCTCTTCGTGATCGATAGTGCGGATCCGGGGCGGGACGAGGAGGCAGCCTCTGTAAAGAGGGAAATTGACGAGATTCTGCCGGATGTCACACGCGTGTACCTTGCAAATAAGCAGGACGTTGACGGGGCCCGCCGCCCAGAGATTATAAGGCAAGTTTTCAGGATTCCAGACGACGTTCCCGTGATAGGTACCAGCACTGTGACTGGTCTAAACCTTATGCTTGCCCTGAAAACGTTGCTCGCGAAGCTAATAGAAAAAGTGGCTCCACTGCTTAATGTCTTAGTTAGGTATGACGGAAAAGTTGGAGGGATCAGTCAATTTGCAGAAGCGATGATGTTTAATCTAGCCTCTATAAGAAAGGTGTTTAACTGGCTTGAACTGAGAGGCTATGTTGAAGTTGACTGGAGAGCAGGCATCTTCTGGCTTGTCCCGCCAATAAAAAGCATTTTAGAAAAGCCTGATGAAATATTGAAGGGAATTTAATGAATTCTCGTTCCCAGAGTTCTTCCTTCCAAGAGAAGTTTCTCGAGGCGCTTGGGGTATTTTCCATTAATAACCCACGCCTCAACACCATATTCGCTTACAAGCCTAGAAAAGAAGGAATCAACACCCGTCGAAGCTCCCAAAGATGATAGTTCAAACGCCTTCACGCTCTCCAGTAGCCTAGCATCCTTATGCCTCTTGGGGTCAGCAGAAAAAACGCCATCGACATCCTTTAGGAGAATAACTCTTGGAGCACCAGCTTTCCAAGCTATGTAGGCGGCCACGGAGTCAGATGTAATGTCCCAAGAGTGAGGTAAAGGATCCTCCTCGAAGATCAGCCGGAACGGGAGGAAGATAAGGGTTCGCCCACCGCTTAGGGTTTCACTGGTCTCAATTCCTGTTAGCTCGGCGAGCATAAGTCCGAACTGGTTCATAGCCATTAGAGCCATCCAGTGGGCGGTGTCCTCGCTTAACTTAAACTTACAGTACTCTTTTCTCACCTCATCAGCAAATGGCCCTCCTCCCGGAACTAGAAGCAACGGGTAAAGCTTTCCCAAGCGGGATAGCTCAAAGCAGAGACGCGTGAGAATTTTTCTTGAGCGAGCTAGGCTTCCTCCGACCTTAACAACCGCAGCGTACACGTCATTCACCCGATAAAATTATATTAATGGCGAGGATTTCATGTTTAAATGTTATTATGGCAGGTGATTTGTTGCCTTTTGTAGGGGTGTCCCCCCTTGATAAATATTGCAATTGTAGGTTGTGGCGCAATCGGGAGTACACTAGCCAGAGCGATTGATGAAGGAAAGGCTGGAGAGGTTGAACTAGCTTATCTCTTTGATGTCATTAGGGAGAAAGCAGTTAAGTTAGCGTCCTCCCTCAGAAAAAGGCCGAAAGTCGCGGAGAACATTAGTGAAATTCTGAGTGACGAAAAAGTTAACGTTGTTGTTGAAGCTGCAACCCCTACTGCAGTGAAAGAGTACGGTGAAAGAGTACTTCTTGCAGGGAAGGATTTCATGGTGCTGAGTGTGGGAGCCTTTTATGATCAAGACTTTTATGAACGAATACTCAGAACATTGAAGGAAAGAAATGTTCATGTCTACATACCTTCGGGCGCTATAAGCGGGATTGACGCAGTTAAGGCTGCCGCCATGGAACACATAGACAAAGTTGAGCTCGTAACTAGGAAACCGCCTGTGGCCTTTAAGGGAAACGAATATGTGAAACAAAAAGGAATAAACGTGGATAAAATAGAGAAGCCCGTTGTCCTCTTCGAGGGCACTGCTAGAGAAGCGGCGCGGCTCTTCCCTAAGGGCATAAATGTGGCTCTGACGCTCGGTCTCGCCGGAATAGGAGCAGATGAAACGAAAGTTAAAGTAATTGCCGACCCAACGGTGAAAAAAAACATACATGAGGTACACGTTGAAGGGGCCTTCGGAAAGCTCACCTGTATAACTCAAAACTATCCTGCACCAGAAAATCCGGAAACAAGCTACCTAGCTGCACTAAGCGCGATAAGAACATTAAGACAACTGACAGAAAGATTTAAAGTTGGAACATAAAAAAGGAAGATTGCCGGATGTTTATGGTGTGACTCTCAAGTATTCTTCGCATTTGAGTTGGAAGAAGCTTCTTTTGTGGCCGCATGAAGGATACTCTTCAGGTGGCTCTCTACCAAAGCGAATGTAACCGCACTCGCGGCAAACCCACCGGACTTCTTTGTCCTTTTTGAAGACTGCCCCCGCTTCCAACAGTGTAAGTATCTTCTGTATCTTTCTTCCCTGTATCTTTCCTCGTGATGTTGCTCAGCCTTAGCTATCGCTCTCAGCTTTTTCGCTATCTCAGTGAAACCTTCCTTTTCCACTATGTTTGCAAACTCGGGATACATTTTCATATGCTCATAGTTTCCCCCGCAATAGCCGCCTTCAAGTTTTCAATAGTACTACTGAGAATTAGCGGAGCAAAGGCTTCCACAACGAACCTCTCAGGTTTCCGCCGCCCTTTTTTCTCAGTTTGTTAATGAGTTTGAATAGATTGCTAGCGTGCTCCTCTCGTTCTCAGCGGTAATTAGGAATACTTCCGCTATCTGCTCGTAGCCTCCTCTTAGCCCTCTTCACGCAAAATGTGTATCTGTTTCTAGCTTGGGCTTTCACCTATGAAGGCCTTAACTAGTGCTTCAAGTGTCTTATTAATCCAGAATCCTCAAATTTCATGATGCGAAAAAAATTTATTTTTTGTCTTAATTATCATACTTTATGGTTCGAATTTCGGATTTAAGGCTCATAGAGATCCTTAGAGAGAACGCGAGAACACCATTTATCAGGATAGCAAAGGAGTTAGGTGTAAGCGAAGCGGCAATTAGAAAAAGAGTAAAAACCCTTGAAAAAAGAGGAGTTATAAAAAAGTACACCGTTGAAGTAGACCCTCGAAGGTTAGGGTTCGAAGTAAACGCATTAATAGGTTTAGATGCGAAACCTGAAAATTACTTGCAGGTAATAGAAAAAATAAAGGGTATGAATGAAGTGACCAGTGTTTACGTAGCAAGCGGAGACCACATGATCTTACTTGAATGCTGGTTCAAAAACTCCAACGAACTAGTCTATTTCTGCAAAAAACTTGAGGAAATACGGGGGATAATAAGAGTTTGCCCGGCGATAATACTCGAAAAAGTAAAATAACAACTAACAAGCGTCGTCTCTTTTCTTCGATTTAAAAGTTATGTGAGCCTTAACGGTGTAACTTTTCATATGATGCAAATGTCAATTTTAAATTTTGACAAAAAAGTTAAAAACGTAAAAGTATAAAATATAAACTGCAGGATAGGTTGGGCGTGAAAGGAGGACCAAATATGAAGAAGTGGCGTTGCACAGTTTGTGGCTATGTTTATGACCCGAAAAAAGGCGACCCCGACTCTGGTGTGAAGCCGGGAACACCCTTCGAGAAACTGCCTGATGACTGGGTCTGTCCAGTTTGTGGTGCAAGCAAGGATATGTTTGAAGAGTTGGAGTAGAGCTTTTTATCTACTAAATTTTTCTTTTTGTGAATTTAGGAGGCCTCGGGTCACAGCTACTTCGCAGAAAAATTAAGGGAGGAAGGAAGTGTCTAGAAGTCTTTCATGATAGTTTGGTATTCTTTGAAGAGGTATCGTGAAATAATGTGACGCTGTACTTGAGATGTTCCTTCGTATATTTGGTAAAGTTTTGCGTCTCGGAAGAGCTTTGCTATTTTGTAACTTTCAAGGTATCCTCTTCCTCCGTAGATTTGGAGAGCATCTGTGACTATTTTCATCGCGTCCTCAGAGCCGACGAGTTTTGCTATGCTGGCAGCTATCCAAGCGTTTTCTCCTTGATCAAGGAGCCAAGCTGCCTTCCATGTTAGGAGCCTCATTGCTTCGATGCGGGCATACATGTCTGCGATCATATGTTGAATTGCTTGGAACTCGTAGAGCTTCTTTTCGAAAGCCTCTCGTTGCTTAGCATAGTTTATGGCGTACTCCATGGCTGAGCGGGCTAATCCTGTTGCCATGGCGCCTATAGCAGGACGTGTATGCATGAATGTCATCATGGCTAGCATGAAGCCGCTCCCATCTGGGCCTATTCTGTTCTCGGCGGGTACTCGTGCGTCTTTGAGAACTATGGTTGCTGTGTCAGACGCCCTGTGTCCAAGCTTCTTGAGGGGGCCGTAGGTTTTCATTCCTTCAGTATCGCGGGGGACGACGAAGGCGCACAGTCCTTCATGTCGTTTTGTGCCTTTAAGCCGGGCAAAGATCACTATAAAGTCGGCGTGATTGCCGTTTGTTATGAACATCTTACTGCCGTTGAGCACGTATTCGTCTCCGTCGCGTTCGCATGTTGTTTTGATGCCTGCAACGTCTGATCCCATTCCGGGCTCTGTTGTGGCAAACGATATTAGTAGAGGCTCTTTTGTTAGGGGAGTTAGAAATCTTCGTTTCTGCTCTTCAGTCCCCATGAGGATTATTGGTTCTGCTCCTAGGTCGTTGGCGTAGATGGTGGTGGTCATCCCAGCGCAGGCTGCAGCCATTTCCTCAACGACCAATACCGATTCGAGGACGCCATATCCAGGGCCGCCATACTCTTTCGGTATCCCAAGGTTCATAAGTCCCTCCTTGTGCGCCTTCTTTATGACTTCCATTGGGAACTCCCCGGTTTTATCGTAGTATGGAGCTACAGGGTAAACCTCCTCAAGCGCGAATTTTCGGGCTTTCTCGCGAAGGGCAATTTGCTCTTCGGAGAGGCGAAAATCAACCATTTAATTCCTCCTGCCTCACGATTTTTAGTTTAAATATTAAACCAAGCAATAATAAACCTTTAGGTAAGTTAAGGGGATGAGCTTCGAAGAGCCCAAAAGCTCAACTAGCTTGTTAACGGTCTTACAAATGACTTTCACGAGAAATATATCATCAAATTAACCTCCTCAAACCTAGAGAGAACACTATGATCAGTTTTTTTCAAACCTATAGCTGGCTTTACCAGCGCTGTAGCGTAGCCGACCTCAAAGGCGACCCCGGCATCCGCACCGGCTCCGTCCAGCACCGCAACGGAAGGTTCATCCAAGGGGGATACGTTGCGATGACATTAAGAGGCTGATTGAAGCTTGGAAGGAACGGACACGTTCATAGTTAGGATCGTCTCGTCTTATGGAAGCCTGCGTATAACTGCACTAGGATATGTATGGGGTTGAACCTTGAGCGTAGGCAGGCATACCTTATGCTACAAGCATTTTGAATGATCCCCAAAACATCTCTATGAGAAATACGGCTCATCCCTAATTAGGCTCCGCAACAGACCAGCAGATAATAAATAAGAACAACGGGGGCTTGGACGCGCTCAACATGGTGCCCTCCACAATGAAGAGTGTCCGGCCATCAGGTGATAGAACTCACTTGCCTCTAAGGTGGAACGAGATGAAGTAAGAGCCTAAAAGTGCAATGAGCAACAGACCGATGAAAACCTTAGAGGCGAGAATTTCCCGGCTTTAGCCGTGAAGAGCCAAACCGCTCTCCTTAATCGAGGAAATGCTTAACTCATAAATGGATCTCTTCTCCCTCCTCAGACTCGCTTTCCCGCAATCGGCGATTCTTGGGAGACGGCCGCTAAATCCCGTTTCACGAAGTTTTACGGCTAACTCTTTTGTTGAAAACACATTCAGCTTCACAGAACAAGCGTGCAGAAAAAGTAGATGTGCATAACAGACGCCTTAACTTTATTCTTTGATATTTTAAGCAACAGTGTTATAGAAAATAAGTATATATCTTTATTTTGAGGAATATATTTAAACACTTGATTTTATACTTCTCAAGAGACACATATTTGTGGTGGGTTAAATGGAAATTCGGAAAATAATATCACTCGGCCGGTCTTCGCTGGTTGTTTCTTTGCCAAGAGAGTGGCTTGAATTTCACAAGTTGAAGAAGGGGGATGCTATTTCAATTTCCGTGAGGCGGGACGGCTCACTGGTTTTGTCTCCAGTCTCCCTCTCGGAAAAAGAGGATAGACATGTGGAGATCACTATTGGTAAAGATGAGCAGTTTGCGTCGCTTTCTAGGAAAATAATAGCGTGCTACTTGAATGGTTATAAAAGCATTGTGGTCAAATCTGATGGAGTCTTGTCTCCCTCCCAGCAGAAGGGGATACGAAAAGTGGCGAGGATGCTTTATCTCAGGATTATGGAGGCGACTTCAAAGTACATGTATCTTGAGGCGACCTTAGATGAGGCTAAGGTTTCACTAAACATGAGTGTTAGGCGCATGCACTCCGTGACGTACTCCATGTGCGAGAGTGTTGTTAAGGCGCTGGAGGAGGGGACTTTAGATGTTGCTAGGTCGGTTTACACGCTCGATGACGACGTGGATCACTTTTCGTTCTTCCTTATGAGAGTGCTAAAAAAGGCAACGCAGGATCCACTACTTGCGGAGAAGCTGAACGTCGATGCTGCAGACTGCCTAGATTACCAGACGCTGGTTAACAAGATAGAGCACACCGCCGACTGCGCCTCAGAAATAGCTAGGACTTACATACTTCTGCACGGACGCGGGAAAAAAATGGCCACTGATGTGCTAACTCTGCTCGTAGATCTTGGAAAGCAATCGTTAGGGATATATGACGATGCTGTAAAAGCGTTTTTCTCTGAGGAATTGGGCACAGCGAATTTGATCATAGATGAAAGATGGCCTAGAATACAAGAAAAGTCATTTAGAATATCGGAGGAACTGATAAACGAAACGGATCCATACGTGGGATGCGCTATATGTTCCATACAAAAAGCAATGGAAAAAATAGGGGAATATGCAGTGGACATAGCGGAAATAGTGATAGACAGAAGTTTTTGCTAGCGTGAAACGGTTAAAGTGAATGATTGCACAAGCTCCACTTTTCTTCCGAGAATTTCCCTTGCTTTTTCGAGCGCGCAGTTGTAGTCGAAGAAGCCATCACCGCTTGTCCTAGCATCCTGCAGCATTTCCATTTCAACTTTGTACTTCAGGTCTCCCACAGCCAACGAACCGATGCCATATATGCCTCGTCTTATTTCCTTCATGTCGTCCTTTGCTTCTAATCCCTCAACTCCAGACGGTGGGACAGCATTTATGTCCACGAATAACGTGGCTTTCCTTAGCTTTTCAATTATCGTGGCGTCAATAACTCTGACTCCGGCCGCTGCAGCGGTGAAGACCACGTCAGTGTTCTGCACGATTTTTGCCCTTTCAATCTTTGTCGGAGCAAAAACACCCTTGACATTAACCCCGTATCTCTCCTTAAGGCGGTTTACGACTGAGTCGACGTATGCTTGGCTCAGTTTCTCGTATGGCTCAGCTATCACTGTCTCACAGCCAAGCTTGGACAGCAAGACGGCGGCTATCATTCCCACGGGACCTGTTCCGAACACTACGCATGATTTTCCTGCAAGCTCTCCAAGACCGACTTTCTGAAGACCTTCCTCCGCTTTAGCTATCATGGCTGCTGCGGTAGTGTAAGCGCCTCTCGGATCCGCCACGATGGATGTCTTGAAGGGCTTAAACATGGTTTTCTTGATGACTTCAGCCACGTCTTCAACCTTGTCGATGTCCTTCCCGCTCACGAAGAAGCATGTGTACTTGACTCCCTTCGTTCCACGTGAGAATATCGCGTCTTGGACTATGATTTTTGCTTTCTCAGGAGTTACGGCCTCATAAGGCTTGACAGTATCGAAGCCAGCATCGTACGCCATGCATATGTCGAATGGGCTTGCAATGTCGTCAGTCGTCAGAAAAAAGAGTATGTATGGAAATTTTCCTACAGCACCTTTTACGACGGGCTTAACTTTCACTTTTATGGAGGCGAGGCTACTCCCCTCGGCCTCCTCAATGACATACTCCTTTTTCATGGATGCTATCTCCACTTTGACGCCAAGAGACTCTAAAAGCTTTATAACTTCGTTGAGGTGCGCCGGGGAACACACGTGAACGCCAATCAGCTCCTTCTTACTGGCTGCAACTTTCTCGGCGGCATCCACTATACCTTTGACTATCCAAGCAGGCCTGACCTCTCGTTTTATGCGATCAACGCCCTCCTTCAACTCGTCCTTCAGGTAGTCCGCGTAAGCCACTAAGTAGTCTACGTCTGCTTCACGCCCACTCTTTTTCTTCATCATGTTTAGGTTCTCCAGCGTCTCCTTTAGCTTATCTTTCAGCGTGTCCAGTTCGTTGAGAATGTAGTTCTTTGCGTTCTCGTCGATATCAACAGTAAAGAATGGAACCTTTAGGGACTCGAAGACCTCTGCAAGCTCGGTTTTTCCTCTTGGGTCGCGATCACCTAATTCTTCTGTTGCAAAGTCGGGTTTCGTTGTTGAAATAAGTTTCTTCAGGAATTCCTTAAAAGCTGGCGTTGGAACCTTTATCTCTAGCCCACCATTCCCGGCAATCTCGAGCTCCTTAATGTCTTCATTATACTCCTTCTCGACTACTATCATTGTAAGTTTCCTGCCGGGCTTCTTTAACTCAAGGGTTTCCATTTTTTAATCACCCCGATACAAAAGGAGGATAGAACTGAATATATATTTTATCGAAATATTATATATAAATGAAATATTAGTATATACAAAATGAACACGTAATAGAAACGCGCATGCTAATAAAGTCTAGAACATCAAAACAAGAAAGAATTAATAAGGGCAATGTGGAAAAAGAAGCTTGCACTTAGGAAGAAAGCCATACTGTTTCTCCATCTAAAACTTTTTAGGATTTACTTACGGGATTAAATTGTCTGGTGATGTTTATGGAGCCGCGGGCTTACTTAGAGATTACTCGTCCGCACAACTGCCTTATGGGTGGATTAACCGTCGTTTCCTCCGTTCAGGTTGCGAAGGTTTTTTATGGGGTTTTCTTCTTAAACTGGTTTTGGCCCAGATTCTGGATTTTTCCTAACAGGTTTTGGGAGATGGGGGTTCTCGCTTACTTCGTCTATGTTTTCATAGCTGCCGCTGGGAATGTTGTAAACGACATATATGACGTGGAAGTTGACAAGGTCAATAAGCCTAACAGGCCTCTTCCCCGAGGAGCCATGAGTGTTAGAGAAGCTAAGGTGCTGGCGGGAGTTTTGTGGGGTGCAGGCTGTGCCCTTGCTTTTCTGATAAGTATTCCATCCGGGGTCCTAGCTGTTATATTCTCAACTGTTGGGCTGCTTTACGCGGCTAAAGTTAAGGTTTTAGGGTTGCTCGGAAACTTTGTTGTCTCCTTCAGCTTTGCTTTCGGGTATATTTATGGCTCACTCGTCGTGTCAGGCGAGTTTGGCTTGTTTTCTCTTCCAATTATAGTTATCCTTTTCTTCCTTACAGCATTCTGCGTTCTTCAGGGAAGGGAAATAATAAAGGTCATGGAGGATGTTGAGGGCGACGTGCTCAGGGATGCAAAGACGATCGCTAGGGTTTACGGGTTGAAGATTGCTTCGTATGCCGGCGTGGCCTTTAACGTGGCGGGGATCGTATGCTTCACGCTTTGCCCGGTCATAGATAGGCTAGGAGCATGGTGGATTAGAGCGCTCGGCTTCTGGTTCTATCCATTCTACTTTCCAGGGGTTATAGCCGTGGGGGCTTCAACAGCCTTAATTCTTATAAGGTACGCGTCTCGCGAAGCCCAGAGCAAGGCGAGCCTTCTAGATAAGATCGGAGCTTTCTTTGGTATTTTGGCGTTTCTGGCTGGACCATATTCCTCGGGGTGGTGAGTATGCAGTTGGAGGATGTTATTAGGGCGGCTTTAGGAGAATTAAAGGCCGACCTTGTTCTTGAGGGTGGAGAGATTATTAATGTTTTCACTGGGGAACTGGAGAAGGCGAATGTTGCAATCAAGGGTGACGCTATAGTTTGTGTCGGTGACGTAGATGAACATGTGGGGGCGAATACCAGGGTTTTGAATGTGAAGGAGATGTATCTTTCCCCAGGGTTTTTCGATGCGCATATACACGTTGAGAGCAGTCAGATTACTCCAACAGAATTCGCCCGGATGTGCCTCCCGCATGGTACTACTAGCGTCGTTTGGGATCCTCACGAAGTAGCAAACGTTGCGGGCGTTGATGGTGTGCTCGAGTTTCTTCAAGAAGTTAGAAGGCTGCCCGTGAACTTCTTTGTTGTAATACCAAGCTGTGTTCCGGCGTCTGACCCTAGACTCGGAGGAGCTGGAGGAAGAATAGGTGTGGAGGAGATTAAGAAGTTGAAGGATGAAAGGGGAGTTGTTGGGCTGGGTGAAATGATGAATTTCCCTGGCGTACTCGGGCTCGACCCCGATGTTGTCGCTAAGCTTAAAGTAGCTATGGAAATGAGGGTTATCGATGGACACTGCCCTGGACTTTCTGGCAAGGAACTTTGCGCCTACATCGCTGCTGGCATAAGGTCTGACCATGAAAGCGTGTCTGGTGAGGAGGGAATCGAGAAGCTTAGGAGGGGAATGTTCATCAAGTTAAGGGAGGGAACAGCCTCCAAGAACCTTTCGGAGCTACTTAAGCCAATTGTGAAGTTGGGACTTGATACAAGAAATTGCCTTCTGGCTTGCGACGACATAAGCCCCGAAGACCTTAAGAAAGGACATATAAACTTGCGTATCAGGATGAGCATCGAGGAGGGAGTTGATCCAGTTAAGGCGTACCAGATGGCGACGTTAAACGCCGCAACATACCTAGGAGTTGACAGAGTTCTCGGCGGGTTGGCGCCGGGTAGAAGAGCAGACATAGCTGTCATCAGTGACCTTGAAAAGGTTAAGGTCGAAAGGGTGTTTGCAGGAGGAGTAATGGTGGCTGAAAATGGGAAGTTAACTGTTAAGCTTGAGCAGTTCAGCTACTCGGGTAAAGTAAGGGGGAGCGTGCGTGTAGCCCAAAAAATAGATCCCGAGCTTTTCGCTGTGAGACACGACAAGAGCAGCGCTGTCGTAAGGGTGATAAAAGTGGAGGAGGGAAGTATTCTCACTCATGAGGATGAAGCTGAACTAAAGGTTATAAATGGGGTTGTTGAGCCTAGCCCAGCTGATGATGTGCTCCAAGTTGCCGTTCTGGAACGGCACAGGGAGACAGGGGAGATGGGGTTAGGCTTTGTTAGAGGATTCGGCATCTCCTCAGGGAGTTTTGCGTCAACGGTAGCTCATGACTCGCATAACCTAGTTGTAATGGGAGCCAGCCGGAAGGATATGGCTGTAGCAGCTAGAGAGGTTGTGAGAATGCAGGGAGGCATGGTTGTGGCAGATGGAGGAAAAGTCTTGGAGTCACTTCCGCTGGAAGTAGCGGGGCTGATGAGTACGGAGAGCGCAGACATCGTAATAGAGAAGCGGCGGAGACTACTTGAAGCCGCCAAAAAACTTGAGTGCACATTGCATGACCCGTTCATGACGCTGTCATTTATAAGCCTGCCAGTGATACCCTTCCTGAAGATAACCGAGAAGGGACTTGTGGACGTAACCGCACAGAGGATAGTTGAAGTTGTGAAGAAGTAAAGGGAGGAAGCAAGAAAATGAAGAAGCACTTCTGCCCAGTTTGTGGAACTGAGCAACCTGAGGGAAAAGGGAAAAAATGTGTATACTGCGGTGGCAGAATAGGTAATGGCACTAATGTTTCTTGGGGATGGATTGAGGCAACAATAGGCTTCACCGCATCAATAATACTCCTCTTCATATTTCAGAGTATGATGTATTTTTTAGGACTCACAATAATGCTAGCCATAAATCCTCTTTCCCTCTTAAGGTTACAATTTACCTTTAACATATTTACCATGACCTATGAGACCAAATTAGAATTAGTATCAACGCCTGAGATACTATCATTCGTAACATTAGGAGAGCTGGCACTCTTAATCATCCCAGTGCTCATCCTCAAACTTAAGAAAGTCTCCCTTAGAGAGCTGGGATTTCCCTTTACGGATAGGAGAACCACAGTGATGGATGTTACAATTGGATGCCTAGCGGGAGTAGGCATGATTGTGGCGGCAAACATCATAAGCATTACGACCACATTGCTTCTGCTAGCCGTACTTCAAACAATCTATGGTCCCTTTTTTGGTTCAATGCTCATCTTCCTCTCTGAGGAGTTTATATCAGGAATTAACGCGCCCTTTGTAGCAACTAACTACGTTCAGCTCATCCTCCTCATAACATCAGTAACTTTACTTGTAGCGCCATGTGAAGAAATAGCCACAAGAGGCTTCCTGCAACAGGGACTGGAAAAAAGTTGGGGACGATGGAAAGGACTAATAGCAGCAGCAGTGATATTCTCCATACTTCACGTGATCCTTTATCCACAGAGCGCTTCCGCAACGGGCTTGCCTGGGATAGGACTAATAAGCATATTATTAGCCCTTCCGACATATATCACGTTATCTCTGATACTGGGAGCGTTATTCCAAGCAAGAGAATATAGGATAATAACAACAATAGCCGCCCACGCCTCATACATGACCATACTAGTGATAATGCTCAGTATGTAATGCAAATACAGACTACGAACTCTTTTCTGCGAAAGCAATTATTAATGGGAACAAGTTGAGGAGCCATATATGAAACTTAAGAATGAAGAGTACAAAGACAAATTGAAAGAGAGTAAACGAAAAATTGCGATAAAATTCATATATGAAAATCAACATTAAAAATCCTAAATAACACGTTGAAAAGTAACCTTTAAGTAAGAGTAAAAAAAATAGGAATAAGTTGAGGGGACGACTTTGCCTAAAAAAGAAGAGAAGGTCCTTAAAGCCGTATTAAACTTGTGTAAGTCCCTTGTGAGCACTTCAGAGAAGTATTTCGCTAACTTCCAGAAAATACACGACTCGTACATTACCTCAATCAAGAAGATACAAAAAGAAATAGAAAAACTAGCTAAGAGCACTGAAATACCGCCAGTAGAGGAAGAAGAAATAGTAATATCAGCACCAGAAATAGAAGCACTCGCCCAAAGAAAGCCAGAGGAAGTATTCGATGTTTTCATAGGTGCACCCCGAGCTGAAAGACCACCATTAATAGAGATAGAGGCAAAGGCCCCACCAGCAGCCCCACCAGCAGCCCCACCGGCAAAGGCCCCACCAGCAGCCCCACCAGCAGCAATTTCCGCATCCGCTCCTAGAGTTGCACTTTCCTCTGAGACATCATCAATTACTGAGCTAAGGAGCGCCATGTTAGCTGAATTGGAGAGGCTAAAGAAATTATTCAGTGAAGCATAAGAAGAGTAACCGTGATTTCCAGCATATAACCAACAATTTGTTTTAACTTTTAGCTTCTCAGTAGTAATACTTTATTTCTAAAAGATGAATTAATTTTGTAATTAAAAACCGTTGCAAGAAGTGGTTTGCCAAAGTATATCTCATCGCAGGTTACGAATGGACTTGGGAACCGCGTTTTATGGATTTAGAGTAAGGTTTTATTTGTATCTTCCAGTTTCAGCTTGGATTTTATGTTTGGAATGGTCGTAGTTGGTGGGCGGGCCAGGATTTGAACCTGGGACCTCCACGTTGTAAGCATCGCCCGTTTTTTATGTGTGGCGTCATAACCGCTAGACTACCCGCCCTAGTTGGGTTTAGATTTATGTTTTTACTATAAATTTTTTATCCTCCAGTTTTTGTACCGCTTATTATGGTTGTATCCCGGAGGTGAGTTTTTGTCTTTGTGGAAGAAAGAAGGTGAGAATGTCGAGGATAAGATTAAGAGAGAGGTTTCCTTTCAGAGTAAAAGAAACTTGTTGGAGAAGTTGATGTACCTTGTTCCTGGCTATAGGCTCTGAGTTTTGTCGGGCCGGCTAGCATGGGTACAAGGCTAAGGAAATTAGAAGGGAGACAGACAAGGTTTTCAGAGGTTATGTTTATACGAGGCTGAGGCAGTGTAAGTCTGATTTGAGCTTGATTCAGGAAATGCTTGTTGATTATGATATTCGTGAAAGTTGGGAGCAGATGGATAGGCTTATGGCGTTGCTTGACAGGGTTTCTGAGAGAATTAACCACGCGGACTACGGTTACTCTGGATTTTTCGATGCTGTAAAGGTTGAGGAGCGTGAACTTGACAGGCTTTATGATTTTGACGTGAGGATACTTGAGGATGTTGAAGCTTTCCACAAAGAGGTGCTTGAGCTTAAGGAGAAAATGGAAAGAGGGAACTTAAAGGACGTTTATCAAGACGTGTTCAAATTGAGGCGTGTTCTGGATGATGTTGATAAGAAATTCAATGAGAGGAAGGAGCATATGTTAGGGTTTAGGTAGGTGAGAGTATGCCTAAGGTTATAGAGTGGAAGGGTGGACGGGACGAAATAGTTTGGAAGTATCCTGAGGACAGGATCGAATGGGGGTCAAACCTCATAGTCAAGGAGAATCAGGTGGCAGTGTTTTTCAGGGATGGGAAGGCTTATGACGTGTTTGGTCCAGGCAGGCATCAGTTGACTACAGCCAATCTTCCATTGCTCACCGGTCTTATAAGACGCCTTCAATTGCTGGACAGGTCGGCTTTCGCTGCCGAAATAATGTTCGTTTCAACGTCACAGTTTCAAGGAAAGTTTGGAAGTCAGGGTCAAACTATTGATCTGGCGCCTCTTAAGTTCCACGGCACATTCTGGTTTAAGGTCGAGGAGCCAAAGATCTTCGTTACCGAGGTAGTTGGAAACACCCATTTGTTCACGACAGACGCTGTAAACCAGTTCATGAAAGGGTTCATAACGGAGAACATGATAGACACCTTAGCATCCTTTAGATTACAGGAGGTTTTCACGCAACTGGATGAGACGAGCATGAAGGTTAAGGTTAAGATCAGGGAGGCATTCAAGAGAATCGGACTGGAACTCGTCGACCTCAAGTTCGAAGGGATGGATACGACGCCGGAGTACAGGGAAAGGCTCTTCTGGCTTCAGACAGGAAGGGTTACTGGGGAACGTGCCAGAACATTGGAAACGGTTGAGAGGGCGGCAGAATCGCTTGGCAAGTCTTCGGGAGCTGCTTTCGGTGCAGGAATAGCTGTTCTGCCTCCTCTTCTTCAGCAATCTCAGCCTCTTCAAAACGTGGTTATTTGCCCGAAGTGTGGGGCTCAGAACCTTCAGGGTGCACGGTTCTGCAGCAATTGCGGACAAAAAATGGCGGGTGGAGGAGGATTCTGTCCTCAGTGTGGCTCGCCAGTACCATCCAACGCTAAGTTCTGCCCTAATTGCGGAGAAAAGATTAGCCAGCAATAAAGCTTACCAAGATAGACGCTAGTTGGGTAACTGAAAAGGACAACTCGAGCATGAAGTATCTTGCTAGAAGAGCTAGGGCTACTCCGACTAGTACAAGGCCGTTAACCATAAGCCAAGTTTTTGTTTTCTTCTCGCTCAAGGTGCGTCTCTCCTTTCCTTTTTCTGTTTTAATGTTCCACCAGAAGTGTATTAGGTAGCTCCCGGACATTCTTTTGCCGAACTCCGTCAGAATCATGCCTCTGATGGCGCTGTCAGCCATACGGACAGCCAACTCCACGTACCTTCCTTTTTTACTAAGCTCCTCGATGGGCACGCTGGGAAAGAGGTCAATTAAGAGGTGGGATGCTGCTGTGAGTACCAGAGGGACTACTGCAAGTAGAAGGGAGAGGGCTAGATGCGCTTCCTGCATGAAAGTGCTACTGAAAGTTGCGGCTAGAACTATGACGGCTGGTATTGAAGGTATTATTGCCGAGTGAGTTAGCCAGTCACGGTGGTTCATCCATGTTATCGCGTGGTCGAAGTCCGCGATCTCTGATCCTGTGAGGGAGAGAAAGAACGCTATAGTCAGCCAAACCACATCTCTTGATGAGAAGGAGCGTGGTGTTGAAAAAATGTTTTTTCCTATTTCGGTTAAAGTCCACGTTCCCAAGTACCACATGTAGAAAGTTACGGCAAACGCTACGAAGACCAGAACTCCTACGGCAAGATGATATTTTCTAGCAGCCATAACGAAACTCTCCTAAACCTTTAAACTAATTCTTTCTCTTGAGGAATTATTAATACTTTACTTTCTTTTTTCAGGAGAAGAGTTTTAATGATGAATTTGTTTTCTTTCTTTTGGTGATTATTATGCATTGGCTGGCTCGATTGGTTAACGGTGTCTCGGATGAAGGACTTCATAGAAAGTTCGTAAAATACTCAGTTGGTGTCTTTGATGGTCCTCGACTGGAGGTCACGGTTAAGGGGCGCAACGTGACCTTGAAGGGCGATTTCGGGTACGAGGACCTCATTGGCTGGTTTGCTTTAAGTCTTATGGACGAGGATGAGGAGTGTGATGTCAGCGGGATTGTTCTAGGCAAGCCGTGCGCCGAATTGTTCAGGGATTACTGTGGTAAACTTGAGACGAAGGGCGACTCATACAAGGTGAAGGTGAACTTTTCTTTTAGGGCAGGCGAGCTGAGAAGGATTTACGAGAAGCATATTGACGAGTGTACCTTTCTTCTGAGCATCAAAGCCGTTCGGGGATTGAGCGTTAAATGCAAGACTAAACTTGATTGGACGGTGAACGTCAGGGGGGAAGAGGAGGGAATAAAGTTTTGTGTGGGAAAGATTGTAGTTGAAAGAGAAGCGTTAAGAAGACTTTTCGAGCAAGCTGTACCTGACTTCATTAACTTGGTTCCACAAGATTTCAAGAGCATGCTTATTACAAATGAGTTTGTGGTAGAAGAACTGGTTGTCCCTGAGGACAAAGAGGGACTTACGGCAAGGGAACTTAGACTCGTGTCGAGAAGACGTGGGAAGGTTAGAAGGACTTTGAATGTTGATGGTGAAACGTTTCATAACGAGGTAAGCTTCATAGTATAAGTTATTTTTTAAACCTCTTTTCGAGGATGAATTTTTTGTAGAACAATGAAATATCCTTTAAATCACATTTTTCTGTGACCTCTGATGCCAGCCCTTTGAGGGCTTCAATCCATTCGCTCGTCTTTTCATCTTTATGAAGAAGAAGGGCAAAACACATCTTCCTATCGCCGTTATCTGTAAGATAGCTGATAACTTTCCGGCCGAATACTTGAAGTGTAACCATCGGAGTAAAATTGTTCAGGTCGCCTTCAAAATGTGCTGAGAACACTTGCGTTACAAAATCTGGTGGAAGCTTTAAGTCCTGAGGAAAAGATGTTTCTTATTCCAACCGATTATCATAATGCCAGCCGGGATAAACAAAGCCCCCATGACTTTTTTAAAGGAAAGGCACATCAGCATAAATTTAATCATTCGTTATATTTTTATTCATTTTGATCTTCTTAAAGTCGCTGTGGGAGGCATTTAGCTTCTCATATCTCGTAACCCTTATATTTTAGTGACTCTGTTCTCTGGTAGGAGTCGAGGGAAACACTATGAGAGTGAGCAGAGTAGTCATGAAGTTTGGCGGAAGCTGCCTGAGAGACGCGGGCGCCTTTAACGGGGTTTTGAGAGCCATTAGAGAGTATGGTGGAGAAAGCCAGCTTGTCCTAGTCCCATCGGCGCTTTCAGGTGTAACAGATCAGCTCATAAACATGGCTAGGTCAGCTATTAAGAATAAATTGGACGATGAATTGGATTTGATCGTCAAGCGGCATATTGAAATAGCGGAGGAGGTGCTGGGGCAGGGGAGATCTTCTTTCATTGAGAGAATGAAGGCTATGAAGGAGGAGCTGGCTAAGGCGCTTAGCAGAGTTAGGCTTGAAGGTTTGAACGATGCTCTCCTCGCATTTATAGAGGGGTTTGGAGAAAGGTTTTCGGGAGTGTTGCTCGAATTCTTCCTCAATGAAAATGGACTTAAAACAACTTTGGTTGAAGCTGAGGATATTATAGTGGCGTTTAACAGCTACCTTAATGGTCTCCCTCTTTTAGAGGAGACTGCCGCCAATATTAGGGATAAGGTTATTCCCTTGCTTAATGATGGAGTGCATGTCGTGGTTCCGGGTTTCATCTGTAGAAATGCTGATGGAAAAATCGCAGTCCTCGGGAGGGGGGGAAGCGACTTCACCGCAACAATACTGGCTTATGGGTTGAAGGATGAGAAAAGCAACGTTAAGGTGATTCTCTGGAAAGATGTTGATGGGTTACTCACGGCAAACCCGGAGTATGAGGAGAATGCAAGAATTATCCGAGAAATTTCCTATGCTGAGGCAAAGGAGCTGGCTTTCTTCGGCGCAAAGCTTCTCCACCCTCTCTGCCTGATACCAGCTGAAAGGAAAAGCATATCTGTCGAAATAAGAAACTTCTGGAGGATGGGTTCAGACGATTTTACCGTTATTTCAAACGTTGTGGAGGCAAAGGTGAGCGTGGTGAAGGCAGTCTCGGGAATGAAGGATGTAGCAATGGTAACAGTTGAGGGGGAAGCTATGGTTTCGAGGCCGGGGACGGCGGCCAAGCTTTTCAAAATCATGGGGGATGAAAACGTTAACATTAGAATGATATCTCAATCGTCTTCCGAGAACAACATAACGCTCGTGATAGATTCCGTAGATAAGGATAGGGCAGTTGAAGCAATAAGGAGATCCAATTTCTTCGGAAGCCACTGGATAAAGATAAACGTTGAAGACGATGTCGGACTGGTGAGTGTAGTGGGTGCAGGAATGAAAAGCACTCCAGGAATAGCTGCTAGGGTATGTTCAGCACTCGGAAGTAGAGGTATAAACATAAGGGCGATAGCTCAGGGAAGCAGCGAGTTAAACATAACTCTTGTGGTCTCGAGGAAAGACCTGAAAGAAGCCGTGAAAGCAATACATGATGAATTTAAACTCTCGGAAAGATAATTTTTCATAACTCCAAAGGAAAAAATACCCCTTTCTGTGGAGGGTACGGTTATTTGGCTAGGCCGGAAGGAGGAAGCATGAGGGTAAAGATAAAATTCAATTTGGTCGACGAGCCGGGGCAACTCTTAAAGGCTCTGCGCCCCATAGCCGAGTTTGGGGGCAACGTCAGAGAGATATCTCATCTTAGGGAGGAAAAAAGAGGGAATATGCTTCCGGTGGCAGTAACCTTTGATGTTAAAGACCTAGATCAGCTTTTCAGGATAAGAGATGCCGTGGAGGCAACTGGCATTCAAGTGGCGAGCATAGAGCCACTCATGGAGTTTCATAGAAAGGTGGTTATCATGGTCGGGCACGTCTTCGCGACCAATATAAAGGACACTATAGATAGGGTTTTAGAGAGAGGAGTGATGGTTAGGAGGCTTGTTGCTAGAATAAAGAGCGCAGAAGATGTTTCCACGGTCAAAATCGTCCTTGAAGCCGATTCAAGTGAGAAGTTGGAAAGTACTCTCAGGGTTCTCAAGAAAGTGGCTGTTGAGAAAAATTTGTTTATTGCTTGGAGCTGAAAGCTTGAATCTTATCCTGATAGGCTTCGGAAACGTTGGACGAGCTTTAACCTACATTCTATGGGAAAAAGGGGATCGGCTTAAAGGGCTAAAATTAAACATTAACGTTACAGGCATCTTTAAGAGCGACGGCGGATTCATAGATCATAATGGGCTTAAGTTAGGCGAGATTCTAGAAAAAGGGAAGCAGCACCAAAGCTGGGTTCCGGAGGCAAGTCCTTTAAGTTACATTGCTGAGTTGCCCTGTGACGTGGTAATTGAAATGACTCCTACCAATGTAAAGAACGGGGAGCCAGGGGTAAGCTTCATAAGGAAAGCACTTGAAGAAGGGAAGGATGTTGTGACATCCAACAAAGGACCACTCGTCGTCTCGATGAAGGAGCTTCTCTCGCTGGCTGATAAGAAGGGATGCTTTTTCTTCTATGAAGCGACGGTCGGAGCAGCCATACCGATATTCACAGTCGCTAGGGAATTCCTGAAACATGACAGAATATTATGCATTGAAGGGATACTTAATGGCACAACAAACTATATTCTCTCAAGGATGAGCGAAGACAAGGTTTCCTTTGATGATGCACTAAGGGAAGCACAGGAAATGGGGTACGCCGAAGCAGACCCGACCTACGACGTTGAAGGAATAGATGCCGCCTGCAAGCTTGTAATCCTAGCAAATGGATTGATGAACATGAATAAGCACCTTTCCGACGTTGAAATAGAGGGAATAAGCAGAGTGACCCCTGAGATGATAGAATTAGCTGAGGAGGAGGGCTACCTCGTAAAGCACATAGCATACCTCGACGAGGAAAAAATGGAGGTCGCCCCAAGACTCGTCCCCAAAAATTCTCCCCTAACCGTCGGAGGAACATTTAACGTCATAACCATCAACACAGAGTTGTCTGGTTCATTGACTTTCATAGGTAAGGGAGCAGGACCGAGGGAGACCGCCAGCGCCATACTTGCAGACGTTATAACAATAGCCAACAAGAGAGGAGGAATTAAAAGTGGATAATATGTGGCTTGAATGCATAAGATGCCATAAAAAGTTTTCATGGAACACTGTGATATATACATGCGACCAATGCGGTGCGCTGCTAGACGTGAAATACCACTTCGAAGAGCCCAACCCTGAATTGTGGAGAAAGAAGCCGCTTTCGGTCTGGAGATACGAGGACTTCCTTCCAAAAGTAAGGGAAAAAATCTCTCTCAACGAGGGAGGAACCAGCCTATACAAGTGTGACAGGCTGGCGGAGAAGCTAGGAATTAAAAACCTCTGGGTCAAAAACGAGGGAGAAAACCCGACTGGCAGTTTCAAGGACAGAGGAATGACCGTCGGTGTGTCCCTCGCCAAGGAACTTGACAACAGAATTGTCGCCTGCGCCTCAACCGGAAACACATCAGCATCCTTAGCCGCCTACGCTGCCAGAGCGGGACTAAAGTGTGTCGTGATGATTCCATCCGGAAAAATCGCCTTAGGAAAACTCGCCCAAGCAATTATGTATGGAGCATTGGTTCTCGCCGTGGAAGGGAACTTTGATCAGGCCCTAAACCTCGTTGAGCAAAGCAGCAAACGCCTCGGACTTTATATTCTAAACAGCTTAAACCCATACCGCCTAGAGGGGCAAAAAACCATAGCTTACGAAGTAATTGAACAGTTGGGACAAACACCCGACGCGATAATACTCCCAGTTGGGAACGCCGGAAACATAAGCGCAGTACACAAGGGGATAACAGAATGGAGGCAACTCGGGCTTATAGAAGATGCCCCTAGACTCATCGGCATCCAAGCAGAGGGAGCTGCTCCGATAGTTCATGCATACAAGAAAAGAAGAAGAGAAGTAACCTTCGTTGAAAATCCTGAGACTGTAGCAACGGCAATAAGAATAGGTAAACCAGTCAACTGGGAAAAAGCACTCAGGGCGATCTATGACACAAAAGGAGCGGCAGAAACGGTAACGGACGAACAAATACTGCAAGCACAAAAGCTTCTCGCCAGAACAGAAGGAATATTCGTCGAGCCAGCATCAGCAGCATCGATAGCAGGACTAACAAAACTAATAGATGCGGGACTAATAGACAAGGACGAAAAAATAGTCTGCATAACAACGGGACATGGACTCAAAGATCCGGACACGCCCATCAAAACATGCGAAAAACCCATACAAGTAAAACCAGACCCTGAAACCATAGAAAAAATACTTCAATAAGAACCAAGCAGCAGTCAAAAACACTGAAAATACAACGACCAGGAAAAACAAAAATCCAGACTAGGAAACGATACCGCACAAAGAAAAAATAAAAAATGTTTATATATCAATTATAACCCTCCATAGAAGGAGGCGGGGAGGAATGCCGAAGGCAAAATCAATACACATCGAAAACGTCGTAGCCTCCGTCATCTTGAACCAGAGGTTAGACCTGAACCTGATAGCTGAAAAACTACCGAACACAGAGTTTGACCCAGACCAGTTCCCCGGACTTGTCCTGAGACTTGACCAACCCAAAACGGCAACGTTAATATTTAACTCAGGAAAAATGGTTTGCACAGGTAGCAAGTCGGAGAAGGACGCTGTAAAAGCGGTCAAGAAAATAATTGAGAGCCTCAGAGAAGTGGGAATAGACATTAAAAACGAACCGATTATCCAAGTGCAAAACATAGTGGCGTCAGCCAACTTAGGTGTTGAACTAAACCTTGAAGAAGCAGCCTTCCTCCTAGAAAACACGCTTTATGAACCCGAGCAGTTCCCTGGCCTGATCTACCGCATGCAAAACCCCAAAGTGGTTATTTTGCTTTTCGGGTCAGGAAAAGCTGTTATAACTGGTGCTAAGCGTGAAGAGGACATTTTTTTGGCCGTGGATAGGGTGATGGAGGTTCTGACAGAGAAAGGGATCATAAGGGAGTGAGCTTTATTAAGTCTCCTTCTTTTCTCCATAGTTTTATTTTCTATTTCTATTCCACTCATTAACCAATCGTAACAATTAATATCTCTTTATTTTAGGGGTCTGATGAGCAGTTTTTGAATAGATGGATTTTATGGATTTTTATTCTGATTGGTTTAAGGGAGGCACTACACGATAAAAGAGGGAAGCTGGTGAGATTCTCGGGGAGGGCGGCGTTAGGCACTTCAGAATTGGGATAAAGAAGGCGGAGTAAGATGCGTTGGGATTCCTGAGAGGGGGGAGGAGAGAGAGATGTCTGGAAGCAAGCTGAGAAGGCTTCCTAGAATAGAGGGAGGTTGATGTAGTTAAAGTCGTGGTCTATGTTAGAATTTCTTCCCATAATTAAAGCAGGGGGTCTGGAGTGGTAGAAG
>JAHLWX010000010.1 GCA_019057675.1 Candidatus Jordarchaeum sp. LHC_1308
CCTAAGTCAACCGCGGTGGCCATGAGAGCTGCCTTCACTGTTGAAGGGGTCAAACTCATATTGCTTAGGAGAAGGGCGACCGCTCCTGAAACGTGAGGTGTTGCTTGGCTAGTACCACTCATAGTTACGTATCCGCTGGAGTCGTCGTAATCCAGGGAGACTATGTTTACTCCTGGTGCCACGAGGGTTACGCCCACCCGATTGTCAGATGTTGGGCCGCGGCTTGAGAAGTCCGGTATAATGTTGGATGACGTGACTGCGCCGACGCATATTGCCAGCGCCGCCTCGCCTGGAGCATTTATCGTGCTGCTGTCAGGTCCCTCGTTGCCAGCTGCGGCAACCACAACAACCCCGTGCAGCGTAGCATTGTTGGCTGCCTGGCACACAGGGTCGTTGGGGTCATTTATCAGGGCGCCAGCAGAAATAGAAATGACATTAGCACCCCGAGTTACCGATTCATTAATTCCTTTGATTAAGTCGTTAAGTTTACCTTCGCCTTTTCTGTCGAGAACTTTTATGTTTAGGAGTTGAGCGCCAGGGGCAACTCCTACGTATTTTCCTTCACAGTATCCTGCGATTATTCCAGCCACGTGTGTTCCGTGCCCGTTAAGGTCTCCGGAACCTTCTCCCAAGACAAAACTTTTATTGTATATTATTTTGTCGGGTGGTAGTGCTTCGTGTGTGTTTATTCCTGTGTCGAGGACTGCGACTTTGATTCCTGTTCCATTTATGCCTAGCCTGTGGAGGCGTGTTGCGCCTATTTGCTCTATGTTTGCGGAGTATGTGGTTGTTGTGGCTTGTAGGGCGCCGTAAATTGTGCTGTGGACTTTGACTTTGTAGTTGTGTATTACGGATTTCACATATTTCTGAGTTGCAATGTTGGTTGCCATGCCTAAGGGGGCTTTGATTAGGGTGCCACCAATTATGCTGTATGTTTCGAGTATTGTGATGTCTCCGAGGAACTTGAGAAGGCCGACTCCCTTAGTAGACGATATTCCTTGGAAGGTCACTATCATTTCGACTTCCTGGCTAAGTTCTCCTTTTTCCATCATTGATTGAAGCCTGTAATCGATCTTTGATAGGATGTCGCCTTTAGGCTGGCTCGCTAGCGAGGCAACCGCCACTACGACTGGTGGCTGTTGATTGGTAGGTTTTTGTAGCAATGTAAGGGATATTACGGTGGTCAAGATAACTAAGAGGAGAACTATGGTTTTTCCATTTGATTTGTTCAAGGGTGGCGACCTCCGTTTTTCCGAGAATTATTCGTTTGTTTCGCTCATAATGTTTTTGGTTACATCAAACGCCTTTTTTAATGGAGAGAAAAATTATTAAAGGGGGATGTACGATTGCCTTTCGTACGCTTACTTTTCCCATACGAGGGGGTTTCCTATGGATGCAGAAAAAGTTAGAACGCTACTTTCTCTTAGGGGCTATAACATTCTTGAAGTAAACGACGTTGCTAAGGAAGAAATCTTCGTAATTGACGTTGAGAAGGATGGTATAAGTCAAAGGTTTGTTGTTAAGGTGGCTCCCCCAAATAAGGTTGTCGGAACGGCGATGATCAGGGAAGTCAGGGAGAAGATGGAGGAGTTCAAGGCTGACAGAGGAGTGATCATGGGCGGTAAGAGGAGTACGCCCAACGCTGAGGAGATGGCTGAGGAGGGGGGCATTGAGTTACTAGTCGACTATCCTCGATTCAACATATTTGATCATGAGCTGGTTCCGAGGCATGAAGTTATCAGCGAAGAGGAGAGAAAATGGTTGTTTGAAACCTTCCATGTCAGGGAGGATCAGCTACCAAAGATAAAGGACACTGACCCAGCGGTTAAAGCTATAGGAGCGAAGCCGGGGGATATAGTCAAAATAACGAGGAAAAGCGTCACCGCCGGAGAAATAATATTTTATAGGTATGTAGTTAAGGGGAGGTACATGCCTCAGATAGCCAAGGAAGAATACGGAGTCGCAGAGGAAGGCGAGGAAGAGGTGACAGAAGAAGGAGAATTTGAGGAGCTGTGAGTGGTCTGGATGTGTTGAAGCAAATCTCATGGCAGATAGGAGGTAATGCGGCTTTATGGTGGCAAAATTAAGGACTTATCATGAGCTCAGCATATTTTAGTGAAAGGGCTATTTGTTCGCTTCCTTTTCCGGTTGCTATGTCGAGGTGTCCTGGAAAAAGGTATGTGACGTCCAGTTTGCTCAGTCGCCTAAGGGAGGAGACTAGTTGCTGCGGGTTTCCTGTGGGAAAGTCCACTCTGCCGAAGCTTCCGCCAGTGAAAACGGTGTCTCCGGAGAAGAGCATTTTTTCCCGTGGTTCATAGAGACATATCGAGCCTGCCGTGTGTCCGGGAGTGCTTATTACTTTTAGGGAGAGGCTGCCGACTTCTATGATGTCTCCTTCCTTGAGCTGGACATGAACCTTGACTGGGGTGAAGGGGATGCCGAATTCATCAGCTAATGTGAGCAAACCCCCATTTTCCACGCTGTCAGCCTCCTTATGGAAGACTAGCACTTCTGGAGATGATTCCTCTGTTATTTTTGCTAGACCGCCACTGTGATCTACGTGGACGTGTGTTAAAACAACTTTGGCTATGTCCTTGATGCTTAACCCATCTTTCTTCAATTGCTCTTTAAGTTCCTCGTAGAAAATTCCCGTTCCAGTATCGATCATGACGAGTTCTCCTTGGGAGGCCACGATGAAAATGTTTGAATCGAAGAGTCGGCCAGGGCAATAGTAGACGTTATCCGTTACTTTCATCAAGATCGCCTCGCTCTGGGAAGTCTCAGAGTGTGCTACGGAGGCTCTTTGCGAGGAGCTTACAATAAAAATATATAAACCGTTGCTCCTTATAAGGTTGTGATTATGTTCCGATTTATTATGGAGGGGGAAAATGCCTTTTCATAGGAGGGAGCATTTAGGGGGTAAGGAAGGAGGAGGTAAGGAAGGGGCTGTGGAACATGGTGTAATCATGGAGGGACTAGAGAAAATATCAACTATGCTGTCGGAGTATGTGAGGGAGGTCGAAAGAAGGATTGAGGTCTTAGAGAAAATGTTTTTCGGTCTTGAAAGAAGAATTGCTGAAGTTGAGGGGAGGGTTTCTTTAGCCGAGAAGAAGATAGAGGAGCGATTTGCAGAGGAAAGAGCTATCAGGGTACCGTCGTCCATAGTGGAGACTGTAAAGGCGCAGCCACCATCCGTTGCATTCGCCGAGAAGGAAGAAAAAAAGGTGCTTCAAGGTGCGGCGAAGGCTGTGGATAACGTGGTGGAAGAAGAAGGAGAGGCTGAGAAAGCCGCTGAGGCTAACGAGGAATGGGGGTTCTCTGGAGAGGGGGGATTAACCAGTGTCGTTGCGGAATTTAAAAAGCTTTTAAGCGAAGACAAGGAAGAAAAATAACCGTTGAGTATGTCTTCAGATACTTAATAGGAAGGAACTTTGTGGCGTTGTGAAACCGATGAATTCTTCTTTCTCATTGAACATGGCGTATATTATGCCTATTTCCCTGTCTTGGTCTTTATCGTAGACGTCAAGCTTCGCTCGAGCATACTTAAATTTTCCGGCACTACGTTCTTCCAAGTATTTGACTGAAAAGTTCCCTTTGAACATTAATGGATATGCAACGATGGATGATGCCCTCTTTCTCAGTATCTGGTCGTGGGGAAAAGAGGCGACATCATCAAAGATCGCCGCGACACCCGCATGGTCGCTGAAAACAGTATTTATTTCTGAGACCGTGTATATCTCGCTTAGAGACGCCAAATCGCTTCCGAGAAAGCGTGGATCAGATGTTTTTGAGTAAGACTCCAACTTCTGGAGGTCGACATTAATCTTCCACATCCAAGTCTTTGAGTCTACTTGAAGCACACCACTCAACTTCTTCTTTAATTCAATGTTCACCCGACAACACTCCCCTTCCAATTTTAATAAATGGAGTCTTTTTACGAGGTTCACCTAGAGGAAGAAAAGATGTCTTCATGCTATTAAATTTAATGTAGCCACAAATTTAGGAAAAATCAAGATGATAATTCTTCCAAGGAAGAATATATAAAAAAGCGTATTATTCAAGACGATAATGTAAGCCGAGATGATGAACCACTTGAAGGTTAAAGGAGAAAGCTCCCTTCATGGGGTATGTTGATGTCGTTCATGGTTGTTTCGTTGCCACCAAGACTACTTTTATATTTAACATATTTATATTTTAGATGGTGAAAGCGAGATTAGAAGAAGATAACTGAAGGTAGAGGATAAACTGAGAAGGTGAAGTGAATGACAGAGTCAATAAGGATTCTAATGGACGAGTTTCACAATGAAGAAACCAGACTTAGGATATATAATGATTTAAAGAACAGGATGGTTGGCGAGTGGGGAATAGAGCTCTATATAAACGCTTCAAGCCCGCTTACTCCTGCACTTCTAGGGGACTATTCGGCTTTGGTAATTATAGGTCCTAAGAAGGGTGCCAGAGGAACCGAGTTTAGGCCTGAGGAGATGCAGGCGGTCATTGAATTTGTTAAGAACGGGGGCTTAGTGCTTTTCACTCCGAGCTATAGTAGCAGGGAGTATAAAGAAAACTTCGTTAACATGCTTGGGATAGATTACCTGGGTGCAAGTTCGAGGGTTGCGACGGATTACTCTCCTCACCCGTTTGTGAGGGGCGTTAGTAAGTTGCAAGCTCCATGGTTTAGGACGACGATGATGAGTTTCGAGTGGAAGCCTATAGTTAGGGTTCCGCTGGGAGTTAGGTCGTTCCCTGTTGTTGCGATTAGAGAATATGAAGAGGGAGCATTCATTTATGTTGCAAGTACTATGCTCTTCTCCATGAACTTCCTTAGAAGATTCGATAACGCCAGGCTAGTTGAGAACATGTTTATATGGATGCGCGACTCAGGGAAACCTATTATCATGAAGGAAAAAGAAAAAGTACCAACAGAGAGGGTTCCGATGCCACCTCTAGGGAAAAAGTTCTGTCCACATTGTGGTTCTGAAGCCCCACTATACGCTATCTACTGTCCGAACTGTGGAGCTCACCTTGAATAGGTAGCAAGACGTTTAGCTTCCAATAAACATTTCCTTTGAAACGTATCGCCAAAAAACTTCTTGTTTTAGGGTTAGAAAAATAGCAAGACATTATAGGTATTTTTTTATTTTTATTTTTTGTCATCGTTATGAGGAGAGGAGAGAAGGGGCGAGTGGCTTAGGTTGATAGATGCTAGCGGAGTTTTTGGTAACGGGCGTATGCTGGGAGTTCTTAATCGGGAGGGAGATGTGAAATGGCTATCATGGCCAATGATAGACTTTCCTAATCATGTCGAAAGGGTCAGTTTTGGCTTCTCTTGGAGGAGACACGAAGAGTGGTTGGGTAACGGGTGGAAGCATCAGGCAAGTTACGTTGATGGAACCAACGTGATTCTTTTAACTAGTTGGAGGAGAGGCTGGCGAGTTTCCAGATATGTTTTTGCCTTGCCCGATGAGGACGTTGCTGTGTTCTCTTTTAATGTGTTGGGAGGAAATGATAGGGAGGGAAACGTTGCTATAGAGTTTTTCGGACATTTCAGGGTTTCTGAGAGCGAAATAGGTAACACCGTCTTTTACGACGTGGAGAGAGAGGCGGTGGTGTTCTACAAAAGAGGATATTACTTCGCGGTTGGAGGTGACAGGCCTGTAAACGAGTTCTCATGCTTCAGAATGGATGGAGGGAATGTTCTTGGCCTCAGGTGGAGGGTTAGAAGAGGACGCGGTAATCGCTACGCTTTAGGAGACGTTGGAGGTTATTTGAAGTGGGATTTAGGGGAGTTATCTGCCAGGGAAGGAGAAGTCACTGTTTATGTGTGCTGTGGTGGAACAGATGACGAGGCTATTTCTCTTCTTAACGAAAAAGCGAAGGAGCCAGCTAGAAAGCACTTGGAGGAAGCTATCGACGAAGGAAATAAATTTAGGTCTAGGAGCAGGATAGCTGGCGTAGGGGTTGCACGCTCCCTGCTCGCTATGAGGCTTCTGTGCGATAGTGGAGGCGGAATTATTGCAGCCCCAGAGTTTGACCCGAAGTTTCAGCATAGCGGAGGCTACAGGTATGTTTGGGGCAGGGATGCTACTTTCATTGCTTACGCCTTTGACGTTGCAGGATATCATGAATTATCGAGAAAGTTTTACGTTTGGTGTTCAGAGCTCAAAAGGAGGGAGGGACTACTCTTTCAGAGATATTGTTGCGATGGGGCGCTTGCATCCCAGTGGGGGGAGGTTCAGCTGGATGAGACTGGGGCGGTCTTATGGGGGTTAAGAGAACATGTTGAAATGACTGAAGACTACGATCTTCTCTTGACTCTATCACCTGTGGTTGAGGAGATGGCTGATGGACTGGCGAGAATGGTGGATGACAGGGGGGTTCTTGCGCCGTGCTTTGACTTATGGGAGGAGAGGAGTGCACGCATACTCTACAGCGGCCGTTTACGCTGGACTCGAAAGTGCGGTGAACGTGATGGAGGAACTTGGTGGCACTGAGAAAATTGAAGTGTGGCGTGGGGTTGCTCGCAAGCTGAGGGAAAACTTCGACCAATTTTTCTGGAACGGAAAGCATTATGTTCGAACCCTAAGCGCCAGCAGTTTGAAGCCGGACCTAACGCCTGACCTATCCCTCCTAGGGCTGGCGGTTCCCTACAAGTTTGTGGAGCCGACCAGCACTAGAATGAAGACCACTGTTGAGTGGCTTGAAAAAGAACTGAGACACAAAGGGGGAGTTTACAGGTATAAGAAAGATAAATATCTTGGAGGAAACTTCTGGACTGTTGCAACGCTTTGGCTGGCACTCTATAAGGCAGAGTTAGGGAGGAAGGAGGAGGCGGAGGAGCTTGCTGAATGGTGCATAGCTCATTCTAACAAGCTCGGACTTATGCCTGAGCAAGTACACAGGAGAAAAGGGGTGCCTTTATCAGCGACGCCTCTAGGTTGGTCTCATGCATTTTACATTATGCTTATGAGAAAGCTGGAAGGAGGTTCTCTGTGAGGGAGGAGTTAAGCAGGGAGGAAGTTGAAAGGTACCGCAGGCAGATACTCATCGAAGGATGGGGGGAAGAGGGACAAAGAAGGCTCAAGAGGGCTAGCGTCGCCGTCATAGGCCTTGGAGGGCTGGGTTCACCTGTATCGATTTACCTTGCAGCTGCAGGCGTGGGTAAACTTGTCTTCGTTGACATGGGTGACGTTGAGCTGAGTAATTTAAACAGGCAAGTGCTTCACTGGAGCAAAGATATAGGCAGACCAAAGGTTGAAAGCGCTAAGGAGAAGATTAAGGAATTGAACCCGAATGTTTCCGTTGAAACACTTAAGGAAAAGGTTGACGAAGATAATGTCCACCAAATAGTTAGTAGGGTTAACGTGGTGGTTGACGCCATGGATAACTTTGCTTCTAGAATATTGGTCAACAGGGCCTGTGTCGATGAGGGAAAGGTTTTCGTCCACGCGGGAATCTATGGATTCCAAGGACAACTAACAACTATAATACCCGGAGAAGGGCCATGCCTCCAGTGCATTTTCCCTCACCCGCCACCAGCCGAGGAAATAATACCAGTAGCGGCGCCAACTCCGGGAGTTTTAGGCTGCATGCAGGCGAACGAAGTGATAAAGGTTATCACGGGAATAGGTAAACCCCTTGTCGGGCGCCTACTGATATACGACGGGGAAGAATCGCGGGTTATGGTCATAGAGGTAAAAAGAAGCGAGGAGTGCCCCGTCTGTGGCTCCCTTAGCGCCTAGCTTCATAGTTCAGCGCCACACCTCGGACAATATATCGCCCATTTAGGCGGCTTGAAACCGCATATGGGACATGTGCGTTTTTTCGGTTGTGACTCCACTTCGCCGAATACGTGAAGCTGCGTCGCCTCCAGTGCTTCCATCACTTCTTTTTCAGCTTTCTCGACGTTCCAGAAACCAATCACCAAGGGAAACAGAAAGAAGAAGAAAATGAAGCCGAAGAAAAGAAAAACTAGGGAGACAAGGAGGGAGGCGGCTACTATAGCTAACGAGAGAAGGAGGGGAATTCTGCTTAGTTCTAGCGAGAGTTCATAGTGCAAGTCGTCGTTCACCCGAAGCAAGCGGAGAACCCCCTTAACACCGAGACCCATGCGTAGTTTCCACTCATAAGTGCCCATTCTCTTTACTCTTAAATGAGTAAATGAGAGTTCACGGTCAAGGGCATCAGCGAAGACGCCCATGCGGTTTGCCTCACCGAGAATGACGCCGCTACACTTACGCACCCTCAAACAACCACCACCATTTATTTCATAATAAATCTGGCTTGAGCCAAGTTGCACTTTAGTTTCCCATTCGAGTTTCCGAGTTAATTTATTCATTTGAAATAAAAAGTTCTTTTCTTAATAACACGAAAGAGGACCATGAGACTCTTTCGGGATGGAAAAAACAGAGATTATTTCCCAGTAGGAGTCCCCGCAAGGGGGGTTATGTCAGCCTCCTTAAATCTTTCGATACTCAAATGAAAATCATCAACTTCAAATGCCAAGAAAAGAGACCTTCGCCTTTCCTTCTGAAGAGCTTCTGAGGAACCTCACAGTCGGTCCTTCACTCGTATGCTTTATGAGTTCTATCATGGTTCTATTACGGAAGGAATAAATGTATTCGAAGGCATCTATTTCCGCTTTCAGGGTAATATTAATACTGTCACTAAATATTTCTTCTCGTCGAGAGAAGTGGAAAATTCTGATGTCGCTGGCCTTAAGCCGTCCACAACCACGCTGACGTAGCGTATAAACGGATTCGAGAAGCAACCCTTCAACTAGGATGACACTTGAAAGATAAAATGTTTTCTGAGTTCTAGAAAAATTGCCCAGGCTTATTTGTGCACCGGAACATCTTAATTTGATTTTTCTCTCAGAGTTTGATCGAAAGATTAAAGTGCGAGATTTAATCATTGGGTGCGTGAGAGGTGGTAACCGTGGCTTCCGAGGCGCTCAAGGAAATCAGGAAGTTTGAAGCTGAGGCAGTAAAGAGGATTTTAGAGGCGAGTGAGGAAGCTAAAAGGATAGAGGCTGAGGCTGAAGAGAGGGCGAAGCAGATAGAGAGCGAGAAGATTGAGAAGGCGAAGAATGAAGCGGCGAAGAAGAGAGAAGCTGCAAGAAAGGAGGCAGAGAAGGAGGCCGAGGAAATCATTAAGAGAGCTGAAGAGGAAAAAACCGCTATTAGGAGTCAAGTGGAGAAGAAGCTTGAGGAAGCTGTTAAAGTAGTTTTGAACGTAGTCTTGTCTGGGGGGTCTGTGTGAGCGAAGAAGTTGAAGTCAAAATTTTTGAGGAAACACCTGTCGAGGAACGCCTGGAAAAAATAAGGAAGAAGATAATGAAAGACGCCGAAAAGCAGGCTAGCGAAATACTAGGTGAGGCGCAAGGAAGGGCAGCTAAAGTCATTGAGGAGGCAGAGAAAAGGGCTGAGAGAAGAGCCAGTGAAATACTGAGAAGAGAGGCCGAAGAAGCGGAAAGGGAGAAGAGAAAAATAATAGCCGAGGCGAAACTGAGGGCAAGACAGATTGTGACGGCGAGCAAAGAGGAAGGAGTAAGAAGAGTGTTCGAGGAGGCGAGAAAAAGACTTGAAGCGCTAGCGTCTTCTAAAGAATATGTTCAGGCCCTCGAAAAAATGATTGAAAGAGGCGCACTAGCTTTAGGCGGTGGAAACTTAGAGGTCGTCCTCCCAGAGCAACATGCGAACATCGATTTAAACTTGGAAAAAATAGCGGAAGAGGTGAGCAAAAGATTAGGAGTAAAAACAAAGCTGGAAAAAGCGAGGGAAACAGTATACGCAACAGGCGGTGTAATAATACGGAAAAGCGACGGAAGCTTGCTGATAGACAACACGTTCGAAACAATTTTAGAAAGAGAGGAAAAAAACCTTAGGACAAAAATAGCCAAAATACTTTTTACTTAACCATTTTTAAATTTGAAAACTATCCTTGAAGGAGAAGCTGAGAACAACTTTATTATTTTTTAAGCTGAAGTTGAAAAGCAGAGTTATAAAAAGCTGCGAATTTACTTTGAAATTTTCAGAAAAACAAAAAAGAGTAGAGTAGTTATTTTTTATTTTACATCAGCATGAATGCAATGACTAACCCGTAAATTGCGATAGCTTCTATGAACACTATGTATATCATCGTTCTGCCGAACATTTCGGGTCTCTCTGCTATTGCTCCTATGGCTGCAGCGCCTGCAGTTCCCATGCCTATACCTGCTCCTAAGCCCGCGGTTCCTATGGCTACCCCGGCGCCGAGTTTTCCTAACCCGCTTTCAAGGGATGGCTGAATAAATGTCAAAGTTTCTTGTGCGAGTACAAGAGAAGTAGCGTATGCTAAGGCTATCGCTAAAACCGCTACTGCGATTTGTAGTAGGATCATTCGTTTTAGCAGTGGGTTTGCCATTTCATCACCTCTTGAGGTTTTATGGAGTTATTACTATTAGCTCGCGTATCGTTGTCGGGTTCACGCTTTCACTTTTCCCTACGAGTATTATTTTAATGTTTCGTAGCTCGTAATATTTGAGGTCTAGGTAGGCGAGTACCGTGCCTATGTGGAATGGGTAGCCTATCACAGAGAGGAATGTTGTCTGAAGGTAGTATTCTTCGAAGGCGTGTTCAACCGACGTTAGGGTTGGGCTTTTTTCGTATGCTTCTTTAACCCTGTGAGCGAGCTCCCTATAGGGTGTTGCGGCTAGCATGTTTAAAGCTTCTTCTAGGTTTCGCATGGCGAGCAAATTTCTTGCTATTAGATACACTCGATGTGAGACAGGTATTAGCATTTCTTCAATTATCTGTGGTTCAACCCCTTGTAGCTTTGCCCTTATGACTGTCATAATGTTTGTTAGGTCGATCCGTAACCCGAAAAAATAACGAGCATACCTTTGGTCAACGTTGTCAAGGTATCTTCTCATTGTTTTCCAGATTTCGTCGTAAAAGTATTTGTCGAGCTCTGCTTCGAGAGACATTGTCGACCTTGTTGCCTCGTACCTTTGAAGTGCTTCTTGGAGACGGCGGCGGAGATAGGAGTCGGAGATCTTATCTACTAGTTGAGGGATACTCTGCACTGCTAGGAGACGCTCGTATTCCTCGCCTTCCTCAGGCGTTAAAGCAACGAGGTGTTTTCGAACATGATCTCTCGGCTCGCCGCTGTGTACAACTCTTATTATGGCTTTTAAGTTTCGGTAATAATAGGATCCATTCACATATTTTAAGACGAAGTCTCCAATATTTTTAGGTAAGCTTTTTGTTATGGATTTTACTTCTTTCGCGTATATCTGTCTCAGTGCTGCGTCTACTTCCTCCATGTCTATTGGGGGTTGCAATGCAACCCTTGACAGCTCGTCCCAGTATGGGGTTGCGCCCAAGAACCTTACGGCTTCATCTAGGTCTGACGCTTGAATTAGCCTCTCGTACTGGGAGATAGTAAGCATTTTCGATTTGAGTCCTTTCACTCTAGCGTTTGCGAACGCGTAGTTTTTTGGACCTTTAATGAAAGACATCTTATATCACCGGCTCCTCCAAATGAAGATGAAGACCACCTAGTAACCCGGCTTCAAATAGCCAGCCTGACTCTTAAAAAAATTTTTATTCATTTTTCACGTGAGCAACAATCCGACAGTTTTTGTGGCTCGCCGAGATCACCTTCAGCCTCTCGTTGCTGAGCTCTTAACAGCTCAAGTATGTCTCTTGAAGCTTTTCTGCGCCTGTCCGCCTCCTCGTGTTTTACGTTTTCGACTAATGGTTTTTTGGCGAACGACCCACCAACTCTCTCTCTTCTCTCTAGCACCTGAATAACTTTGTAGGTGTTGTACACTCCGATCCCAAATCCAAGAAACGCTCCGATAAATACCGAGAAAGGCGCAATCCATGGAATCTGCTTCCCCAAATATTGTCCTATGTAAGCGCCGGCGACGACCATTACAGGTATTTCGCTACCCACCATAATCCAGCGCCCAACGCTGCCAACATTTGGCCTACCTGCCTTTGACAATGTAGACCCCCTTTAGGAATAAAATAATCGTTTATTTCATTTAAACATTGTTTTCTCTCTAAATCTCTGAAAAGGGCGAAGACTTTAGAAGAAGCGGAAAGTTTGCTGTTATCGGTCTACCCTTGCCACATAAATGAGCTTAGAAGGATGAAGAATTTTAACCCTGAGCTTAAAGAGAAAATTGTCCTGAGGGCGAGGTTGTTTTGTAGCCACGCAGTAAGCCATAACGACATGACTCCTCTGCCTTAACGAAGTTGAAGTTCAAACATAAGGACTTGATTGAGCTTATAGAGCTGAGATGAAGGGAACGACAGGGCTATAGTGAAAAACGACCAGTTGTAAAAAGCGTTTTTATTCTGTCATCAAGGCATTGGAGAAGTTTCCTGAAATTTTCCTTTATTTTAGATGGCTGTATGAGTTGTGAAGACACGACAGGCGGAATGCTCAGATATCTCTCTAGGAGATGCATAGGCGTTTGGAGAGAACGGAGAAACCGAGTCTTTCCTTATTCATAAATCGTAGCGGAATGGGCGAGAAAGCCCTTAACCTTGCCCTATCTGAGAGGCTCATTAAGAAGGAAGTGAAGGCGGTTGACCCAAAAGTCGTGGTAGGGTCTCAGAGATACATTTTAACCAAGAAAAGAAGGTATGTTAGAGGCACCAAAAAATGGTATGTGTTTCACGCTATACGAGCCATCACGAGCTTCATATCAAAGGACGAAAGATGGCTTCCCTTGCTAAATATTTGGGTCGAGTTTCTGGTTAAGCCCCAAATCATTACGTGTGGAACTGTTGGAAAACATTTCTGCACTTAGCGATGCCGATCATTAAGTTGTTATTGGAGCGACTGAACAAGTACACTTTTACACGTTGGAGTTCTGTAACTGAGACTCCTTTAAACCCGGTATTGATGCGTCAGGGAGCTGTGTATCAAAAGCTAAATTAAACTGGAGGCTTCCGAAAAAAATAAACTTTAAAAGGTTATTTTAAGTTATTGAGGGGCTACAGTGTGTCGAGAGAAGTTTTTAGTTGGGGGGAGTATTTAAATGGACAGGTTCAGGGGCGATGAAGGGGCTAAGCGTTCCTTGGATAAGGCTAACAAGTTGTTTAGTAAGGGGAGAGAAGCTGAGGCGAGGGGAGACGTTAAAGAGGCAAGTAGAAGATTCAAGGAGGCAAGCGATATTTACGCTTCTATTGGCGAAAGAAGTGCTTTTGTTGATTCTGAGTTTCTTAGGGGTCACTGCATTGCTTTTCAGGCATTGTCCGAACGGGCTGTTGACAAGTTTAGAGGATTAATCGAGGAGGCTATTGGGGTGATCAATGAGGTTAGAAAGAACTACATTAAGGATTACACGTCAAGAGGGGTAGAGAGGGATGTGTGGATAAGTTATTGTGTGAATTTCATTAACGCTTTAAGAATCCTTCTGGAGGAGGATGTTCCAGCTAAGAGAGAGACGTGTATGCGGCTTATAGGGGAAGGGGAGACGTGTGTTGAGTGGTTGGAGAGACTTGAAGAGAGCGAGAAAGCAGGGTTTCTCCTTTTCTGGATCGGATTCGCGTGTGTGAGGAGCGCACCGTGGTTTGAGAAAGGAGAGATGGTGGATGTGCTGCGAAAAGCAGCGGAGAGTTTTAGTAAAGCTAAGAAGTTCTTTGAGGCTGCTAGACGGCCTCGTCCCTACCTTTGCCTTGAAATGATGCAGGAAATGTGTGACGTGAAGCTCGCGTTGGAGGAGCAGAGCTCTGTCCAGTTGAAGACCTTAACCGTTGAGCCTAAGGAGGAGCGATGCAGGAAAATTCACGGTTACAATCTTGCATTGATGGAGTTGTATTCAGCCGTGAAAGAAAGGTTTTTCGCTGAAAAGCAACGAAGGACGTATAGCGCATTGGGCAGTGCTAGAGAGACGGCCAAGTGGCTTGAAGGAGTAGGGGACTGCGGTTTAGCGGCGGACGCATACTTTTTATTGGCGAAGGCATGCTACGAGGCTTTCAAGATGACCTTGTCAAATAAGAGGAAAAGAGAACTGTTGGAGGAGTGCTACGAGGCGCTGAAAAAAGCGTACATGTATGCGAGAGCCCAGATGAAAGTCGATGTTGCTGTAAAGGCCCTCATCACGATGACGAGAGTGATAGGGGAGTACGTTAAATTAGTTGATAGTAATGCATTGAAGATTAAGCTGGTTAGGGAAGGAGCTTCCTATAGCCGGGAGGCTTTAGATGAAGTGAGAAAACTACCTGAGGATGTAATGTTTATTGGTGAATTTTACGGTAGTGTTGCCAACTACTTGACGGCGGCGGCTGAAGTTGAGGTGAATGAGGGAGGAAGAAGAGATCTTTTGGAAAAAGCTATAGAGTATGGCGAGGTGTCGCTGGAGTATGAGGAGGAGAGCAAGAGAAAGGGAGATTACATGTACTGTTTGGCTGAAGCATACTATATGCTCGGTAAAAGTGGACAGGCAGGCGCGTTTGAGAAGGCTGTAGAAATAGTTAAGAAAGCACGTGAAGGCTTTATTTCTGCTGAGGATTTGGTAGGCACTGTTAGGTCATTTATGCTTTCAGGGGACATTCAGAGAGAAATATGGAGACAGAAAAGAGGAGGGGAAGGATACTTGAGAGCTCGACAGGAGTATCTGGAGGCTGCGAGGATAGCTGCAGGCATGGATTGGAAGGAGATGGAGGGGGAAGCATTAGTTAAACTAGCGGAGCTTGAAGACGAAAAAGGCAACTATGTGCAGGCATCTGAATACTACGTTCAGGCTCTCGAGAAGTTTAACAGAGTGGCTGAGGGGGGAGGGGAAGATGCAAAGGAAAGGATGAAAATCATTGAGGCAAGGATTAGTATCGAGAAGGGTAAAGAGCTGCTGAAAAGCCGGCTTTCTGAGGCAGCATACTACTTTAGGAGAGGAAGCGAGTTGTTACTGAGGGAGAACAAGTATGACGCCGTGTTCTACCAGTCCTTGAGTGAGTTCCTAGAGGCAGAGGAAATGAGCGTGGATAAGCCGCGTGAAGCGTTGGAATTGTTGAAGACGGCAAGCGAACGACTTAAGATGCTAAGGGAAATAGGAGACAATAAAAGGGCCGTGGCCCTCTTGAGTCTGTGTAGAGGGAAGGAGCATTTAGAGGAGGGGTTAGCCTTATATGCTGAGGGTTCATATTCACCTGCACTCGTTAAATTTTCTATGGCAGCGAAGGCATTAGGGGAAGCGGCGGAGCTTGGGGAATGGGACTGGGAGAGGGCGGAGGGTTACGTGTTCTTCGCGCAAGGCTTGGAGCGGTTTATTAGAGGTCAATTGGGGGCTCGTGATGAATACCTAGAAGCTGCTGGTCTTTTTAGAGAAAGCGCCAAGAAGTTTGTGACCAGCAAGATGAGGAATACGGCCCTCGGGTTTACTGATTTATGCTACGGGTGGCATAAGTTTTCAGAGTATTTTGAAGAAGAGAAAGAAAGAGGGGACAGTTATATTGAGACTAGAACACATTTCGAGAGAAGCTTGAATTTCTTCGTAGAAGCTGGACTGAGCAATTATGCTAAGTATGTCGAGGGATTAGAGCACTTTCTTGACGGAGAGAGATATGTAAAGAAACTAGAGGAGGCTGACGAGAGGTATTATTCGCTTGCCGAGGAGAGCTATAATAAGGCTAGGGAAATATTTTCGGATGCGGGTTATGTTGGACTTGAAAGGGAAGTTGAAGAAAGGATTCAAGAGCTGAGGGAGAGAGAGGCAAAAAGAAGGTATCTAGAAAGCGTTATTGGTGATGATAAGGAGACTAAGGAAAGTTTAAGAGACGGGTTCGTTGCCGTAAAGTTTAACGAGCCAGCAGATATGAGCCTTTTCAGGGTAGGGGATAAGATCACGGTTAATATGGATTTTGTAAATATTGGGGATGCACCAGCTACTCTGGAAAGGTTGGAAAATGCAGTCCCTCAAGAGTTCAAGCTTGTAGGCAAAACAGCAGAAACAGTCAAAGGTGGAGATATAGTCCTCGGGAGAAAGCTAGCTCCTTGGGAAAAGATTAGCCTAGAGATAAAAATTGTGGCGGAGAAGAAGCAAGAGGTGAAATACCAGCCAGTTGTAATATTCAGGGATAACAAAAACAGGAAAAGATACTTTAAGCCAAAGCCAATTTTAATATTGGTTAGTGAGGGTTAGAGAGGTTGATATACGCTTTATGGATCATGGGCAAGAATGGTGAAAGCATTTTCTTTAATTCTTATGAAGAAAAAATGGAAGAAATTAGCAAAAATTACGAAGTGGTGAGTGGGCTTCTAGCAGCAATTAAAATGTTTGCCAAGGATGTTTCAGGGGAGGAGGCGTCTTGGATTACTCTCGAAGACAAGACCTTCATGTATAAAGCGGTGAAGGAGGTCTATTTTATACTATATGTAAGCGAGGAGGAGAAGGTGGATGACGTGTTTGACAAGTTAGAGGAGGCTTATATTACCGCTGAAAACAAAGAAGAAGTAGCCAAAAAAGTTAATGAAATAATCATGAGACACAACAGGAGGAGACAATTAGACGAGCTTGGTGACATACTTCGAAAGGTTGGTGGACTTCCCTAAAACGTATAAAAGATGACGGGATGTGATGCGGCAATGATCTTCTATCAGAAAGTTTTGTTGAAAAAGTAGATTTTTGGTGCTTTTTCTAGGCGGAAAACCAAAAAGTAAAAAAGAGGACGACCATGAAAGATTGGAAGTAGCATATTAAAGCTTAAAGGAGAAGGGGACAGTGATGGTCGAGGAAATTCTTCGAAGGGCAAGAGAACTTGAAGAGAATGGGTTACGTGAGGAGGCGGAGAAAAAATACATTGAAGCCGTTAAAGAGGTTGAAAAAGAGGTGAGTGATTTTCTTGGTGAAGTCTACTTGGAGGTGGGGCTTTTCTATACTAGGCATGAAGAGCTCGAGAAGGCTCTTGAGTTTTACAAGAAGAGCTTAAGTTTCTATGAAGGGAGGGGGAATGAAGAGGGGGTTGCAGACGCTGCCTACAACCTATGCGTTACGTATCTTGAAATGGGCGAGTATGATGAAGCAGAAAAATACGGGATGAAGGCTATTGAAATTTATCGAAAAAGGGGGTTGAAGGAGGGGGTTGCAGACGCGGCTTATGCTTTGGGACTAGTTTACATTGGAAAGGCGGATATAGAAAAAGGAATCGAGTTTCTCAAAGGGGCGCTTAGCATTTATAACGAGGAGGGAAATGACGATGCTGCAAGCAGCGTCCTCTTAGATATAGGTGAGGCATACTACAGGTTGGAAGAGACCGACAGTGCTATTGAGCATTACCTGAAGGCATTGATGATCCTTGAGAAGGTAGGGGATAAGCTGACAAGCGCATACCTCATCAAGCGAATTGGTGACGCCTACGGTGACAAGGGCGATATGCGCAAAATGATTGATAGTTATTTGAGAGCGGCGCAGATCTACGCAAAGGAAGGAGACCGCGAGGCGGCTCGAGAAATAGTAGAAGAAATCGAGGAGAACCTATGGGATCTCACGCGTTCAACCCGTAGAGCAATAGTTAAAAAACTGGATGAGATCAGAGCGCTACTAGAATAAAGGTTGTTTACTTCCTTGTCATTCTCCTATAATTTCGGCTAGCATTTTTAGCCTGGTCAGCGTGCGCTTTAATCTGGGAAGTTTCTCGTGGATTATCCGTATTCTTTCGAAGTCATCCAGGCTCTCGTCTGAAAGCATTATTTCGAGCTCTTTGAACACGGCCCTCACCTCGTTGATCATGGTTCTCATGTAGTAGGCAAGCTCTTGGTCAAGTTCGGGTATGAATGCTTTCCTTTGGAACCGTCTTCTCCTCACGAAGTAAGCCCCGACGACTAATGCCAGTACCGATGAAGTGGCGAGAAAGCCGAGCAAGATGTCTTGTGTTGTGGAAGGGGGGTAAAAAACGTAGGGCGACTCAGGAGGTGGGGGAAGCACCGTGAACGTGAGCGTCGCAAACGTTGAGGTATGACTGGGGGAATCGGCCCATATTATCAACGTATAGTTTCCGCTTTGCTTTGTAAGCTCAGTGAAGATTAACGTCGTGTAGTAGCCGTCCTTGTAATGGAAGCACCACATAGGTATGGACGTCCCATTTGGGAGGTTGAACACTGCAAATATTGTCAGGTTCTTGTAAACGTCTTCTCCCTCGTTTGAAGTTACGTGAATTAAGAAGTAGATCCTGTCCCCAAGATATATTTTCCCCTCTCTAGGTGTGCTCATCACTAAATTCAAGTTGAGCTTGTTTGCCATAAGCCACTCGAAGGAATTACATAGTAGCTCGGCGTTATCGTCCTCTTCCACGTGAAAGAGGGAGGCAAAATCCGAGTCGCCGAACACTAAAACCTTGCCCACCCCATGCGCAGCGCCAGCGATGAAAACCTGTCCTTCAGTTAAAGCAAAGGCGCCCATTGACTCGTTGACCTCAAAGGTAACTGGTGAATAAAAGATGACCGATGATAACTTGCTAGTGACCGGGTGTTGCTTGAAGCTGGTGAGCGTCAGGTTTCCGGTGATGCTTGAAGTAGCCTTTATCCCATATGGTTCTATGATCTCATTTATAATTGTGAAGTTTTTAGGCTCAACCATTACGAGGAGACTGCCGCCGCTCTTCACGAAGAGCTCTATTGATTCCAGCTCCGCTTGGCTAAATGGTAGCTCTGGGTCGCATATTATTAAGGTATCGTACATCATCAGGATTGTCCCGTTGATTTCCTGCAGGAATGGTATCTCGTCAAGTTCATGCATGCATGAACGGGCGATCCCGTAGAGACTGAAGTATCCGGTGAATATGCTGTCGAGAGATTCCTCAAGGTGCTCAAAATCTATCAGGTTGTGGGCGCTGTCAAAGAGCATTCTTCCCTGAGGATAAACGACCGTAAATGACACCGACACCGGGCATTCGACTCCATCCAGCGTCACCTTAATGGCACCACAGTATTCTCCGGGATTTGGAAGGTTGAAGAACCCCAAGGAAGCCGGTAATGTGACTCCTTCAAAGTTTAAGGTTGATGGGGTCGTAGTGTTTATCGAGATCTCAATGGTTCCGAAGCGATTTACGAATGCCGGCACTATTGACGCAGCGGTCAGCTTAGATGCACCACCCTCAACTGAAATCCCGACGTTACTCACGTTCCCCGTAGATATCACGGTCAGATTGTAATATGCAAAGTCTATTGGGAAACTGATGGGAAATGGATCATATGGTATTCTCGTCGGGAACACTGCACTATCAGGTGGAGGCGAGCCTATGAAGATGTTTCTCGCCAAGTAGTTGTCCAGCAGGTAAAACTCCGTTACATTGAGCTGCTGGATGACTTCCGTTATGTTTGCAAGGAGCTCGGGGTTTAAGAGGTATTCTAGGGGTAGAAGGGAGAATTCACATGTAACCCATCCCACCGAGTATATGCCGCCACTCGTCGGACGCCACACGGCATCCAGATTCACAGGCACATGCGGCTGAAGACCTTCAATCTTGAACTCCTCGGCATAATAAACGGTGCTACCATCCCCAGACCTGTTTGCAAAAAAGAAGACAGAGGCGTTAGCTGCAATACTCCCCACGTTGAGTACCATGCACCTGGAGGCATAGTCTGATCCCAGCTGATGCAGGCGAACTATTGATGCGTTGACAATACAGAGGTCGATGACGCTCAGCTGCTCCTCAGCCCCTATAGCCTCTAACAATGCTTCTCGAGCATCCGTCTGGTTGCCTCCGAAGGAGAGGGCTGCAGTGAATGAGGACGAGTTGCCGGGTTCAAGGCGCTGCGAGAGAAGCCACCTTGCCGCCAGCCCCAAGCCACCAATATATCCTGAATTATTATACTCCGAGTTGTTTGAGAAAAGACCCTTCGAGGCGCTACTAAACACCTCGTCTCTTTCTCCTACATCATAACCTACAACAGAGAAGTTCCCTTTAAAAGCCAGCCACAGAGCTTGATCCTCATTACATGTACTGTTGACTTCCAGAGTCTCCGTTTCGTCGTCGAAAAAGCCATACTCGTATGATGGAGACTCGCCTAGGAATAGGGAGGGGTTCCAGAAATATGTGAGGTAGACATCTGAGATCGCTTTTTCCCCTACGTTGATGAAGGTCATGGTTACTTTGAAGGCGTTTATGGCGTGACTCATAATGTAGTTGCTCCAGCACTCGAAAGCCAAAACTACTAGAAGGCGGTCCACTTGCAGTATGGAAACCAGTTTCTCATAACCGGTGGTTTCGTTTACATATGAAACGTGGAGTTCTCGCAGTATTTTCCCGGTCGTAAACCACATGGTATCTCCGCCATCATGAGAAACGCCAAATATCCCCTGCAAGAGGTGGGAAGAGTTGAAGCCTGACGTGTTATTGGAGAGGAGCATGGCAGTGAAGGTTCCGCAACTACCAACCAAGCAGTAGCTTGAAAGATCTGTGCCATTAACGAAGAGAGGAGCGGGAGGCAATCCTATGGTGTAAGTTCTCCTATCTAAGTTAAGTGAAATTCCACCCTTGGATTTAAGATAACTGTAAGCGGAGTATGGATTAACGAGGCCCGCCCCTTGAATGCTGGGGGGTTCGCCAAGGTCAACTGCACTCTTGAGAAGAGTGATCTTTATGGATTCAGGGCCGGCATACATGGAAGATTGGAGAAGAAGAGCGGATAACCCTGCAACGTACGCGGCAGCGGCAGCTGTAGTTGAAGCCACCGTGTAGTTTTCGTCTATAGGAGTTCCATAGCCGGTTAAGTTAAATTGGGGGATAGAGATATTGAAACCCAAATTCGGAGGACGAGCGCGACATGAGACCACATTATATCCTGGGGCAATCACGTCGGGTTTAGTCCACATATAGAAGCTTGGACCTCTCCCGCTGAACGTGCATGTTCTTCCAGAAGAAGAGTTGTAGGCTCCAACCGTTATCGCGCCTAATGCCGATCCAGGAGAACCTATGCTTATGTAGGCTGGCCCCTCGTCGCCTGCCGCAGCGACCACTATTACCCCCATGCGGGTGGCTGCATCCACTGTTAGGCAAAGAGGATCATCTGGTAGTCCTGGCACAGGGAAGGAGGCTAGTATTATGTCTGCTCCGTGGCTGACGCTCCACTCGACTCCTGAAAGTATCCATGAGTATAGGCTTAGTCCTTCGACGTCGAACACTTTCACGTTCATGAGGAGCGCTCCCGGTGCCACGCCCTTATATGTTCCGTTGGAGGCGACACCTGTTCCGGCGACTATGCCTGCCACGTAGGTTCCGTGCCCGTTAAAGTCGTAGGGGAACGGGTCGTAGTCGACCATCGATACGCTGGCTATAATTTTGGAGTCATTAGTGGATGGATCATCGTCTAAGTCGTCTAGATCTGGGTGAGACGAGTCTATTCCACTATCCAAGACTGCTATAATGACGCCGCTTCCATTGAACCCCTCGTCCCATATTTGTTTGACGTCAAAGTTCACGTTTGTTCCTGCTCCACTGCTTCCCTTGGCTCCTAGGCTTGATGTGAGCTTCACCTGACTGTTCAGCCATATGCTTCTCACTTCTGGTAGCCCCGCTACATTGAATACGTCAGCTGAGGGGATTTTCATTAGGGCTGCGGGGATGAGCGTGTATGTTTTTTCGATCACGGTTCCCGGCGAAGCTGCCTTCACAGCGGCGCATCCCGCTTCAGGGTTAACCGTGAAAACCACGATTGCGGGTATAGGATCCCAGCCAAGCTCCATTGCCTCTATTATTTTGGGATCTATTAGAGCCCCCTTTTCGTCGAGTGTTTTATCGGGTGAAATGCTTAGAGTGGAGGCCCAACTTGGAGTTGAGAGGAAAGCTATGGAGAGAACGAGAAGGATCATTATGAATGAGAGACTCTTCACGTATTTAATGCTAGGCAAACTTGAACCCCTTCATAATTTTTCTTTACCGTGTATGTTAAATTTTTTGGATGGATCGGATGTTCTGGGAGTTCGGAGAAAATAAGGGAGGGATTAAGTGTTGGCTGGCAGGTGCAAATGGTGCGGTGACGACATGGAGGTTTTTCTTCCCTATGCTCGTCTTGGACTGTGTAAGAGCCACTTCAAGTATTACGTGGTTAGGAGAGTTAAACGCACCATAGAAAGGTATGGGATGATAAAGCCCAGGGAAAGGGTTCTCGTGGCCTTGTCGGGTGGAAAGGACAGCCTAGTGCTGCTCCACGTCCTTTCAACGATGAACGAAAGTAATGACCCTAAGATTTCTCTTAAGTGCGAGGTTGAAGCGGTGACGTTGGATCTTGGTATAAGAGGCTATTCTGAGGGGTGCGTTGAGACGGCGCGTGCTTACTGTGAAAAGCTTGGTGTTCCGCACCACGCGGTCAAGATGGTTGAGCTGGCAGGGTTCACCATGGACGACGTTGCTTCTCGGAGAGGTAGGCCTGTTTGCTCCGTTTGTGGTGTCGTTAAGAGACATTTCCTTAACAAGGTAGGTGTTGAGATGGGATTTGACCGGCTTGCCACCGGACACAACCTTGACGATGAAGCAGCGGTCATCTTCTCAAACTATCTGTCGGCGAATGTGGAGTTCTTATCCCGCCAGTCGCCTATCCTCCCTTCAAGGGAGGGAATGATATCTCGTATAAAGCCTCTTTTCGAGATCTCCGAGAGGGAAACAATGATTTATGCTCAGTTTCAGGGGCTTACGCCTATCGACAGAGGATGCCCTTACGCTATTGATCCATCAACGCATAGATTCAAGATGGTGCTCAACGTCCTAGAAAAAGAGATGCCAGCCACGAAAATAAGAATGGTTCGAGGATTCTTGGAAAGAGTGAAGCCACTGCTCGAAAGAGACGGGACGACACCACTAAGGAAGTGCGCCATGTGTGGGTATCCTTCGCCCTCAGAAATTTGCAGCTTTTGCCGCCTCAGGAAAAATTACGGGCCAATGTAGCTTATGGTGAGCTTCAATTGCTTAACTCCTCTGTTCGACATGAGCTTTTCCGAGAATTCCTTTATCTTTTCTGCTTTACCCTTAACTATAACCACTTCCATGCAGTCACTTCGAGTAAGATGAGCGTGAACCGTCGCAACCACTATGTCGTTATACTCGTGTTGAATATCCGTTATGGATTCTTCCAGTCCTCTGACGTCATGATCATACATCACAGAGATAACGCCGGCACTGTCGCCTGAATGCGAGAACGCCTTATATTCAGTGAGGAAGTTCCGCATGGCGATCTGAACAGCCTTAGACCTGTCCATATCCAAAAGAGAAATGAACTCGTCAAACTCTTCTAATAACTCTGATGGGAGCGAGACGCTGATCCTAGATACTCCTCTTCCCTCATGCAAAGTAAGACACCCCTCAGTTAGCCGACAACATATAAAAAAAGATGAAAGTTTATATAAAAAATGCTCCTGAGGAGCCTTCTCACTTATGTTTTTCCTTTCGTGATCTCCATGAATTTATCACATGCATTTACAAGAAGTAAAACATAGTGCTTTATTTCTTCGGATGTCAGATCGGTGTCTGCCGTTTCGACGCTGACGAACACCACATCATCGTTGTCCACACCGTATTTTATGCCGTTCTGCCTGAAGTTCTCCTTCAGGAGAGCGTAGAAAAGAGGGAGGCGCGATTCTTCAGGTATATCTGAGACGTTGGTAAGCCAAGCCACTATGAATAACCATGACTCGTCAGGGGAAGTCAAAACGACCACGGTTAACTCGGAGAAGTAATCGGTCTCCCAGCGCATCACTATAGCATCCTTCTGCTTAACGTACTTGAAACCCGCTTCATCAAGAAGACTTGCAACCTTATCCAACAACAAACAAATTCCACCTTTCCTTTTAGGAAGCCTCGAGAGCTTGAAGCCAGAAGCAGGCTTAGACTCCCAAGTCCTAAAATAATACTCACAACGGGAATTAAAAAGGGTTTCTAAAGTTAATATTAAACAATCCCCGGCTCTGAAAAAGAACATATAAAGAACATAAAAAAATAAGGAAGGAGGATTTTTAGATTATCCCTGCAAAGTAATTTGCATAGTGGAGGAGAACTTCTGCCGCTCTGTTTGCCATGCTGTATATTGGGCTTGGGTATACGCCAAATGCTACGCATGCAAGTGCTAGAATCGCTATGGGTAGAGCCATGACTAGGGACTCCCTCTTGTTTAATGCCTTGACACGGTCGGATTCCGGTGAGAACCATATGACGTACAGGAGCCTAAGGTAGAAGGCTGCTGAAAACGCGCTCGCCAGAACCGTTATGAGGGCCACAGCCACCCACACCCATCCTTCTGGCACGAAGGGGGAATACCAGACCGCTGAGAGGACTATTAGTGCCTTGCTCCAGAAGCCGTTGAGCGGCGGTATGCCCATTAGTGCAAGTGTTCCTATGGCGAAGCTCATGCTGGTTATTGGAGTCTTGCGCCCTATTCCTGAGAGGTCGCTTAGCATCCTCGAGCCTGTAGAGTGTAGGTAGACTCCTGCCCCTAAGAAGAGAAGACCTTTAGCTATAGCGTGGTTGACGAGGTGGAAGAATGCTGCTGTGACTCCTGCGGCTGTGCCAACGGATAGGCCTAGCATTATGAATCCTATGTTGAGTATGCTACTGTACGCCAGAAGTCTTTTCAGGTCTTGCTGGAGAAGAGCCATTATGTTTGCGACGATCAGCGTTATTACACCGAAGATAACCAGGGCATAGTTCCAGTTGAATGGATAGCTGTAGCCGGGGAACCCTGTTGGGAACGCCAACGGAAGATTGTATGGTGGAACATCAAGCCTTACAATCCACGGCCAAGCACCAGTTATGGGGAAAAGCACGAAAAGGCTTCTTGCCATAGAGTAGACGCCAGTCTTTATAACTACGCCTGAAAGCATAGCGCTTATTCCGCTGGGTGCGGCTGGGTGGGCGTCTGGAAGCCAGGTGTGTACTGGGACTATTGCCGCCTTAACGCCGAACCCTATGATGAGCAGTATGATTATCATATAGAACACTTGGCTTCCAAGTAGGAAGCCCCACGGGTTCAGCGTCTGTGACAGGTTGATTAGTGTTCCAATGTAGGCGAAGTTTAGGGTTCCTGTTAGCCCGTAGATCAGCGATATGGCATAAAGCACCATGCTACTGCCGACTGCGCCCATCACGAAGTACTTGAATCCTGCCTCGACAGGCTCCCACTGCTCTTTTCTGAATCCAACAAGAGTGTACGCTGAGACCCCCATGATCTCGAAGAACACGAAGAGAGTGAACAAGTCCCCTGCGAAAGCAATTCCATTCATCGCGGCGACGAGTATGAGGAGCAACGTGTAGTACTTCGTCTTCCCAGTGTCGTGCTCCATGTATCTTATTGAATAAACGCACACGATGAGGCCGAGTCCGGTGAAGGCTGCCGCCATCAATATGCTGAGGAAGTCTACGGCGAACACCGATCCGGTAGGCGGCATCACCGCCCTATAGAGAAGCCAATTCTGCCCATTTATGAACACTTGGTACGCAAAGGTAAGCCAGTATCCTGCGGGCATGTATTCGTAGTAGAGAGTTACAGGTATGAAGACGCCGGTTGTTGTGAATGACCAGTCAGATATTGCCTGCAGATATCTCAACTGCCAGTAGGTTGTGAATATGTAAAGTGAGGTTATGGCAAACCCTGTAACTGCCACTATTTCTCTAGCTAGTTGCAGTTTTCCATTTGCGATTCTTTCGAATATTGTTCCAATGCCTAGGACAAGGATTGCGAAAACTATCGGGACAATTATTGGGTATAGGAGAGTTGCATCGCTTAACATTTCACCATGCCTCCCTTCATATCATCATAAGTACGGTTAATATGTTGGCTATCTGCCTTATCTGCTCCCACCCATAAATCGTTGGTAGGAATGGTGCGGCGCCAAAGAGGGGTGCGAAGAACTGCATAGCCATGTTTGGTGCTATGCCGAGGATGACGGTGAACACTACTAGTATTATCGCTGGTGCGATGTATTTCAGCGGGAGCTCCTTGGCGTCTTCGAGGCCAGACTTTACAGGCCCAAAGAATATGCGGCGTACCGCCCACAGGTAATAGGCTAGCGTAACGGCGGTGGCGAGAACCATTAGTCCTAGGAGGAGGTACTGGTTGGCTACAGCGCCTCCGACGAAGATCATCCACTCGCTCGCAAAGCCACTCAGCGGAGGTATCCCTGCTAAGGAGAGAGCAGAGATCACGGCAAGCGTCGCTGTTAGAGGCATCTTGCCCGCAAGTCCTCCCAGCTTATCGAAGTCAAGGGTTCCGAACTGCCTGAGGAGTAGGCCTGCTATCATGAACCAGGTCGCTATGCATATTCCATGGTTTATTATGTGGAAGAAGGAGCCTGTGACGCTGAAGAACGTGTTCATGGCGTATCCAAAGAATATGTAGCCCATCTGGCTCATTGAGGAGTATGCAAGCATTGCCTTCAGGTTCTTCTGGGTTAGAGCCATTATTCCTCCGTAGAATGCTGTTATTATGGCGAGTATTCCAAGTCCAATAGTCATCATAGAAACGGATGGGGCAAGGTAAAGGGACACGATTCTAGCTATACCGTACGCTGCTGTTTTTGTCATCGCCGCGCTCAGGAGGAGGGTTACAGGCATTGGGGCCTCCATGTATGTGTCTGGAAGCCATGTGTGCAGCGGAAATATCGCCATTTTAACAGCGAAGCCCACAAGTACGAGTGCGACTGGTAGCACCATCACTGCCCCTATTATTGCCAGAGCGAGCCATAACTGAACTTGCTGGCCTAGGAGTGTTGATGCCATCCAAGGAATGAGGTTGCCTATGACGCTCGAGTATATGAAATTCTGGTAAGCGTTTATGATAATGCCCATTTCCTGCATGTTGAATGTTCCGAGGTTTATTCCTGTCATGAGCATGCCGACCAACATAAAGGCTGAGCCGAACGTGGTCCACAGGAAGTACTTGAGGGCTGTTACGCCGCGTTTCTCAGTCAGCCCATAGTAGGCGACGAGGACATATGTGGGTAAGAGCATTAGTTCCCAGAACACAAAGAATTCTATTATGTTCGTTGAGAACACGACACCTAGCATGCCGCCTATGAAGAGGAGGAGGCTGGCATAAAATGTTCCTGGTTGCTTCAAGTCATCCATGGACTTTGCACAGTAAAACATGACTAGTGCTCCTAGCCCTGATATCAGCATAGCGACCGGAGCACTTAGGCCGTCGGCGACTAGCCCTGCGTCAAGTGGGAGGAGCACAAGTGGGTTCATCGATACTACTATTGGGCTCTCTATCCTGAAGGCGGGTTGAGGAATGACGTTGTAGTATGGGCGGAGCATAAGCCTGTACTGGAAGAAGTGGAAGGCTGGGTAAACCACTGAACGGTCAAACGGGTTCGGGTAGTAGGGCACCGCGCTTGTAACTAGAGATGCTTGCCACGATGAAAGGTTGACGTTAAGCGCCACGTTCTGGAATGGCACGTACACCACTAGCTGGTAATCCTTTGACACCAAGTCAAATGAAATGGATGCCATCAAGTTGTACGAGGTGAGAAGAGTGGAAGAGACGTGTATCACTAGTATGGCTGATATAGCGGCTGCGGCTACGGAGAGCCACGCTGCTGCTTTACCCCATTTTTTGCCTACTGAGTAAACTATTGGGCTTAAAGCAATCAGTACTGCTACTGATGCTGCAAGTTCGTATCCGGCTAACATGTCAAGTATCATTTTTCATCGCCTCCCTTCTACCAGAATATTAACAATAGGAACATGAAGACCAAGACGCCGAGCAACAAGTACATTATATTCATGTACGCTATGCCCGTCTGCGTCTTCCTGAACGAATCGGATATTTTAACTGTGACTGTAGCCGCTACGTAGTTAAAGCGGTCAAGTCCTCTCTCGATATAGTTGTACATTGCTGATGCGAGCTTCAGGAATCCGTCGACGAAAACCAAGTAGTATATTTGGTTGATGTACCAGCGGTTCCATAGGAACTTCCATATAGCGGCGCCAACCCGGCTACTAGTGACTCTAGACGGGTCTCCACGCCTTGATATATAATAACGCCAAGCTGGGACGAAGCCAACGATGAATAACCCGAGGGATACCGCTATGCTTGTCCACGCGCTAGCGAGCTCTGAGAGCCAGCCACTATATGTGGTCAAGTGTAGGTACTCGTAGGCTTCGAGGAGCATTATCTGTTCATGGGTTAGAATGTGGTTGATGACGAAGTGCGGGTACTCGGAGAACGAGAGTCCTCCCAAGAGGACTGGGTGAATGTACTCTGCCTCGAGTAGGTGGACTCCTAACGGTCCGAGGAAGAATTGCCTGAAGAGGGGTTCAATCCATCCTGCCACCAAAGTCGCTGTTGCGAGTAGTACGAGGGGCACCCACATGACTGGTGGCGCCTCCTTTATTGAGCCATGTTCCTCCTCGATTTTCTTGACGTGTCTACTTGGTTCCCCGTGGAAGACTAGGCCTATCATTCTGAACGTGTAGAAGGTTGTTATCGCCACAATTATTGCTGCTAGGACATACATCGCAAGCTGGTTCGCTTTGAGTGTAGCTCCGAATATTGCTTCCTTGCTGAAGAAGCCGGCGAAGCCGGGGAAACCTGCAAGTGAAAGGCCACCTACGACCATGCATGTATATGTTATAGGCATCTTTTGTTTGAGGCCGCCCATCTCAAACATGTCCTTGGTTTCGACGGCGTGAAGCACTGCTCCGGCGCAGAGGAATAGGAGCGCCTTGAAGATTGCGTGAGCCATTAGGTGGAACGTCCCGGCGGCGAAGCCTGCAACGGACATCTCAGATGTGCCCACGACGCCCAAGGCGAGCATCATGTAACCGATCTGGCTGATAGTGGAGTACGCGAGAACTTTTTTGAGCTCTCTTGAAACTACACCCATAGTGGCCGCTAGGAAGGCTGTGAAGACGCCTATGGATGCCACGGTATTGAAGAAGGTGCTTAAGCCGTACTGTGTGGCTGTGTATAGGAAGATCCACTGCCCGGAGGTTAGCATGAGCGTTGAAGCGTACTTGGCTGGTTCAATGGCTGCTTCCAGCAGTAATTGCTGGGAGCCGTAGAAGATGGGGAGCATGCGTGCCACAAGATACACGCCTGCCTTAACCATCGTGGCGGCGTGTATGAGTGCTGAAACCGTCGTTGGCCCTGCCATTGCTTCAGGCAACCATTCGTGCAACGGGAACTGTGCCGACTTGGCTACTGGCCCACCGAAAAGCAGGAGGGCTACTGTTGGCAACAAGCCTCTAACCGCTAGGTCTGTAACCCAGCCAATGTTGCCTGTCGCGAAGTTTATGGCCGCGTTCTGCTGCAATTGCATGAGGTTGAATGTTCCAGAGAAGAAGAATATTACTGCTATCGCTATGAACAAGGCAACATCTCCTATTTTCGTCATTATGAATGCTTTCATGCCGCAGAGCGCGTTGTACTCGCCTTCGGTTAGCCTGTACTCGGGGGTGTCTTTCGGCACTGTGCATGGTTCCTCTTTTTTGTGCCAGAATCCTATCAGAGCCCAGCTGCACAGACCGACGATCTCCCATCCTATGAAGAGCTGTAGGAGGTTGTCGGTTATCACGAGCATCGTCATGCCGCCTATGAAGAAGTTCATGAAGAACCAGTATCGTGTGAGGTCGGGGTCTCCGTGCATGTATCCCAGTGAGAAGACCATTATGAGGAAACCTATGCACGTTACAACGCAGGACATGAAGACGCTTAATGGGTCGACTAGGACGCCTGCATAAATGCCTTGAGGGATCATGAAGGCGTACGGCGCCTGCCAGAACTCTATCGGGGGAGGAACAGGGAGCCAAGGTATCCAGAGCACCTTTGCGTCGTATGGTAGAAGCGAGAGCCACCGTAAAGTTATGGGTATGCTTACGCCTTGAATGGTTACTGTCTGAGTTATGTCCCAAGGTATGGGGCTTTCTCCTATCAATATTTCAGGTTGCGGAAGCATTGTAAAACCGCTCAATACGTCCGGTATCATCGAGACGGCGAAAACTGCTGCCGCTGCTGGGAAAAGGACTGCAAGTATGTCTCTAACTTTGGAGTGTATCTTCGCGAGAAGAGGTATTAGAACCGCGCCAACCATGGGTATTACCCAACATAACCAAGCCGCGTTAGAAAGCATTTTTCACACCCTCCATTTCATCATTTACCATTTTAGTCTCCTCATTTTTTGGACGTCTAACGTTCCATAGTGCCTGTAGAGAGCGACAACGAATGCTAATGCCACAGCGGTCACGCAGCCCGCCAGCACTATCGAAGTCATAACCATGGAGTGCGCAAGAGGATCGACAAATAGCGGATTGTACTGAATGGTGCCAATGATAAGGCCGCCGTATAGAGTTAGAGTTGTGGGATCAGTGAAGCCAGCGGTGTATAGAAGGACGTAAAAACCTTGCATCCACTGTATGATCCATCTGTATGCTGACAGCGCTATGAGGTTGAGGTGTGCTGCGTTGACGAGTATCTCTATTCCGATCACAATCTTGATCAGATTCCTCTTTGTCGCAACAGTATAGAGGCCTATTCCATATAATAGGGCTGCAACACCAAGGTATAAGCCCGGAGAGATGGGTATAGCCATCTTCTTTCACCCCTTCTGTTCCTTTTCCACTCTAAACAGTATGGCTGCACCTATCGCTGCTGCAACTATTGCTACGCCCTGGAACATTGTGTCAATGAGCCTCATCGACCACATGTAGACGCCTTCGTAGAACCCTATCTGGACCGCCGGAATCTCCGTTACGCTTACGTTTGGCATGAGTAAATCCACGGTGTAAGCAAATACCTGGTATGAGAACGGGGTAAGCCACAGGGTTTTGACTAGAAACAGTGTAACCGCACCAGCCAAGACTATGCCTGAAAGTATCCTAGCAATTTTTAAAGCAAGTTTTCGCCTCTCACTCAATCCTCCTCACGCTCCACAGGTTCTTGGGCGACATTAATTGTTACTAGAAGAAGAACCGCTATGGCGCCTGCGAAAATCGCTAGTTGGAGCACTGCAACCCAAGGAGCGAAGAGCAAGTAGAAGAGGATCCCTAGTACTATGCACATGCCAGCAAATGAGACCACAGCATAGTCAAGGCGCTTAACCTCAACGGCAATCACTGCCAACACGGTGGCAAGGACTAAAAGCAAGCCGTGAAGAATAGTGGGATCCAACATTTGAAGTCGCCTCTCCTTTTAGAGATTTTTATTCGCAGTAACGGAAGAAGTTTGGAATACTCTCAATATTTAACTTTAACGTTTTTCAAGAACCTCCTCTACAAGGGGGAAGAGGTTGGTTTAAGGTTACTTGATGAAAATGCACGTTGGAGGGAGACCCATTAAAAGATAGATCATGGCGAAAAAGAGCAACGACACTTCTCCTAGATTTAAAAGGGAAGATTTAAAGAGGAATAAAGTTAAATAGGTTTCTTTTTTTATTGGTAGTCTTGGCAGTGGGCCCCTAGCTCAGCCTGGTAGAGTCTGCGGCGCCATGAGCACCCGGTTCGCACCCGGGAGGCCGCGGGTGCCCCCTTAAGGGGCCGCGAATTCAAAACCCAAAACGGGTTGAGTAAATCCCGCGGGGTCCACCATTATTCATGTTTTCTTGTAAGAGTACGTTAAGTTTTCCTTCTAAGTGGGATTCCTAGATTTTGCCTCTCCGTTTTTACGGATAATACACTTAATATATCCTAGGCGGATGGCATAATTGGCATTAACGTGTCGTTCTTGCAGTTGGTGGTGGAGGACATTGAACTCGTTAGCTGATATTAGAAGACAAAAACATGTGAATCATGACGAGCCTTTCCTTCGTTTAGCCACGCTACTGATGGTAGTTGCTTGTTAAGCGCCTGCATCCTCCTCTTTGGGAAAATGTTTTTTAATCTTCTGATTTCTGTTGGCTGGGAAATTTGTTGTTGACTTGGTTGATTAAGAGGCATGGTCTCCTAGATGGGTCCTGAAATACAATTGTAGGGGTTTTCGGAAGGTGCCCTTGCTGGCTGGATGATGGTGAGGTGGGGATAGTGTACGGTTATGCTGGTAAGATCCTTATGGTTGACCTTTCAAAAGGAAAGGTCAAGAGTGTTAGGTTGAGCGAGACGCTCATCGAGTTTTTCCTCGGCGGATTAGGGGGAAACTTAAAGCTTGTATCGGAACTTACCGAGCGTTGGGTTAACCCATATTCTCCTGATGCTTCCTTAGTTTTTGGTGTTGGCCCGCTTGTTGGTACTATGGCGCCTGGAGCGGCAAAGGTTTCAGCAGTCTGTAAGTTCCCGTTAACGGAGACTTATGGCTTTGCCTCTGGAGGTATCTTGTTCGGGCTAATGATGAAGGCGGCAGGCTACGATCACATTGTGGTTAAAGGGCGCGCTAGGAAGCCAGTATACTTGGGCATTTTTGATGATGGCGTGGAGATTTTGGATGCAGGGGATCTCTGGGGACGGGATGTTTATGATGTCACAGGTGAGCTGCAGGGGCAGCATGGGCCATGTGGAGTCTTGACTATTGGAAGTGCTGGAGAAAAACTGGTTAGGTTTTCCGTTGCCGTAATGGATTCATGTTCAAGTCTTGGAAGGGGAGGGATGGGGGCTGTTATGGGATCCAAGAACTTGAAAGCAATTGTCGTTAGGGGAGAGAAAGGAGTGGAGGTGGCTGATGAGAAAACTTTTTCCAAGACAGCGGCAGCCATTATTGAGGAGATATGCGGTAAGTCTCATTATGAAACATGGGTCAAATTCGGCTCGATGGCCTGTTGGGAGTTTAGAACAGGACTGATAAAGGCATGGCCGTGTGATGGCTGGAGGGGGCTTATGCCGGGAAAGGAAGCTGAGGCGTTGTTTGGGCCAAGAGTTTTCGTTGAAAAAGTTAAAGAGAAAACACTATCTTGTCCTTCATGTCCTGTCGGAGACAGACTCATCGCGAGATTTACCGGGGTAGAGGAAGGAAAGGTGTGCATGTCTCAGTTCTTCGGGCCTGCCTATGCTTTCGGGGTGCGTTGCAAGGTTGGTGACGGCGGGAGAATCGCCTACTGCTACTACCTAGCTAACAAGTATGGGATAGATTACACTACTTTGGCTTCCACCGTGGAGCTGGTCAGAGCTCTGAAAAAAAGAGGATACGTGAAGGATAAGTTTGGTGATGATGGCTTCGAGGAGACAGTAAATTTGATCCGCGCGATTTCCCTGAGGGAGGGGCTGGGCGGTATTTTGGCTGAGGGGCCTTTAAGGGCGGCGGAGAAGTTTGGTGGAGGCCTCCTCGAAGATGTAGTTAGCATTAAGGGCATGGATCCTCCGCTTGACGGACGATTTAACTTTGGCACCGAGGCGTTCGAAGTAGTAGTTAACCCTATGGGAGGACACTATATCTCAGGATTTTCCTTAACATTCATGGTTGGTGCCAGCGTTAACAAGCTAAAAAAGTTCTGCCGTCAAATAGGCGTTCCTGATGATGCAATCAGAAAGATATTCACACCTTACTTTAACGTTGCAAAGATGACGCGTTACGTTGAAGACTGGTACGCGCTTCTTTCATCGCTTGGCATCTGTTGTCGTCAACCAGTAGCTCAAGGGTATTCTGTGCCAGTCTTGGCTGAGCTTTACGCTTCAGCTACGGGAATAAAGATGCCGCCAAAGAAGCTCTTGAGGACAGGGGAGCGTGTTTGGAATCTTCTAAAATTACTTAACGCGCGAGAGGGATTTTCTAGGAAAGATGATGTTTTCCCCGAGCTATGGCTGAAGGAGCCGCTTAGTGGGGGCAAAATCACGATGACGCTCATGGATTATTATAGGAGTAGGAAAATAGGAGTTAATGAAGCCGAGAAACTCCTTGACGACTATTATGCGGAGCGAGGCTGGGATCTCGAGAGCGGGGTGCCAACTGAGAGCAAGCTTACTGAGCTGGAGCTGACGTCAACGGCTAGGAAAATGAGAGTCATAGAGTAGGAGGAGGGTAGATGTGTGGTTTGAAGGGGAAGGACGGATGATGGTTTGGTGTAGTCTAGTAAAATTGGGAGGTGGATTGGTTTTCTGCTTAGGCGGTGGGGATGAACCCCACATTGGGGCGGTCTCCGTGGCAATTCCTTATAGGCGGAAGGATGGAGAATGGTCCGTCTCAACTTCGACTATAACGCTTCCATCTCATAGGGACGACGTAATTACGCGGATAATTGTGGAAAAAGTTGCTAAGGCGACTGGCAAAGTCGTTGTGGCAGTTGGGGGCGTACACTTAGAGAACGCCACGAAAAACGAGATAGATGAAGTTGTCATGAACATGGAGAAACTTGCCGAGAGAATTGCAAACGAGCTAAGGACAGGTATAACTGCCGATGCGGTCAAGTAGAGATGTCACAAGGCGCTTAAGAGATTGAGGAGGAGCACCGCCACGCTCGATTCTATCGTAATATTCTATTTTCGAGTCCACTATGCGTGATATTACAGCAGCCACGGAGAGGGGAAGAGCGAGGAGGCTATATCCACCCTCAAGTATGAATGAGACTCGCCCCTTACAGAATTCATCGGCAACTGAGAGAACGTGTCCAGTGATTTCTGCATGGTCTAATGCTTGGAGGAAAAGGTTTCCGATGGGGTCAGCGTAGTGTGTGTCCAAGCCAAGTGACACAACTATGAAGTCAGGTCTGAACCATTCCGCTACGCCATGGAAAACTCTTTCGAAAACCCATAGGTAAGGTTTTCCCCGAATCCCTAAAGGCAGTGGGACATTGACCGTGTAGCCCTCCCCTTCCCCATATCCATTCTCGTCCAGCCAACCGGCGCCCGCAACCTCTTGGTCATACTCATGGAATGAAAGAACTAGAACTGACGGATCCGAGTAGAATATCTGAGCAGTTCCATCACCTGGATGACTATCAACATCTAAAATCAATACTTTTCTAATCCCCCTGCGTTGAAGGCGCTTCACGGCTACAGCCACGTTGTTGAAAAAGCAAAGTCCCGAAGTGTGACCTTGCCCAGCGTGGTGTCCCGGAGGACGAATCAACGCTAGTGAACGGCGGCATCTTCCCTCCATAATTGCTTCAACTGCCTCTATGGCGCCCCCCGCAGCTAGACAAGCAAGCCTGAACGTGTCCTTAGACGTGAAGCTGGACGAACCCGCTTCGCCTCTCTCAAACCTAGAAAGCTCCCTCACCAAGTCATAAAGGTATGGGCTATGCGCGCTTAATATGTCCTCCTTTGACGCTTGACGCGGGGAAACAACATCCAAGAACTCTAAAAGTCCATACTCCCTTAACTTGTACATCGTCAACGACACTCTTTCAGGACGCTCAAAACTCTCCATCCAAGGCTTAAGGAAAAACGAAACATGAAGAGAACCATATGATTCATGATAAACAAGTATAAGTGACGTGAAAACCGCCCCCTCATAGCTTTGAGAAATGCGGATGCATTCATTGCTTAGATCAACTTAAATAAGGCCTCAAAAAGAAATTTGCGTAATAAAAGAGGATAACGGGCCCCGCGGGATCTGCCCTGGGAAACCCATTTGAACCCTTAGCCGGGAGGAGAAGCGTTCCACCCTGCGACCACCAGCTCTCCGCGTCTGAAGACGCCGCAGGCGTACGCCGCTGACATATTATTGTTGGCGCCCTGTTAGGCTTTTGGATCCTAGCTGGGCGAGGGGCCCATTTTTAAAAACGGGAGGCAAACGTATTAAACCTTTTCTTTGGCAGCGCGTACTCGGAGTTGATGGCCTTTTACATTTTTGGCGGTATTTCTATGCCGAGTATTTTCATGGTGTTTTTCAGTGATTGTAAAGCGACTTGTACAAGCGCTAGGCGGGCTTTTCTAGTTTCTGGGTCGTCGACCGAGAGAACTGGGCATTCCTCATAGAACTTATTGAAGCGCACCGCCAGCTGATATGCGTATTCAGCCAAGATGTTTGGTTTAAGGTTTT
>JAHLWX010000011.1 GCA_019057675.1 Candidatus Jordarchaeum sp. LHC_1308
GGAAGAGGGGGTGCCTGCTCCGAAAATAAAGGACGTCAAGCTTACCATTCAAGAGTTGAAGAGGACATTTGAAAAAGTGATAGATTACGTTTCCAAGCTTTACAGGAAAGCAGAGCTCGTACACTCGGATATAAGTGAGTATAATATCCTCTGGTGGGATGAGCCCGTACTCATAGATCTCTCCCAAGCGGTAATGCTTAGTCACCCGTTATCTAACGATTTTCTCGTCAGAGACCTTAAAAACATATTAACATATTTTTCACGTGAAGGTGTAAAAGTGCCATCTCTCGAAGAATTATATTACCAAGTAACAGGAGAGGAGGCCCCATGGAAGCAAAGGAACACGTGAAAGTTCCTAAGGAACGTGTGGCAGTAATAATAGGTAAAAACGGATGCGTCAAGAAAAAGCTAGAACAAGAAACAAAAACCAAAATAACAATAGATAGTAACGAGGGAACTGTAACGATAGAGACGACGGAGGAGACAGACGACCCCCTTGCAGTATGGAAGGCGAGAGATATAGTAGTCGCCATGGCAAGAGGGTTCAGTCCTGAAAGGGCATTCCGCCTTATGGACGAAGATCAAATGTTGGAAGTTATAGACCTAACAAAAATAGTAGGAGACTCCAGAAACGCACTCACAAGAATTAAGGGAAGAATAATAGGAGAAGAAGGAAAAAGTAGAAGAATAATAGAGGAAACTTGTGGAGCGGCCATATCAGTATACGGGCACACGGTAAGCATAATAGGAGACATCGACCAGCTTCAATGTGCAAAAAAGGCTATAATGATGCTCATCGAGGGGGCTCGGCACTCAACGGTTTACAGAATTATACAAAAAATGGCCAGAGCTATAAAAATGAAACGAATAATGCCGACAACTTAAGCATGTAAAAATGATTTTACAATACTACATTTTTCTGATTTGATTAGAGAAGAACAAACTGCTACGTATATTATCAAAACACTAATTGAACACGGACACTAAGCTAAATAATAAAGCTCAAAAAATTTAAACGCCAATTTTTTAAGCTTGTCAAAAACAAAATTAGGGTTTACGGGCCATCGCAGCCAAAGTATTCAAAAATTAAAACTCACTTAATGTTAGGAACAATTTTAATAAAGTTAATAAAGCAATTAAATTTGGCCATCTTCTCAATTGTAGAATGAATCACGTGGAGAAAATCATCACAAATAGTTCCAAGGGTTTTTCTGATTTCAGTTATTTTAAGATGAATTTTATCCATTACCATTGACACCTCTACATTAATCACTCTAACACCCAACGAACAAACCTATAAACGCATAAATAAGAAACAGTAAAACAACTAAAATAAAAAATGAACCCTTAGAGAGGGAAATTTCACAGAACATTAACAGAAAAACGCAAAGGAATTTGAAACAAAGAAATTGAGAGGATGCGAGCATTTGTTTGAATTAGGAGGATGGTGCAGGGGGTGGGATTTGAACCCACGCAGGCATACGCTCCCAGTTTGGATCTACGCCACGCGGGCCTCAGCCGCGTTCCTTTGACTTAGCCCGCGGTTCATGTGTCTGGCTCGGACACCCCTGCTCCATCTGGAGTATTAATAATCGTATCTTTTTATAGTTTTCTTCGCTGTGAAAGAAATTGCTTGTTACTGTTTTGATAGTATGATCCTAGCATCTACGGCCTTTGCTCCTTTTGGGTAAGCGAAGATAGGGTTTAAATCCAGTTGGTCTATTTCGGGGTATTCTGTGACGAGGGCTGAAACCTTTAGGAGTATGTCTATTAATGCTTCTACATCTGCGGGAGGTTGCCCTCTTATTCCCTGTAGTATCGGGTATGCTTTTATTTCCTTTATCATTTCTTCCGCATCATACTTTGTTATCGGGGCAACTCTGAAGGAAACGTCTTTGAGGACTTCTACGAAGATGCCCCCTAGCCCGAACATAAGCGCTGGTCCAAACTGGGGGTCTTTGGCCATACCGACTATTACTTCTCTTCCTTCCGGGCAGAATTCCTGAACTAAGATTCCGGTGATTTTTGCATCACTTTTGTATTTTTTCACGCTTTCAAGTATTTCGTTGTAAGCCTTTACAACTTCGCCTTTGTTTTTAAGGTTGACTTTTACTCCTCCCGCGTCGCTTTTGTGTATTATGTCGGGAGAGATCACTTTGAGGACGATGGGATAACCTATTTCCTCAGCATATCTAACCGCTTCGTCAGGTGTTTTTGCTACTTTGAAACTTGTTGTTGGTATTCCGTAGGCTCTGATTATTTCTTTTGCTTCTGGCTCTAGGAGATAGGTTCTTCCCTCATTTAGGGCTTTTTGGATTATTTTTGAAACCACTTCGTTGGACATTTCATTCATCCTCGCATAGTTCATGACGGGATTTAAGGGACATTATCAGTTTAGGTTCTCGAGAGCTGGCTCCCTATAAAAGTTTCCAGTATCCAATATTGAGCTACCTATTTATGTTGCTAGTTCGCCGCCAGTATATATCCGCTCCAGAGCTGCTTGAAGATTATCGAGACCTTCAAGCTTGGTTGAGGAGACGGGTATTGGAACGTCGAACATGTGAATTTTCGCTAAAGCATCACATATGCCAAGTGACATTTCTCTTTTCATTCCCTGAGTTTCATTTTCTATTGCTTCGATTAATGTCTGTGGATCCAATGCCCAACCAATGATTTTTTGAATTTCCCGGCCGGTTAACATGTCGCTTTTAGAAAGAACGGTAAGTTGTGGAAGAAAGAAGCGGTATTGGATAGATGCCCCCAAGAGCATGATGCTTACGAACCCCTGTGGTGTGCGTGTGAGAAAGGGATCCATCAAGAAGCAAACAGCACTTTGAGTCCCTCCAAGCGAGGATGTCACTATTGGCCCTGATTCCCTGAAGGCGAAAAGTTCCAGCTGACCTGGGGTGTCCACCAGGACGTGTGTTGCACCTAGGTCGTCAATTTCTTTCTTAATTTCTTCTATAAAGTTGACCATCATATCGACGCAAGCTACAAGTCCTCCATTGGGGCCTAGATTAAATGCATCCATCACGTCTTCTAGAACCACATATTCTCTTATGTCAACATCTGGAGTGTATGGAATGTAACGTGCTCCTGGGTCAAGATTTACTGTAACCACATCTATGTTCTGTTCTCCCAACCACTTCGAGTATATATTTGCAAGGGTTGACTTTCCACTTCCAGCGGTTCCGACAAAAAAAGTTGTATAATACATTTTCTCCTCCTAAATTCAGTCCTGATTTCGGGAGTAAAAGTAAAAAGAAGAGTGGTGAAAAACTTTTTTATGGAGGAACAAGTTTGGTTTACCATTGCGCGGTTGTGAACTGTGGAAAAATACTGAACGAGGAAGAAAGCGTCGAACTTAACGGAGAAAGGTACTGTAAAGAATGTGCTACGTTGATTATGAAAGAAGTACTAGTAAGACTTACAGGAAGAATTTGAACGATAAAAATTTAGCCACAAGCGCAAAAAAGTGGATGAAATGACCGAGCGAGAATTGAAAAAGAGTTATTAGTAGTTACCATGGTTCCTTTTTTAGATGTAAAGCGTACCCCACAATGTTGGCTGCAAGGTGTACTAATGGCGTGATTATTACTGCTGTTAATATAAGTTCAAACGGCGGAACATAGATTATTGAGGAAAGTATGATGGCTCCTGCTACAAAGTCAAGTTGGTCTAATCCAGGTGCAGGGTAACCGCGGCTTATGTTTAAGCGGCGCTTGATAAATGACCCAATTAGGTCTCCTGTCAAAGCTCCAAGCGAGAGAAGGAAACCTTTAATGATGCTTGGAAAAATCACTTCTTTTATTGTTGAAGGATACCCCAGAAGGGCAAAATAAATAGGGGTAAATAAAAGGGCGTTAATTGTGACTAGATAGACTACGTTCTCGGGGCTTAATGTACTTACTACTATCATGAGAAAGGCTGATTGGGGAGAGAACAGTAAAATTGGAGCGCCTAGTGTTTCCCCAGCAATGGACTGAGCAACGCCGGCAGCTGTTCCGGTAGCTACACCGCCCACAAAACCCCTTACTGTTTTCCCCTCTCCAAAAATTCTTTTTCCATCAATGAAATTTTTTCCTAAGTCTAAAGGTGCATTAAACTGGTTTCCTCTTCCAAATATTACAGCCAATCCATTAGCAGCATAAGCGGGAAGAATATACCAGAACATTAAAAGTAACAATGTCAGTAGATCCATTTTCTTAGACCTCCAGTTGATGAATATGTTCACCTTCATCAATTTTAATTTTTATGTGAGCCCGTTCTCTGAGAGCGTTAGTTCCACAGAGGAACCCGCTTTTCTTCCGCCCTTAATTAGAGTTACTTTTACTTTGTCGGGTGAAACGCGTTCCATTTTTAGGTCAACCGTAGACCAGTAAGATATAACGTTTCCGCCTACTGGGCGTGTTTCGCCTGTTTCTGGATCAAGCGTGACTTGATTTGTTAGAATGACGGATGATGAAGTATTCTGAGCTAAAGCTAGAAGCTCAGCAAGCTGCATGTTTAGTTTGCGATTCGCAAAAATGTTTCGCTCCTTCTCTTCGAGCTCTAACCGATACATGTTTGTGACGCTATCGATGACTACAAGAGAGAATGGAGGAGCGATGATGCTTAATCGCTCAATTAATCGTTCCTGCTCTGAGAAAGAGAATGGTTTAGCGATCATAAACTTCTCTAAGTTCTCTTTATGTGAGAGATGTGCTAGACGTTTCGGGTGAAGAGAGTGCTCTGTATCTATGTAAAATACAGATGCGCCAAGAGACAAAGCTGTGAAAGCGCAGTGGATGACGAAAGTGGTCTTACCTCCACCTCTAGGCCCAAAGATGTGAGTTATTAATCCAACTGGAAGGCCGCCGGAAAGCAATAAGTCGACTTTACGTACTCCTGAGGGCATTTTCCTTAACTGTTCCATCGTCAATGGACTCACCACCGTATGAAGAGCGTCGCCTCGAGACTTGAAGGGGATCCTAAGGGGAGTAGATGAAAATAAATTATAAAATCAACTTTGTATTTTCCTCTTCCTAAGAAAGAAATTTTTTCTGCCTAATAAATAAGAAGCATAAATGGAAGGTTCGAGGGAGATCATTGGAACATGTTGAGAATGTGAATGATGGGGAATGTATACTAATAAGAGGTCCTGCTAACATAGAGGTCAAAGAAGGCAGGGTGACGGTACTGGGTGGAACTTTTGACGCAGGAGAACATATAATGATTCCTAAGGGAAAAACTCTCTCTTTAAAAGCGTGTACATCAGCAATCCTGAGGATCGTGTCAAGCAGTATTGAACGGGTAAAGGAAGATGTACCATCACAATGGCGTATTGCCGTTGAGGAGCTGGACAAGGTCGAAAAGCCAGCTGTAGTTATCGTGATAGGCGGCGTTGATACCGGCAAAACGACGTTTACAGTTTTTCTAGGAAATATGGCTCTCAAAAAAGGATTAAGGGTTGCTATAGTGGATGCGGATGTTGGGCAAAGCGACATAGGGCCGCCATGCTTTGTGGCGATGGGATTACTCGACAAGTCGGTAGTAGACATGTCTAAGGTTGAATTAAATGACGCTTACTTCGTAGGGTCGACTACACCGTCGGCATACCCACATAGAATGGTTACAGGTGTAAAGTTAATGGTTGAAAAAGCGCTTATGCTTGGAAGCGAAGTCGTGCTTGTTGATACTCCGGGATGGATTTCGGGCTTTAGAGCAAGAGACTTAATAATATCATTATTACATGTTTTACGACCTTCCATTGTTGTAGCGTTGCAAGATAATGAGGAGGCTGAGGGAATTCTTAAGGCGTTTTCAAGTTCAGAGATGCACATTATAAGGCTTCCAGCTTTGGCGTCATGTAAGAGAAACAGAGAAACAAGGAAGTTCCTCCGCGAAATGGCCTATAGAAAGCATCTACATGGAGGCATAAACGTCGAACTAGATATAAATAAGGTTTCAGTTGCATACACCACTCTGTTCAGCGGAAACACATTAAGTAGTGATGAGGAAAGAAAAGTTTCAGGAATTTTGGGAGTTAGCCCAGTGTATGCAGAAGCTTCATTCGACACGTTAACTTTAGTTTTGCCGAGTTATGTTGATGTTTGGGAAAAAATTGAAATGTTAGGACTGTTATTTAAAGGGAGAGAAGTGTACCTGCTTCGCGAAGAGTCACTTGAAAATCTTCTGGTTGCGCTTCTAGACAAGAGAAACAGGTATCTTGGAGTGGGAATTCTGAAGAAGATTAACTATGCTACAAGGAAAATGCTTCTCTACACTTCGGTTCCACCAGACAAGGTAGCAACCGTACTTTTTGGTTCGGTGAAAGTCGCAGAAAACGGTGAGGAAATGGGCTCTATACAGCTACATAAAGTAAAAGTTTAAGTTTTTTTATTTTAGTCCGAGCCATTTTATGCCGCTAGGCTCCTCACCTTCTTCTATCATTCTGAATGATTGCTTCAGTAGGCTTATTTCTTCTTCAAGAGTCACGTCCCTGCCTCCTAAACCAGCAATGCACTCCATAACCATAGGCATTTCTTTGAAACCGTAAAGTGCGGCTTTAAGCTCTGAACCTAGCGCTCCTCCTTTTCCAGGGCTGAGGTTTCTGTCTATGACTGTAATGCACTTAGTTCTCTTTGCGACGCGTCTGAGCTCCTCCTCTGGAAATGGCCTGAAAGCTCTAAGCTTTAGAGCTCCAGCTTTATATCCTTCCTCTCTCAACACGTCAACAGCTACCTTAGCTTGGTCAGCTATGGATCCCATGGAGAGAAGGATGACGTCCGCATCGTCACATTTATATTCTTCTATTAGGTGGCCGTGGTTACGTCCAAAAATTTTTTCAAACTCTATCGAGCAACGAATTATTTTTTCTTTGGCGGCCTCCATGGCTCTATGCATCAGGTATCTGAACTCATAAAACCAGTCTTCGGGCATCTGGAGGTTTCCATGAGTTATCGGGTTGTCGACGTCAACTATGATGTGTCTCCAAGGCTCATGAGGTATGAATGCGTCTACGTCCTCTTGGTTAGGAATTGTTACCGGCTGGGCAGTGTGACTAATGACGAAGCCCTCGAAACATACCATGATGGGGAGAAAGACATCTGGATCCTCAGCTATCCTATATGCTTGAATGATCGTGTCAAATGCTTCTTGATGGTTGCTCGTGTAAAGCTGAATCCAGCCTGTGTCTCTTTGAGATATCGAGTCGCCATGCTCAGCCCAAATGTTCCAAGGGGGGCCTATGGTTCGGTTTACGACAGCCATAACTATTGGAAGCCTAGTGGCTGAGGCCCAGTGAAGCATCTCGTGCATGTATGCCAAACCGTGGCTGCATGTAGCCGTAAACGTCCTCACTCCCGTTAAGCTTGCACCTATGCAGGCCGCCATAGCTGAATGTTCAGACTCAACTGGTACGAAGACCGCTTTCAACTCACCGTTAAGAATGAACTCTGATAGCTTTTCTACTATTCCTGTTTGAGGAGTTATCGGATAACATGAAATGAAGCTTGCCCTAGCTATCTTTACTGCATATGCAACAGCGTGATTCCCGGTTAGGATTAGAGTTTCCATGCGCTCAGCCTCACTTCTCTTCGATAACCATGCTTATAGCTTTCCTAGGACATTCATTAAAGCATACTTCACAACCTTTACAATAATCGTAATCTATTTCAGGAAAGCCACTATCGTCCACATTTATTGCGGCTTCAGGGCAATACATCCAACAAAAGAGGCACTTACTGCACTTTTCTTTATCAATCACGGGCCTGTGTGTGCGCCATTCGCCTGTTTTGCCTATACTCCCCTTACTTGGGGTTGATACAGGAACTGGGGGTAGATCAGTCCAATGTCGAATCTCAGGTATCCTCGCTGGCCTTGAAGGGGGAACTGGAGGCACATACTGTTCAGGCTTTAAATGAACTTTTCTTGTTAACTCGTACGCCTTTATGACAGCAGCTATATTTTTCTTCACAGCTCCAGCTTCGAAAGAAGATGCTATAGCTTTTTCAAGGCTCTTGAGGCTCACGAGGCCTGTAGCATTAGCGAAGGCACCCAACATAGGCATAGCTAAGACTTCCAACCCTGCAACTTGAAGGTCAAGTTCCAAGCATATAGAGGTAGCATCGACCACATAAACTGAACATCCTTCCGGAGCACGAAGTAACGGAGTAATATTTAAGCGAGCCGTATTAATCACGAGGAAACCATCGCGTTTCAAGCCACGAATAACACCATTTTCATTTCCGGATAGTATAGATGGGTCAACTACTACGACGGCGTCAGGCTCATACACCTGAGAGTGTAGTAAGACCGGTGCGTGAGAAATCCTGTTATAAGCTTCTATTTGGGCTCCTCTTCTCTCGGCACCTATCCAAGGAATAGACTGAACGCCCACAAAGCCTTCATTGAAAGCTGCAACCGCAAGTATCCTCGATGCTGTTACAAGGCCTTGCCCGCCACGGCCATGCCATCTTACCTCGAAGACGCCGCGCATGTTAAAACACCTCTAAAAGAAAAGCGGTTCCCCGTCCAGTTTAGCTGCTTTTTCCAGCTTTTTATCAATCATTTCCTGAAGGAGATCTATCTCGCGCTCGTCTATTCCTCTAAATCGGCCCTGAGCTTTAATATATTCTTTAACCGGAACGCGTTTTTCAGGGCTCTCTAAAATCCTCCTGCTTGGAGGACTTAAATAAAAAATGCCATTCTTAACCTCGTAGAGGAGCCACATCCCAGACTCAACAGCTAATCTGCCAATTTTAACTGTTAGTCCAGTATCAAACCGCCACCCAGGAGGGCAAGGAACAAGAATGTGGATATACCGCATTCCTCCAATAAGTTTAGCTTTCTTAGTTTTTTCATATAAGTCAATGGGATAAGAGGAGCATGAGGTAGCAACGTAGGGGATTCTATGAGCGGCCATGATAAATGCCATGTCCTTCTTGCTTTCCTTCTTTCCTAGAGGAGTAGTTGTAGTCCAAGCTCCAGCGGGAGTACTACCACTTCTCTGCGTTCCAGTATTCATGTAAGCTTCGTTATCGTAGCAAAAATATATGTAATTTGTATTTCTTTCTGCACTACCGGAAAGACTCGAGACACCTATATCAGCAGTACCCCCATCACCAGCCCAGCATACTACTGTGATGTCCTTTTTACCCTGAACGTCTAGGCCGCCTACTATACCTGACGCTGCAGCAGGACCTGCTGCGAACGCCATTTGAATGTATGGAACACTTAACGCCGTCCGAGGATATAAGCCTACATAAACGCAGCCGCACGAGGCGGGGTTAACTATAACCGTTTTATTGCCCAGAGCCTTTAGCACCCATCGGAGAGCAAGTGTTGAACCGCATCCTTGGCAGGCAGAGTTTCCAGGTAATACGTATTCCTCTGAGGCTTCTTGAAAAATTTTTCTAGCAGACAAGCTTACTTCGCCTCTTTAAGACTAAGAAAAGTGTTAGATAACGAAGAGAGCAAGATTGCTTAAAAAAATAATGGTTTTGAAAGTGCTTTCTTGAAAACATAAGATGAGGGGGGAGATGAGCTTAAATGGTATATGGGTTTTATGTAGAGAGGTTTTAAAAATCTGAGTTCGAAACAAATAAAACTTTTTAGCATTTTTCGTAATACTTGTTAAGCAGGATAAAAAGGATACGTTATTTAAGGATGAATGATTTCGTTTGAGATTTAGAGGTGAGTGTAATGAGCGGTATTGCATCCAGCAATTTCTTCAGGGATTTGACGGCCGTAGTAGGTAAGAAAATTAAAGTAAATCTTGAGGGGGGCAAAGTGTATACTGGAACATTGAAGAGCTATGAGACAAACACTTTGAGTTTATGCTTAACTGACGCTGAAGACGAAGGAGGGAACATCTACAGCAAGGTGTTCATTAAAGGAGACAAAATTATAGATTTCTTCCAAATAGAAGGTGGAATTAATTTGAGGGAGCTTTATATGGAAATTAGCAAAGTGTTCCCTCCTGGCGACGTGGAGTTCCTTGAAGACAACAACGTAATACTTGTTCTTAAAAAGGTCAAGGTTACTGAGAACGGAGTAGAGGGCGAGGGGCCCGTAGCGAGAAGAGTTAGAGAAATATATGACAGGTTTATGGCGGAAAAAGGGGCTTCCGCCTCTTAACTCTCCAGTGTTTCAAGAGGATGCATCCTAAAGAGAACGACGGCCACCCATTTTTTCTCAGGATAGAGACTCTCCTCAGCTTTCTTCAGGCGGAACTGTATGCATTGCCTGCAAGTTGAGTGGCGCGGATCAAGTGGGCCTTCACAGGAAGCGCAGTGAAACATGATGACAGGGTGTTCGCCTATTTTTGCCTGTAAGAATTCTTCCTCGTCGTACTCTGGAGAAAAATCGGGCCATATTTCATATAGATGAGGGTCGCCTAGGACATCCTTTAACTTTCTGAACATATACTCGAAGCTTGTCATCCTACCCCTTCCGTAGAAGTTTCAAGAAAAAAAACAGCTACATGATATTAATAACTTGGTCTTCTCAAGACAACACTTGAATAAGAGTAAAAATAGCTGTATTGCGGTTTACTTGATGTTAGTTTATTACGTTCTTGTAACATTTAAAAGAAACAATGTATGCTTGGGGGCCTGAAAAAATTTAAATCATATTTTAGATTACTTTTACCGTAAGTTTTGGAGGGAATAGCATGGAACCCCATGAAGTTATAAAAGCTCCACTAGCAACAGAGGCTGCTTTTAGAATGATTGAAGAGGAGAATAAACTAGTTTTCATAGTTGATCGAAGAGCTAATAAAAAAGTTATAAAGTCCGCTGTTGAGAAGCTTTACGGTGTGAAGGTCGAGAAGGTTAACACGCTCATTACGCCTAGAGGAGAGAAAAAGGCGTTTGTTAAACTTAAGGCAGAATATAATGCAGCCGACCTCGCAACTAAGATAGGGCTATTCTAAGCGAGGAGGAAGAAAGAACGTCTTTATCGAATCCGCATTCCCTGCTGGATAAAATAAACGAACTTAAAAAAGGTGAAGTTGGAGAACTGATTAAAAACAGGATTAAAGAATTTGAGAATCTTCCTCCTGAAAAATGGTTTTCCGAGCTTTGTTTTTGTATTTTGACAGCTAACTCCTCAGCTCAGATAGGTATTAAAGCCCAAGAGATGATAAAAGACGGATTTTTAACGATGGATAAGGACAGCCTTGCCCTTCTCCTGAGAGAACTGGGCCACCCATACTATGAAAAAAGAGCGGAATATATTATTGAGGCAAGGAAATACAGTAGGATTTTTGATATCGTCTCTCATTTTAGAGACGAAAGGCTAGCAAGGGAGTGGCTCGCCAGAAACATAAAAGGAATAGGGTACAAGGAAGCTAGCCACTTTCTGCGGAATGTGGGATACAAAAATGTAGCGATAATCGATAGGCACATCATAAGAGCCATGGTTAAGTATGGATTGATCGAGAATGCACCGAAAAGCCTAACGAGGAAAAAGTATATTGAGCTCGAGAAGATGCTCGAAAAAATAGCTAAAGATGCAGAGTTAACGCTGGCGGAACTAGACCTTTACCTCTGGTACATGGAGACGGGAAAAGTTCTCAAGTAGTAACGAAAGCGAAGCGGTTGAATCAAATGCCGGCAAGGAGAATGATCGCGATGAAAATAATAGCGTATGATGATATGAGAGAGAAGCTCGTAGAGAACTTAGTTATTTTCCGGATGGCTGGCGTTAGCATAAAAGCCACGCCCAGCAGACATACAACCTTGACGGTTCTCCCTAGAGACCATGCAGAATAAAGATGAAGTTGGAGAACAAGCAACTGTAACAAAGGATGCATTGTAGGTATGAGAATCATGTTGCCGAAGGCGGTAACCATCGTGAAGATTTCTCCTAACACCACTAAAATATACGCATAACCGAGCATGGAAACGAAGGACCTAAAGCTACTGCTCCGCCCCAAAAGTTTGAATGGCAACCAGTATAAGAAACTGACTAATATAAGTTCCAAGAAGGCGAACAAAAAGTTGAAGAAGAAAATTTCCATTGAAAGAGAATTAGACATGGATCTAAAGACTAGCATTATGAACATATCTGCGAAGAAAACATTATTCATGATGAATAAAAAGTAAAATGTAAGGAGAAAGCCGTTTAGGAGAGTTATGATAAATGGACCGAAGAGGTCTGGTGATGTGGCGACGTTACTAAAAACGATGTTCGGCTTAATTATGCCGGCTAGAAGCCTATAGTAGAATGGAAGAGGGCTTGCAGGTTCTTCTGAGGGCCTCTTTAGGAGAGGGAGTAAACGCTCGATAATCTCCTCGCCGATTTTAGCCCCGCAATTTGGACACTTTACCTCATCGGGTGAAACTTCAAAGTCACAGTTTGGACATTTCACCCCAGCCACCGGAAAAGAAGAATGAAGAAGCACCTAAATATTCTTTCTGAGAAATTAAGTTACTTTGACGTTTTTAATGTAAATTGACCTATGCTGTTTAAACTATCTCGGTGAGGGAGAGACGTATGTAGCTGTCGTAAGTTAGATTCACCGATAAGAGATAGTGGGGAGTCCAAGGTTTAATTCCGGAGATAAAAATGTAACCGTTTTTCTCGCTGAATGCGAAAACGCGGCTTGCCAATCCTTGAATTACAGGAGAAGGATTTGTGCATGCGCCAAGTAGGCATGTGCCTCCGGCTGAGAAATGATTGATCAAGGAGTAGAGTAAATACGTAACGCTATCGTACCCGAGTACAGCATTCAAGAGATCAATGTTAAGTATAAACAAAAAATGTCTTGATTCGCTTTCTGAAATCTGATCTCTAATGCTACTTATGATTTCATCCACGCTACCGAGAACAGGCATAGAAATAAGCGATTCATATTCTTCGAAGGATGGAGGAAAAAGTAATTTTAAGAAGGGATCCATACCGATTGAAGCAGCAATGCCTCCATTTTTCGTGAAGCGTTTAATTATGCTTAAAAAGGTTAATGCACGGACTAATGATGGAACGTTAGCGTCAAAAACGAAGAGGTTAAAGCAGTTCTCGGCTAAGCCACCGAGAAATCGGTCTAGGGATTCAGACCCAAAGCTGATAACTCTCTCGCCTAGAAACCCTGCATGGGCGCCGCTTTCCAACGCTAAACCCCGAATTTTATTCAGGACATTATCTGGCAAATTTTCAACATTTACCAGCGAGCGTGAGAGAGGCGTGAAACGGCCTCCAAAAAGAGTATAGAAAAAACAGGGATTAGAAATTCTCACTCCTTGAAGCTTCTTAAACAAAGCTTTTCTGATCAACCTGCCGTCTATGTTTTCCACTTCGAGTGTTACAACACCATCGACAACACGGCTCAAATTACTCTCACTTCTAACAGTAACAATACTATGAAGACCAGCGCGCTTGAGAAATGAGACATAAAGTTCCATAGTCGAAACGAGATTCAAGTCAACTACATTACAGATACTCTCAAAATCATCTAAAAAAATAAAGGTATTCTTTACCTTCTCTGCTTTCTCATAAAGATATCTTAGAAATACGGGCAGGTTAGACCTCGAAATAGACTCGTAAATATCTTCTTCCTGAGGAAAGGGGAAATCAATTGCATCAATCACTTCACATAGATACCGGCCTAAGTCGCCATGCCGACCAAGAATAACAGCATGATCAACACCACAAGAAACATAAATACAGCATCCGACGCCGCCAACTTCCCTTAACACCTCAAACCCAAAAAGAGTCTTCCCGACCCCCGAATCGCCACAAACAAGTAAAACATTATTACCATCTATCTCAAAAAATTCTCTAATAAGCTTAAACATTATCTTTCACCCAAGAATAGAAAATATAAAAGGAATAACAAAAATACTTAACGCTTTTTTGAAGAAAAGCAAATAAAATAATCGTGAAATAAATGATGACGACAGAAATTCGTAGTTTATAAAGGGTATACAAAATCCTTTCCGTGCACTTTTAGCGTTCCCTACCATTTAACCCACACGAGAAATACATTTAAACAACAAGGCAGAAGGCCGTAAATTATGACCCTATTTTAAGTGCTCTTCGCACGTAGCAGTTTTTAGTACTTACATTAGGTAGCCTTAAGCCGATAAAGGAATTAAGAAAATAGGGAATTGCTAAGAGGTGAAGAAGACAAAAACATAGAAGAAAACCATCACGATGAGGAATATGGAACGACTCGGCGTCAAGCAACAGGATTTAGTTAAAGGGTAGATTAACGCTATGAGAAGGCTTTGTTTCTCAGGAATTGACATAGGGCTTTAACACGGCTTTAGGGGCTAAGGCCGAATATGAACACTGGCAGTTGGAATTTTCCCACTAAATCGTGAGCCCGAGGTTAAAAGTTCATGAAAAAAGCGGGTCACGAAAGATTTAATAACTTCTCGGACAAGAAATTTGCTGTGTGCCCCGGTGGTGTAGTCACCAGATGGCTGTAACGGCCGAGCATACGGGACAGCGGTCCCCTAATGTCACTCCCGCGACCCGGGTGATGTGCCCCTCATCGCGGGTACATTAGGGATTTCAAATCCCGGCCGGGGCGCCATTCTTCTTGTTTCTTGTTCTTTTGATTCATGTTTCTCGTGGTTTAACAGGGGTGGAAAGTTCGTAAATTATTTAAGTTTTGTGCTTGGCAAAGTTTAGGTAGGGCGGGTAGTCTAGAGCGCGATATGCGGGGAACTTGGTATGATTCCCCTGTTTGGGGGAATGAAACCGGGTTTGGGACCCGGAGGCCCTGGGTTCAATGTTGCAGCGTGGTCTTCGCTGAGCGAGTAAATCCCAGCCCGCCCACCATGTTTGTTTCTATTAACTTAAATTGGAGGAGTATGAAGTGAAGTTTGCATTGAAGGGTTACATAGAGCTTAGTGACAGTATTCCTAGTAGTGTAATTAATGATGTTGAGAAATTTTTAAGTGATGCTTGTAGCTCTCTTTTTTTGAGAGGCGTTCCTTCTGGACGTGAAAGTGAGGGGGCACATCTGGTTGGGTGGAGAGTGGAAGGTAATAGGTTCTACATTGAGATTGAGAGTGGTAGATATGTGCGTGCTCATGTTGCACTTGTTAGGTTAAGAAACGCTTTGGCGAGTTTTCTTGGCTCTAAGTTTGGTGTTGGCGTCCGGTTTTGTAGGGTGCTTGACTATGTTTTGGAGTTTGAACTTGAGAAGGAGCCGTTGGAACCTGTAAGTGTTTTGTTTGCAAGAGAAGTTAGATTTGATGGTAAGAAAGTTACAGTTTTCTTGGAGGAGTTGAATGATGAAGCGCTGGAGAAAAATTACCCTGACCGCATAATAAGTCGGATCCGTGAAAAGGTTTCAAGGCAGCACGTGTCAGGGAAGGGAGAATTCACTCGCACAGTTAGGCGTAGTTTTAATGGGTTTGAAAGGTATAAGCTGAGTGATGATCCAACCGAGATGGCGATTAAGCTTGGTTGGGTCAAAGAGTATCCTGCGACGGGAATTTGGCAGATTATGCCACCTATGGCGGCTTTAATTAGGGCGATGGAGGGGTTAATTATTGATGGGGTCGCTAAGCCTCTTGGTTTCCAAGAAGTTATGCTTCCACGCCTCATTCCACTTGAGGTTGAATATAGAAAAGGGCATTTCGGTATAGCGAACGAGATTATTTGGGCTTGCCCGCCTGTCTCTCGAGATCCGAAGGAGTTCGAGGATGTTATGGATTACGTTGAAATAACTGGCGGTCCTCCACCTGCTGAAATGTTGAGGGAAAAACTTAGACCACCCATGTACGGGCTTTCATACGCTCAGTGTGAACCTTTCTATGAGATGTTTCATAGGGAGATAGTGGACTTAGACCTTTTGGAGAAGGAGCCAATCATGTTTTTTGACAGGAACGGACCAACATACCGATGGGAGAGCGGGGGAGTTAGGGGACTTGAACGGCTTAACGAGTTCCACAGGGTGGAGCTTGTTTTCCTTTCAACACCCGAGAAGTGTGTTGAGATAAGGGACGCTGTACTTGAGAGAGCGGAGAGAATTGTTGGCAAGATACTGGACTTAGACTACAGAGTAGATGCTACTACTGCCGTATATCTTGAACACGCAGGGAAAACCGAGGAGAAGGAGGGGGATTTAGTTAAAACATATGACTTAACTGTTCTTCTGCCTTTCCAGACGAAAAGCAGGCCTGAAGCCGAGCTTGAAGTGGCAAGCTTCCACGTCCATACGGATTTCTATGCCAAACGTTTCGGCTTCAAGGATAAGAAGAGAAGGACTGTCTTTACCGGGTGTGCTGGACTTGGCCAATCGAGATTCGCTTACGTTTTCCTAGTAAGACATGGATTTGATTTTGAGGAATGGCCCCGCGAAGTCAAAAGGTACATAGGTGAAAGGCTTCCTGAACCGCCACGTATGGTGACATGGCCAAAGGGATAAGCTGACAGAAGAAGAATTAATTTTTGACTTAAATATGACTTCTTTGGAAAATACTATATCACATTGTAATTAAGAAAGCCTTACAGGCTTCCTGAAAACTCGAAGTTGCAAAACTTAAAGGATCAAAATCTTTCGCCGATCAGTTTTAGCATTCCCTGAAAAATGCTACGAGTTTAACATTTGAAACTAAAAGGTTCATTTTCTTTCTGAGGCATCCTGCATATTAAAAGAAATTTTTGAACAAATCTTGGTATGGTTATCGCAAGATAAAGATGGTTATTCCTGTTTGAATCTTGGTTTAGAAATCCTAACATATTTATTCAATGTAAATGCCGGGCTTTAATGGTTCAGCAACTTTCGCTTTCTCATGCATTGATTCTTCAGCGAGTAAAACTTCTACTTCCGTATCAAACTCGCGTCCGATAAACAATGAAGCAGACCTTAGAGCATCTATTTCTTCTTCCTGTGTGAGGAAGACTGGTGGAAGTTCTTTCATCAACTTTTCCGTGTATTTTACAGCTTCCTTACTGTACGCCTTAACCTCTGGGATTTGCATAACGCGTTTTATCAGTCCCTCTTTTCCTCTGATGGCTTCTTCCAGAACTCTGTATTTCCAGCGTGGAGCAACAAATAGAAGTATACGCTTTGGTTTTCTGCCTGTCACGCTTACGATTTCTCTTATGTCATTTACAAGATTCTCCAGTAGTGCTTCTTTCCCCTCGACCACCTCGTCGAAATATTTTTCATCATACTCGGGCCACTTCTCAGTAGCTATGAGATTTTTTTCTCCCATTTTTTCCCATAGTTCTTCACATAGATGGGGTACAACCGGGGCCAGCAGGAGAACCATTGTTCTTACGGTTTCTCTCAGTATGTCGCCATAGCTACTTGTCCTCCTCATATACCATCTTAAGTCATTCCAGAGGTTAAAGAGACACTCCTGTATGGCGGATCTAGTTTTCAGAGATTCGTAATTCTCAGTTGCAGCCTTTATTCTCCGGTGTAGTCTGCTCCTAAGCCACCGGTCTATCTCTCTGTCAAGAGGCTTGGTTGGCGGGATGTTCACTACTAATTCGTATAATGCTTCGAGACGCTTCTTGAGTCCTTGAACTTCCTTATCGCGCCAGTCGGGATCATTTAACCCCTCAGCAGCATAAGCCAGCCCAATCCTCGTAACGTCAGCACCATACTTGCTTAATGCTTCACGCATAGTTATGAAGTTCCCCTTGGACTTAGACATTTTTTCTCCTTCAACCCGTATCATACCGTTAACTCCTATTTTGCGAGGCCACTTATCCTCAGGCCAGATCGCTACGTGATGAAACAAGAAGAAAGTTAGGTGGTTAAAAATCAGCTCCTTGGCGGAAACTCTTAGTTCCACCGGATACCAGTACTCGAACTCGTCCTTCATAGCTTCTAGAAGCTCTTCACTAAGTCCACTTTTAGATGCAACTTCTTCTAAGTTTCCTTTACCAAGAAAAACGTAGTTGAATACTTCAGGCGTAAGTTTGCTCGCGTCCACGTTAAAAGCGTTCAGGTACTTTGCCAAAGTGTAAAAAGCCATGTATATCGTTGAGTCAGAAAGAGTCTCGACGATCCATTCAGGATCCCACGGCAGACGAGTTCCCAGCCCGGTCTTGCGGACGCATGCTTTGTCCTCAAGCCACTCTATCGTGCTCTCAAAGGCGCTCCTTGCTTCCTCGGGAAGGATCATCATAGTCCTCAGTAAGCGGTAAACTTTCTCCTTCCATTCTGGGTCAGAATATCTTAAAAACCACTGATTCTCGAGTATCTTAACTATACATTTCGTGTTGCACCGGCATATGACCGTGTCAGCACACTCATACATAACGGAGGCCTTGTTTTCAGCTATAAGATCATCGATTAGGACACGCTTAACAGATCTAACAGGCATTCCACTATACTTGCCTGTGTTCTCTTTAAGCACACCTTTATGGAACTCTTTCTTGTAGATTTCCTTGGTAAGCTCCTCGAGTCTTTGGTCAAGCTGACTTGTCACCCCGACACTATCGACAGCCTCCACTGCCGGATGTTCCCCTAAGCCATCAGTTTTTATCAAGCTTATGGGTTTCAGTTCTTCAAGCATATTAGTAGAAACATTATATTTTTCGAGAAGTGCAGGATTGGATTTTAACTCCTTGATTGCAGCCCAATCGTATGGGGCATGGCTGGGGACGCTCATGACGATCCCTGAAGCGTTACTGGGATCCACGAAGAATGCTGGTAGAATAGGCACTTTATTGCCCAAGACGACATTTTTACATAGTTTACCTATAAGGGAACCACCTTTAAAGGACTCAAAAACTTCAACTTGCTTTCTCTGTGCTCTAAGTTTAGATACGGCATCTTCACTCACTATCCAAAATTCGTTATTACACTTAACTCGGACATAAGTTGCGTCGGGGTTAACCCAAATGTTGGTAACACCAAACACCGTTTCAGGCCTCAATGTCGCAGCCATCAGAAAAGCACCATTCAGCTCGAACTTCAGCAAAATGAACTCAACATAAGATACGCCCTCTCCCACAAGGCGGTCATGGTCACCCGTTGGGCTCTCACAGTTAGGACACCAAATGACGGGATGAGTCCCAAGGGAGACATATCCCAGTTCTCTCAGCCTAAGGTACTGCCACTCGATGAATCGATTATAGGGGGGATCTATCGTCGTGAACTGACGCCGCCAGTCGATGGAGAAACCAATTCGCGTAACATCTTCTATTGCCTCGCGGCGATAATACTCAACAATATAACGTGGATCCTTAAATTTCTCAACTTCACTCTCCGGTATACCGCCTTTTACCAAAATTTTAATCTGATCCTTATCGCCTTTGCGAATCCTTTCAGCTACCCCAACTATAGGCTCACCAGTAGCGTGAAAAGCGAATGGAAAAAGAACGTTAAAACCCTGCATCCTTTTAACGCGAGCATAAATGTCAGCCTTTAAACAAGTAAAGGCATGCCCTAAATGAAGGCGACCATTAAGATACGGGTAAGGAAAAGTTATAAGCAAACCTTTTTCCTTTTTCCCGGTTCTTTTATCCCTCGGTATTGGATCAGCTTCAAAGACTCTGCATTCAGCCCAGCGTCTTTGCCATTTTACCTCAATATGATTCCAGTCGACTTCCATTGCTAGCACCTCTTTTAGAGGTGGACTACTTAGAAAGTAAGTATTGGGTAAATAAGTATTTTCACTAACTAAAAGCTTCTTCGTCCCCCTTATCCTTATTTATGCTTCAATTGGGAAGCTGTTTTCTCTAATTTAACGGTTCTAATAGAGTTAGGAAAAGTTTTTTAATGATTCGTATTTGATGGTCTCACGAGGAAAGCCCCCCTCATGAGTTCTTGGGTGTTTAAAATGGGTAGGATAAAGCTTTCAGAAGAGGAAAAGGTTGTGGTCAAGAAAGTCATGGATGAATTAGGGATGAGCGGTGGAAGAGTCAAGATGCTTGTTGAGGCCATAGGCGTTAGGACAGGTTTTGACAAGAGGAAGATGCTAGTGGCTGTTAAGCGTGCACTAGTTGGGGGAGAGCCCGCTGTTAAGAAGAAATGAAGAAAGGAATGCTAATTGGAGGTGGTTAAAAAAAGATGGTTGAAAAAGAGAAAAAAGCAGAGGAGCCTGTCATTGGCGTCTACGTTTGCAAGTGCGGCGTTAACATCGGCGGCGTCATAGACACAGAAGCTGTGGCGGAGTACGCGAGTAAGCTGCCAAACGTTAAGGTGGCAAAGACGTATTCGTTCTTCTGTTCCGACCCTGGACAAAAGATGATAAAGGAAGATATTGAAACGCAGGGTATTAACAGAGTGGTCGTTGCAGCGTGTACACCCAAAATACACGAGCCAACATACAGGGCTTTACTGCAATCAGCAGGACTAAGCCCATATTTCCTTGAAATGGTGAATCTAAGAGAGCACTGCTCTTGGGTTCACATGACCGATCCACAAGCAGCAACTGAAAAGGCTAAGAAGCTTGTAGCTGCAGGTGTGGCGAGAGCTAGAGTGCTCGAAGATGTGCCCCAGAAGAGGTTACCTGTCAAACCTGCCGTCATGGTTATAGGTGGAGGTATTGCTGGAATAAGCGCCGCTCTGAGCGTTGCGAACCATGGAATAAAGGTTTACCTTGTAGAAAAGGAGGCGACTATTGGAGGACTGGCGGTTCGCTTAGACAGGACTTTTCCGACGGATGACTGCGCTATCTGAATACTGGCGCCGAAGATGGTTGAGGCTGCTAAGCACCCAAACATCGAGATACTTTCCTACACGGAAGTGCTAGACGTTAAAGGGATACCGGGATCCTACACCGTGAAACTTCTTAAGAAGCCAAGATACGTTGATGAGAAAAAGTGCACCGGGTGCGGTAGCTGTACAGAGGTGTGCCCTGTAGCCGTGCCCGACGAGTTCAACTACGGTTTGGGCTACAGGAAGGCGATCCACATACCATTCCCTCAAGCTGTACCCAAGGTAGCCTTAATATCTATGGACGATTGTATTCAGTGTAAGTCTTGCCAAAAGGAGTGCAGAGCGGGAGCGATAGACTACGAGCAGAAGCCAGAGGAAATAGAGTTGACCGTTGGGAGCATAATAGTTGCAACAGGATTCGAGATCTACGATATATCTAAATATGGCGATTACGGCTATGGGCGGTTCGAAAACGTCATAACTCAAATAGAGCTGGAGAGAATGCTAAGCCCCACCGGACCTACAGGAGGAAAAGTCGTCAGGATATCAGACGGGAAACACCCGAGACGCATAGCGATGATACAGTGTGTTGGGTCAAGGGACGTGAAGAGAAACCCCTACTGCTCAGAGGTTTGCTGCATGGTGGCCATCAAGAACGCCAAAATCATAAAACAGGAAAGCCCTGACACCGAGGTGATCATATTCTACATGGATATCAGAGGAATAGACGAGGGACATGAAGAGTACTACCTGGCGACACGCGAGTACGGAGTAGTGTTTGTGAGAGGAAGAGTGGCAGAGGTCATAGAGGATCCGGAAACTAAGAGCCTCAAGCTCCTCGTCGAGAACACGCTCACCGGAGAGTTGCTGGAAACAGAAGTAGACTTACTGGTGCTTTCAGCTGCCGTAGTACCATCTGAGGGAACAAAGAAAATAGCACAGATTCTGGGGCTGAATAGGATGCCAAGTGGCTTCCTAGCGCCACAACATGTTGCACTAAACCCGCAGGAAACGAAAAGTCCAGGGATATACATCTGCGGAGCAGCATTGGGACCGAAGAACATACCGTATGCTGTTTCAAGCGCCAGAGCTGCGGCAGCAGCGGCTACAGCATGGACGCTTTCAGGAGAAGTTGCGGTGGAAATGATGATTCCAGAAGTGAATAAAGAGCTTTGCGTTGGTTGCAGAAGATGCGAAAGAACGTGTCCCTTCGGAGCCATAAAGGTCGTGGACGGAAAAGCGGTAGTTAGTGAGGTGCAATGTAAGGGATGTGGTTCATGCGTCGCTTCATGCCCGGCTCATGCGTTAGACATGCGCTACTACAGAGACAAGCAAATTATAGAGGAGATAAAGGCAGCAATCAAGGTTCATTAAGTAAAGGTGGTCTTAGCCTATGAATGCGCTGGCAAAAGCTTTAGCCCAGCGTGGGAGGCTCTGGCTAGCGGCCAGATGACCTATTTATTCATCTTCCCTCTTTTTCGTCTGCCCGTAGATGCTTATTGAAGAGTAAATGTTTTATAATACTGTTTGAAACAGTCCACCGAGGTGCTGTTAGCATGCCCACGCCAAGCTTCAACATAATATCTTTCTGTTGCTGGAAGTGAGGCTATGGTGCAAGCGACTTAACAGGGGTTTCTAGGGTTCAGTATGATCCTTCAGTGATAGTAGTGAGAGTCAAATGCACCGGCAGAGTCGATGTCAAACATATTCTGGAGGCTATAAGGCAGGGCGCTGACGGCGTCATGGTCGTCGGATGTCACCCCGGTGAGTGCGACTTTGGAGATGGAAACATGAAGGCACGCCAACGTGTTGAGTTCGCAAAAAAGGTGCTCGACAAGGTTGGCCTGGGAGGAGATAGAGTCAACATGTATAATGTTTCGGCAGCTGAAATCGGAAGATTCAGGGACGCTATAATGGATATGATTGAAAAGCTAAAGAAAATTGGTCCAAACCCGTTAAGGGGGTAACGAGTAATCGATTGGTAGGAGGATGTTTGGGATGAGCCTCAGGCCGAAAGTGAGTGTGCTTGAGGTGACTGGCCCTCGTAAGCGGTGGGCCAATTCAAAATTAAATGATAAAGTATCGCTTGTTAAGAACGAGACGAGGAGATTTGGAGGTGTTACGACTTTAGCTTTGATCGCGGAGGGTGCCCGGCTTGAGTGAGCTTAGGAGAAGAGTTGATGCTATTACGGAGGCTGCGGACAGCTTTAGAGTGAGAGCGTTCTTCACAGGTGAAAAAGAAATATTAGAAGCAGGGAAGTTTTCTAAGGAAGAGTATGAAAGATACTTAGACTACTTGTTAGAGGATGAATTCAGGAGGCGACTTGTACTCGGAGTTATAAGAGAAGGAAATGGGCTAACAATAGATGAGATAGCTCATAGAGCAGAGTTTTCTAGACTTGAAGTGATTAGACACATTAATGCATTAAGATACGAGGAGCTGGCTGAGCGCAAGAGCGATGGGCTCGTAGTAGCCAAGAGGGAAGAACAACGGAAAGTGCCTTACGAAAAAATAAAATTCATTGTTGAAGGGGGATTATGCACTGGGTGTGGTGGATGTATTGCTGCTTGCCCGGTCTACGCGATAAACTTCATCAACGAGAAGCCTGTAATAGATGAAGACAAATGTATAGGTTGTGGCATCTGCAACGTTCACTGCCCCAGAACATTCTTTCCTATAAGTTTGATCAGGGAAAGCCTGAAGGGTAGCCCTGTTGATGTAGAAACGGAGGGTGTGTCATTCTATAGACAAGCTTTTACTGCACAAACAGCCAAGGAAAAAGTTAAACAGGTTTGCCAAGACGGAGGAATAGTGACGTCAATTTTAGCATATCTTTTCGATAGAGGAATGATAGACTGTGCCATAGGCGTCAGGAAGGCGGATGAAGAATGGAGGACGCAGGCAGCCTTAGTCACCAATGTTGATGAGCTACTTGGAATTGCAGGCACCAAGTATACAGTGACCCCATCCATTTCCTTACTTGAGGAAGTTAAGAGGAGAGGTTTTAGGAGAGTTGCTGTCGTTGGAGTTCCCTGCCAGATTCACACTGTTAGAAAAGCCGAGGTTTATTCCTCCGAGCTATTATCATTTCTTGGAGAGATTGTGGTTTTAATAGGAATTTTCTGCATGGAAAACTTCGGGCATACCGCTCTTAGAGAAATAGTTGAAGGACGCCTCGGCGTTAAGCTTGAAGATGTCGCCAAATTCAACATAGAAAAGGGAAAATTCTATGTTCACACCATGAGCGGAGAGGAAAGGTCAATACCAACTAAGGAGATAAGTGTATTGGCACGGCATGCATGCCACTATTGCCCTGACCTAACCAACGAGCTAGCAGATATATCTGTGGGATCTATAGGGTCTTCAAAGGGCTGGTCAACGGTACTGATAAGGACGAAACGAGGAGAAAAGATATTTGAGGAAGCAATGAAAGAAGGCTACTTGATTGCTAATTCGCTTCCAGACGCAGGCATGGAACTACTTCAAAAGCTGGCTAAGGGGAAGAGAAAGAGAAACCTTGAAGCGCTGAGCGAAAGAGCAAAGGAGGGTAAATACGCGACACTAATTGTTTAAATTACCGTTTTTCTTCTTTTTTAGTTTCATAACAATAAATGAGCCATAAAAAGGTGGAGAGGAGCTATAGTCGCTTGACTATAACGTTCCCCTCGTTATCCTCTAATGTAACTTGGTAATTCTCGGCTTGCTCTTCATAGTCGAATGATATTTCTCCGCTGGGAGGTAGCTCATTTACACCTTGAATGAATGGTTTAACTTCAAATAGTTCCTCTTTGATGGCGCTTACGCGCACCGTTACTCCTCTTAGGAGATTGCTTGATGCATTTTTGACAGTAATCGTCGTCTTTGATGCCCCCTTGTTCGCCGAAATGATAATTGAGTGAGGGTCTAAAGGTTTGGAGAGTGGTTTTAATTCTTTCATTGATTCCTCGAAGATTTTTTCTTCAGTTTTCTTCTCTGTAACTACATTTATTGGGATTTGGAATTTTATGGATTCCCCGCTAGCCTTCACGCATTCAACCTCGAGATACCATCTGGAGTATGCCCCAAAGATTAAGGACCAGTAGGTCACTTCAGGCGGTTCCCAAAGGTAGTTGTAGCTAGGCTCAGCGTACCCGGGTATTCTTATGGTTACGAAGCCTGACCCTGGATTTCTCTCTTCGACAGAAAGAACTTTCTCTTTCGGCTGCCTTTTAACGTGAACGCAGATTGTTCTATACTGGGGACAGGCACATTGTATATTTGATTCGTGAATTAGGTTAACGATCATCGTTCTGACGTTTTGAGTGGAATAGTTCAGTTTGACTTCTTCTCCGGGTTTAAACGTATCCTTGTCCAGAGAGAATGACATGCCCTTTATGTTCATTGAAACTGGCGTCTCCTCAGCAGTTACTCTAGCTAGTAGTTTGATTGGCTTCTCAGATTGTATTCGCAATTCTTCTTCACGCGTCTTAGGTCTCTTCACGGAAAGTGAAGCTCTAAGAGTGTAGCTGACCTTGTCAGGTATTGAGGGGACGACGCGTCTGCTAATAATCAGGTCTCGTGACCGCACGTATTCACCCCTTTTTAATGTACCTTCGCAGAAAATATCGCTGCTCGCCACAGTGAGCTCGTTTCCACAGGGAAGTTTAGTGATAATGGAGATCCCGCCACCCCATATTTCCATATCTTCATTTATGTTGAAGACTGTCCTAGTTTTTAATGAGCCACCTACCTCTGTGAAGTCGTCCGAAGACAAGCTTATCGACATGGGCCACAACCCAAGAAAGTTTTTACAGAAAGGATATTATTTCTCGGTATGAGCGCGTACCACTAGATCCGCGAATACCTCCATGTCTTTTAGGAGAGCTTCCACTTTTTCCTCGTCTTCCTTCTCAAATTTGCCGCTTTTCATTATAAGGACAGCTATGATGTATTTGAAAAGATTCAGGACCAATTCTTTCTCGTCACTCTTGCTTTTTCCCGTGAATGCCGCTGAATCAGCCATGAAAAAGTTTTCCCTTAGATTATTACATGCGGTGATGAAATCTCTTAGGTCAGCTCTAAGCTGCAACCCAGTGCTTACACCCTGTACATTGTGAACTATAACATTTCCAGCGGTATCACTTATAATTACCTTTGCAGGTATTTCCGCTAGTTGCTTCTGTGCATTCTCAAGGTGCTTCTGAAGCTCCTCGTAATGAGCCACCAAAATGTCTCTGAATAATTCAGCAAGCCTCTCCTGTTCATAAATGGAAGTCACATAATACTTTGCACCCCACTTGTCGAAGAGATCACTAAAGACGCGTTTAGCTTCGCTTAGGTTCTTCTCTAACAGTTCTTTGGCATAATCCTTAACGTCATACTTGTGGAAGAAAACATAGATCGTAGGCTTAACGCCTTCTTTCTTAAAGAAATCCAAAACTTTCTGGAAGTATTTTTTAGCTTCCCCAAACTTACCTGGGTCATGAAGATCTATCACTGAGATCAGAATATCTGTGCCAGCGAAAACTTTAGGATCCTCCAAGTATGATTCAATGTATTGTTCTTGTCCACCGAAGTCGAAGAGGCTCACGTCAATCCCCAAAAAAGGGTGACGGCGTACCTCATACATCACGGTGGGAGCAATTCCCTTCGTTTCCTGAGGTTTCTTACCAGCGAAGGTCGTAAGATATATGCTTGTTTTTCCACTACCAGCCAATCCTATAAGCGAAATCTTCATATGGATCCCCTCCAGCTTCGGCTTACAAAAGAGGAAATACCAGCTTTAAACGTTTCCGTTTCACTCCTTTTTAAGCTCAGCTATTGTAATACGCTTCATCAGAATGGGGCCATGTTTAGTAGCAACTCTCACTAAATACTCTCTGTCGTTCAGCGCACGTGGATACTTGAACTCAAGTTCTTCTAATGGATGCCACATTTCAATGTCCGTCGCCCAAGCATTCGTTTCAAACAATTCATCAACATGTGATATCCGCACGTTCACGTCATAAAGAATTTGTCCTGAAGTGTTTTGCAAAATCAGCAAAAGCTCCTGACCGTTGTTCGTCAACGTGTACTCCACAACTTTAACAGGAGATTTGCCGGTCAGCTTAATGCCTTCCACAGCCTCTTTCTCCAATGGAATTGGCCCTGCCTTCAGTTCTAATTCCGCCAATGGCACCCCTGGAACTCTAACGACGTAAGTCCGCCGTCTCTTAACAGTGTAAAGTTGAACCTTCTTAACTCTAGCTAAGTTCAGCACGCTTGTAAGCCCTTGCCTGTCAAGCGGCTCGACTTCCAAGTAACCATTATCGGCAGCATTGTAAAGAAGTTCAAGGGCTATAGGGGACCTCACTAAAACTGTTGAGTAACCCTCGGGAGAGCCGACACTACCAACAGATATATCCGCATCCTCAGATGTCAAATCTGAACAGAAGTAGCAACTTGACGCTCTATACTTGTCTAGCCTACTTAAAGGATAAGAGGCAACTTTATCTCCGTCATAGTAAACGCTGAATTTACCAGCGGAAATGCTCATTTTCGAAATAGACGCCAAAGGAATTTTTTCTTCTTCCTCAAAGAACGTTCTTAAACCATCATAGGAAAACGAGTCCATGCAGAACAGACCTATCTTGAGAATATTTGCTCTCATCAAGAGGTGAAGCATTCCAGCCGGAAATCCTTGCATTTTCTTAACAGCAGATATATTGCACGGAGTGCCAACAAAAGCCAAGGAAGTCAATCCTTTCTTTATCGCATCAATTAAAGCCTTAACGGTGTAACTGTGCGAGTAAACGCTACCTGCGCCTTCTAGTATCTCCTCCTCAGTAGTAGCGACAACAGCTACAGGCTTCCATGGCTCCTCTTTACTCTTATGAGTCACCACGGCACCGTCAATCAATCCCTCCCTCAGAGCATACAGGAGCAAACCGGTAACCACGCCTCCATCTTGCCCGTGAACAGCATCAATTTTACACTTAGCCTTGTATGCCGAAATAAAGTCGCCTATAAGGTCGTTTACGTGTGTTCTTGTTCTGGGGCATACGTTGTAGCATACTCCGCAAGCTGTGCACTTTCCCTTGAGCGTTGGTCGTCCGTCTACCATCTCCAAGGCATTTTCGGGGCATGAAGCTACGCAAGCTGTGCATTCTGTACATACCCCTGAAAGTATGACGTGGTTTTGAAGTCGAGCAAAGTTTTCGAATTTTCTTTCTTTTAGAGCGCGTTCCGGGTAAAAGTAGCTTACGTGCGTTTCTTCGTTAGGCGAAGACAAGCCCTCACCACCCACTTTCCTTTAAGATAAAGAAGAGTCAGTTAAATATAAAAATTATTGAGGAGTAGATATTCTTTGTTTTTGCCTCCGTGACTCGTTCTTCGTGTGGCTTCTTTTTTGGGTAGTATGGTGTGAGAGGAGGAGTATTATCGTCATGGTGGCTGTTATGGTAACCATAATCGGGATTTGCCACGTGGCTTGTTGTGATACTGTTAGTGGGAGATTTAGAGGGATTCTATCTTCTATTACTGTTATGGATTTGGCGTCTGATACGTATATTTCCCCGTTTTCCGTTACCGCTACCGCATAAACTAATATATTGCCTCCGAGTTCTGTTGTGTCGAGCTGAAGATGTACAATGCTTTTCTGTGAGGTATTCGTAATGATTCTTTGGCTACTTACGACTATAATTGTTAGGTTTATGATATTGTAGGGGTGATCAGCTGTAATGTTTATTGAAACGGTTTCGCCTTTCCTTGCTTCTGAGGGAGCTGATATATTGAATTGCGCTGGGGCCAAGTCTCCAGCCAACCATTCACATAAAGATTTGAATAGTTGAAAATTGTCTTTTTCTCTTATCGAAGTATTTTTCCATAGATCTAGATCAGAGACGAACGCTACTCTTCCATTGTACCATTTAATGCATGAGGCAATGATGAATTCCTGGGCGTCGTATGACGTAATAAGTATCGGTGTTCCTCCTTCGACTTTTCCAGGGTCTTTCAAGAGAACCTCATTTGTCCTGAACGTTTGAGGAGCCTTGATACATTTAGCGGTTACTGTACCCGAGAGGCTGGATGTTGAGAATGCGATATTAAAGTATGATGCAAGCTTGTTTGCATTACTCGCCAAGGCAGGATCGTTTTCCCCAATTATCAGTAGACTTCCACCTGACTGGATGAAATTACGTATAGCTTCAAGTTCATCTTCAGTATAGTTTTGTGAGGGATAATAAACAATAAGTACGTTGAAGTTCTTAAGGGTACCTAGTGTTATTTGAGTTTCAAGTATTTCAAAGTGGAATAGACATGCGTTTAGTGTTGTTCTAAGGATGGAAGTGTTGTTCCAGAACTCCAAGTGATAGTCCTGCTGATGATATTCGTCAATAAGTATCTTGATAGGTGTTCCCACCTCAATGGATATTTGAGCGGGAGAAAAAACTTCTTTGGTTACTGTTACGTTATATATACCTCTTTCGGGGCAAGGCAAATGTACTTCGCCGTTTTTGTCTGTAAGGTATGTGTGGTAGTAATTCCATCCTTGTATACACACGTAAGCACCGTTAACAGGGGAATTTCCATCTGAAACCTTGAGTGTTATTTCTTTCCCTGGAACTAAACGACCATCAATGTTTACATTCAAGCTCTTTAGCGGCCCGAAGCATACCGGAAGTTCCGGGTCACCTAATAGTATATACTCGATGAATAATTGTGTATATGTCGTGTTGCTTTCAAGCAAGTTTTTATACGACTTATAGTATTCTTTTTTGGCTTCGTATAGGGCATATCCTGGGCGATGGGTGAATGGCTGGTCTGCACTAAAGAAAATTCTGAAGAAAGTGTAGTCGAAGAATGTGTCTGCAGCATCGTTTAATGTATCGCCACCAAAAGTCGTTCTGGTTGATGCTATAACAGCTATGGCGCCCCCTCCAGGATTTTTCAATAGGGACTCTGCAACAGAGTCAGTATTACTATCAATGCAACCTGCAAGACAGGCCGATATGAAAAACAATGGTAAACGATAGCCATTGGAGAGAGCTTCTGCGGTGGTTGAGTTTAAAAATGGAGAGCCAATCTGGGATATGTAAAGCGCGGTTTCTCTTCCATGAGAACATATGTCAACTATCGCTGCTCCCTCGTTAATTTTGCTTATGAATGATTGCTCTGTGAGATTTTTAAATTCTCGTATACTGTCATATGTGAGGAGGGTATAGTCAGATAGTTGGGGAAATGCTTTCACGGTGGCTTGTTTAGCCCGCCACCCTTGAATGTCCTGAGATGAGCTTATTTCGCCCCCTGCAAGGAGCACGTTACCTGTCCATTCACCTGAGTATAAGTATAGGTACTGTTCATATGTCAATGTTTTATTTACGAAAGATTCTAACTCGTCTATAGAGGAAACGGGTATTCTTCCAACGTAGAGTTCAGGGGTCCAGTCTATTTCTCCAAGCTCCCCATAGTGTCCATCGTGATCTTCGTCGAAAGAACCATCAAGGGCTGCGTAGTAATAGTCTGAGGGAACAAGAGTGCTGCCCATGGTGAAGAACCTTATCGGAATCTTATCGACGTCCCCCACAAGAAGAGCCCACTGAAGTTTCTTTGAAACATATAGATCCTTCAAGAAGTTACGGATTTTCGACGCGTTATCTTCACCTGTGTAATTCTGGTAAATTGATTCGACTGTATAAATCTCTGCTGGGATCCCTTTGAGCGTTTTCCACTCGGCGAGTGGAAGAACGGAGTTAATCCAACTTGCATCGCCTAAAATTATTACGTACTTTGTTTCGTTATCAAGAAGGAAGGCGGGAGTATATGGAGAAGACTGAGGATGGATGGAGAATAGTGAGTATAATTGTGGAGGTTGGTTCAGGACGGGGGACGCTAGAAGGGAGATTATCAGAAAAAGAGGTATTGCGGCTTTTCTGAACGTTTTCATCGTCTACCCTCGATTGGCGTTAAGGGTTCGCGTTCAGCGTTTAATATATGTCTTTTTCTTCCTCAGCCTCTTCTTTTTTCATCAGCTCCTTTACAGATATTCTTTTTATCAGGAGATTCCTTGTTGAGTCTTCTACTTTAATTATGTATTCTCCATTGTTGTCTACTCGTGGAAAGATGAAGACTAGACTTTCTAGAGGAAACCATAACTCCACGTTTGTTGACCACGAGTATGTCTCGAAGATGTCCTGTATGTGGCTTATGGTTATTTTTATATTTTCAAGTGCTTTTTCAGACGAGTTTTTAACCATTATTTTAAGCTTTTTTCCTTGCTCCATTAGTTCTACGCCTTCTAGCCCGACTGGGTTCTCGCGCATTAAGTCTACTTGCCTAATTTTTGGAGGTTCTTTCTCGGAGAGAGTAACTTTTCTGATTGGAGCTTGTTCGCCGTAGAGATGGCTTAGGAGAAAATAAACGAGACTCTTCTGTTTTTCTGCATCAAATTGAAGGGATTCTATGACTCTTCGGGAGATTTCTGGTATCGCTGAAATACAAATGTCCTCTAGCATTGAAGTTATCCGCTTGCCCTCCTCGATAAGTTTTTTATCTTCCTCGCCTTTGACAGGTTTAAGGTTCGCTTCCTCAACTAGGATTAGGAGATAAAGGTTCTCATAGAGCTGCTTTTGAATTTTCTCCCTTAGCAATCTTAGGAGTTCCTCGCCGAGAGGTTTTGCTATGGACGTAGGTGTGCTAATTATGAGGACAAAGACCTCTTCTGCACTTTCTTCAACTCCGGCTCTCTCTTTTTTCCTAGAGGACTTGGTGGTAAACTTTGTTCCGGAGTATACTTTCCCACCGAATTCCATGTCAACGTGATCTACGCTTCCTTTGAATTCGTTAACGTCAAGCCACCAGACGGGGTGACGCTGGAGGAGCCTGATGACGGATTTATCACCCTTCAGCTTTTGAGGTATAGTGAAGAGAATTAAATGCCCTTTCGCTTCATGAAAGCAACAAAGATATATTTCAATAAACTCGGAGGGAAAGAGAGCCTTTGAATTGACGTACGTACTGCTACCTGCGACCTCGTCCTCCCGTAGAAAAAAGGACTCTGTTACTTCACCATTAAGATGTCTAGACGGGTGATCAGACATTTTAAACCCTCAACAAAATTTCAATGTTTTTCGCTTTCAATTTGATGAGAAACGGGTTGCAGCTCTATGTTGTAGTAGCGAGCATACCGTTTAAATCCATTAACCCACTTCTTACTTATTACCCCTATAAGCTTTCCATCTTTATCTACTACGCCCACACGTTTTATCTTGGTCTTCTCAAACAAATCCTTAATCTCATCTATTGAAGCATCTTCACGCACGGTGATTATCTCGCGAAACATGATATCCTTAGCTTTATACTTTCTAGGATCCTCTTCCTTAGCAATAAGCCGGAATATCGCCCCATCCGTTATTATGCCCACAACTTTGCCCTCATGATTAACTACGAAAACGCTACTCACCCAATTGTCAACCATAAGCTGAGCAACTTTAGACAGGGAATCGTCCTCATTACACGTAACAATGTCTCTCATGGCAATATCTAAGATAGAGAATGAACGAGTCCCCGACTGCAATTACAAACCTCCTCTAATATCTAGAATTCAACAGACAATATAATGTTTATTGTGATATAACCCTTAATATGGAAAGTTACAAAGTCTTTCACTATCTCTTCTATTTGAGATTTTAGCATTTTAATTGCTAACCACGGGGTAGCGTTAAGTTCCAACGAAAAATTATCCTTTAAGGGGGTAAGTAGTAAATAGTTTAATTAAACGTGAGAGTTCAAAACTAAAAACAATGAAGTGGTGCCTCGGCCGGGATTTGAATTCCCTTAGCGTTTTATAAATAGCTACCCGGGTCAAGGGGTCGAGTGGGCAGGTTGTAACCTTGAGCCCCTTATGCTTGGCCGTTACAGCCCTTTCTAAAGGTGACTACACCACCGAGGCACTCGAATATTCTCGGTAAGAAGTGCCGTTTATTAATGTTTCGCCACCTAAAAATAAATGAGAAAAAATATAGATAATTAAAAACTAAGGGAGGCGCCATATGTGAGAGTTACATTATCCCCCGCGGCTTTATCAAAGGTTTTCTATGTGGCGCTTAGTAACAGGGAGGTTGAAGTGGCAGGTTTTCTCTTAGGGCAAGTGAGGGAAGATCAAGTTCTAGTGATTGATAGTTTATGGGTTGGTAGTAGAGGGGGAAAAGCCCATGTAGAACTCGACTTTAATGTCATGGCTAAAGTAGTTGAGGAGCTGGAGAAGAATGGGAAAGACGAAGTTATAGTCGGATGGTGGCACAGTCACCCAGGGATGGGAGCGGATTTCATGTCAGCGATAGATGTTAAAACGCAATATGTTTGGCAATCACTTTTCCCGTATGCTATAGCACTTATCGTTGATCCAGCAGAATATGAAAAGGGGGGGATTAGTGAAAAAAGTTGTAGACTTTACAGGATAGCAAACAGTGAATATGAGGCTATCCCCTTCGATATGACGTTAGAATTAGATGACTTATCACATACGGGCTTGAAGTCTCTCCAAAGAACTTTAAGGAGAGGTGTTGGAGTTACTTTAACACGGATGGGAGAGGAAACTTACAAGGAAAGGTTTACTAAAAGAACGAGAGAACTAATTGTACTTGCTCTTTCAATTTGGATAATAATATTTATTCTTCTTTTATGGGCTCTCTTTCACGTATTTTCTTACATGAAAAAACGTGAGGAATGATTCCCTTCACTTGAAAATGCAGGTTTTGCGTTACATTGAAAATGTGGGGATAATATGTTTTATCTTTCTTCTAAAAGTTTGCGTGCGAGGTCTATTACTTTGCGTTTTCTTGAGTTATGTTCTTTGAGCCACTCTGCTATCTTTTCGAAGATTATTGACTTACAGTCTCCGCATATTAGCTCGCCACTCGTACACCTACGATAAATATCCTCAACGAGTGAGTCGTCATCTATGCGGAAGAACGCTAGTTCATAGACTCTGCACATGCGTGGTTCACCTCCAAATTCTCTCTGTTCTTTAATTGTAGGGCGCCCACCAGTCAGCGCATTCATTATTTTGAACTTTATACTTTCAACGTCTTCATTAAGTTCAAAGTAGCTCATAGGATTTCGCTTGCTCATCTTCTCAGATCCGTCGAGGCCTCTTATGAGGCGGTGGAAGGTTGCGCTAGGAGGAATAAAATCGTAACGAGGATGAAGACGCTTGGCTATGTCGCGGGTCAAACGTATGTGAGGGTCTTGGTCGGCTCCCACCGGCACCACTACTGGTTTGGGGCCGTCAAAATCTTTGTGTTCTGGCAGGAGGATGTCGCCCACTTGTAACAGTGCAGTCATGTAGAGCCCGAAAACCGTTTGTTCCCCATATATCGCTTTCATTGTAGCTGTCGTGACATGCGCTCCAGCTTCGAATGCTAAATCCATGACCCTTTTTTCCTCTGATTGACGGTAAATGTAAGCTCTATCAGGGTCAAGACCTAAAGCTAGCACATCAGCTAAATTGTCTACAGCGATCTCAAAGGACTTCTCGTAGGGAATTCTATTGTCGCAGAAAGCCTCGACGTCTGCGATGCAGTAGAAGGCAGTGGCACCATATTCTTTCTGGTAGTAGACAATCTGTTCGGCGGTTGTTAATGAGCCGAGGTGGAAGGCTCCACTTGGCTTAATACCTGAAAGGACAGCAAAGGGTTCACCATTCAATATGGCGGCTAAAACGACGTCGAATCCTCTATGGCCAAAAATAATCCCTCTGCAAAAATACTTTCCCGGTCTAGGAAGACGACAAGCGATGTCAGAGGTCATAGGCTCGATTCCAAATTCCCTGATAAGTTTCTCGTAATCATCAATACCAGAGGTACCCCATGGATTCAGCAACATTCACACCTCAAAAAACCAGCCAAACACTCAAGATAAAAAAATTTTCAGCAGCTATCCAACACCCTTTAATGACAAATGGCAATATGCGACTAAAAACAAGGTATGTGGTGCCCCCGGTGGGAGTTTCAGGCAAATACCTCTTGAACCCACGACAACTCGGTATCTGGCTGGGGACTTTAGAGTCTTCAGCTTCGCTCCCTTACAGGTCGAGCGCTATAGGGCATTTGACTCCCAGCTAAGCTACGGGGGCCCCGTCTCTCTCAGTTGTAAAAATGATATTTAAAACTTTTTCCTACAACACCAAAATAGTTCATCATTGAATTAAAAGGTTATTTCAAGGACATTTCAATAAATATTTCTTCTGGGATACGTATTCTCATTATTTGTTTTAACGTGCGCTCGTCTGGGTCGTGAAGAACTATTAGTCGTTTATGGATGCGCATTTCCCATTTATCCCACGTGGCCGTGCCTTGTCCTGACGGGCCCTTCCTCACCGGAACACGAAGCCTTTTCGTTGGTAAAGGTATTGGGCCAGCTATTCTCACGCCTCTTTTCTTGGCTAGTTCCTTGATCTGATTACATACTTCGTCCAGCTTCTGGTGGTTTGTGCTTGAAAGCTGGATTATCGTCTTCTGCATTAATGTCACCTTTCCCTGCCAGTACCATGCAAGGCAGTGATAGTGGATAGGGGTTAAAAAATTTTTTGACTAGTAGAGAGCGAAATCCAGAACTCTACCGCACGAACAACTCCTTTCTTTGGGAATTGCCTCAATGACCTTATAGAGTAGCTTTCTCACTTTTTCTATGTTCTCGCGCATACTCTTTGCAACCTGTTCCGCTGTGACTGGTCTTAC
>JAHLWX010000012.1 GCA_019057675.1 Candidatus Jordarchaeum sp. LHC_1308
GTCATCTTTAAATATGAAGTTGGAGGCCGAGTTAAAGCCTATTATTACCCAGAGGAGCACCCCCCGCCAAAAATCACCTTTAACGCTGCCCCATTCTCGCAAATGGACTTCGAAATTTCAGCAGGACTTGAAAGATTATCATACGAGTTAGAGGTGGCCATTAACGTACAGAAAGAATATGACATAGACTTGCTTCTCTTGGATGGAAGCGTGCTTCCACAGATGAGCGATAAACCATATACTCCCGGGTTAGAAGCAAAGTACTTGAAGGTTCTAGGGCTCTTCGAGAAACTTTACAGGTCATGTGTCGAAAATGGTGTTTCACTCGCCGGGGTGATTAAGGATACACGCAGTACGCGTTTCGTCCAGTTACTTTCAAGCGTCATACCTGTCCTAGTGGAAAAGAACGATGCGTTCAGAGAAATACTCTCCTTTGATTACCGCCTTTTTATAAGGAGCCTGCTTGACTCTGAACTTCTCTTCAGATTACTGGATAGAGGAGAAAGAAGCATGGTCTTAAAGTACTCCGACAACCCAAGTGCACACCCTGTACTAAAGGACGTAAGTAAAGATTGGCGCGACAAGTTCTACGTAACCTATCTTAAGCCAGCAGAGTTAGACCGACCAATAAGAGTTGAATTCATTGCCGTGGGGAACCCCACAATCGAGGTTAAGAAAGTAGCATCAGCTATAATGGCTCTCTCCATGCATCATCCGGAGTATGCTCTTCCATCAGTACAACTTGAAGCCCATGCCCAGGCGAAGCTCGCTGAGAGAGAAATGGACTTTATATGTGATCAGCTTGCCCATAAAATAGGTGTTCCCCCTAACTTATTAAAACCAAGAGATAAAATGTTCCCTGTGTGAAGAGGGGGTGAATAAATGCAATCTATTGGAACAGTAATATGCACCGATCATAGTCCGACAACCTCTGAGTTCACGTTTGTCGTTACATCCTCGGAAGTAGTTCCTGTGAGGAGGGGGCAACTTGTTCAGCTTGAAACCGAGGATGGCTTGCTGTTAGCTGTTGTGCAAGAAGTTATGAAAACAAACCGCTTCTATTATCATGCTGAGGCAGTTAAAGAGCTTGAAAGAAGCGGAAGGACGCTCTCCTCGATCTTCCCATGCGACAGGTGGGATATGCTAATCGCAACAGCTAAACCCCTCGGCGCTCTTAAAGAGGAAAGCTTCGACAAAATAACCTTCCCTCCCTCCCCCGGAGAGAAAGTTTACCTAGCAGATAAGAACGTCATCTCGAGGTTCTTCGGGTTCGATGAAGAAAACGGGCTCGAGATAGGCTTCATGAGTCATCACAATGTGCCAGTTAAACTCAACATGACACGGTTACTGCAAAAACATTTGGCTATTCTTGCCATGAGCGGCTCCGGGAAATCATACCTTGCGACAATACTTCTGGAGGAAATCCTCTCAAGAAGTAGAGATAAGGGAAGAATATTCACTCTGGTGGTTGATGTTCACGGTGAGTATGTAGTGCTATCCCAAGATGACAGCTGGGAGCTTGCTCAATCGGTGTCCATAGTGAAAGGTTCCTATGTTCAATTCGCCACGCCTCTTCTTACAGAGAGACAGTTAGCCATGTTTCAACCCGAAATGAGCCCTGTCCAAGTTCGTGAGCTAAATCGCCTGCTATCCGATGTGAGGAAAGCAAAGGGAGATATTTACTCCCTCTCAGACGTTATCTTTCTTATAGAGAAAGACGAAAAGATGAATCCTAGAACAAAGGACGCTCTGTTAAGCTGGCTCTACGAGCTGGAAGACACGCAGCTCTTCGGAGTGGAAGAGAACCCATATCTTCCAGAGTACGCCAAACCCGGCCGAGCGGTAGTACTCGACCTAAGCGACATTCTAAGCTTAAGGAAAAAGCAGATGATAACTGCATACGTTCTTCAGAGGCTATTTGAATTGAGGCGGCGTGGTAGCATTCCGCCATCCTTCGTAATACTTGAGGAAGCACACCAATTTTGCCCTGAGGCGAAGCAGGAGTTAGCTATCTCAAAAAGTATCATCGAAACTATAGCGAGGGAAGGAAGAAAATTCTATTTTTCACTTTGTCTCATTTCCCAGCGCCCAGTAAGGCTTTCAACAAGCGTCCTCAGCCAAGCTAACACACACATTATACTGCGAGTAACCAACCCGAACGACCTAAAGGCCATAGAACTCTCCTCCGAAATGATTACCCGCGAGACTCTCAGCATGATAGCAGATCTGCCAGTAGGAGAAGCATTAATAGTTGGCAGCGCCGTTAATGCTCCTCTCTTCATAAAGGTAAGAAAGAAAAAAGTTTCTCTTTCAGCTTATGAGGAAACTATGGAGGAAGCAGCTAAACGCTTCGAAACAGACGAAACCCAGTAAAAATACTAATCAGATATAATGATTACTACGCGCTTGACAGCGGGTTCACAGACCTTTTTTACGCCATGTTGACCCGGAGAATAATAGCTCCTTATTAACCCCGCCTTCTCCAATATCTTTATTTGCGCTGATATATTAGCTTCCGTCTGATTAAGTGTTTCAGCTATTCTGCTTACATCTATTTTTCTTTCACGGATGATTTTCAGTATCTCCCACCTTGTTTCGGAGGAAATGGCTTTCGCTATCTCAACCGCCTTTTTATCGCTTACCACAAGCTCCTCCTCACTTGTTTCCACGGTCAACACATGTTCCCCCTTTAATGTTAATTGGCATGAATTGATAAAACATTAATAACTTATAAAGTTTTTCTATACTCTTTTACACAAAAAGAAAATTAGAGTTTTTTTTCCATTTAAATAAAGAGAAAGTTTAATCATGGTACTTAATATGGTTTAATTTGCAGGCTACTACGAAAAATAAAATCTTAAAGAATAAAAACTCCTAAAGCCATATAGAATTCTAGGTGTCTGAATGAAGTGGCTGGCGCGTATCCTCCATAACCTTAATACAGATGACTATAAGGTTCTATATGCACTTGAAAATGGCATGAAAACACACGAGTTTGTTCCCGTAGACCTTATTGCTTGTTACTTGTCTCTCCGTAAGGAGAGAGCTTTGAGCATTCTTAAGAGGCTTCATGAATTTAAGCTGGTTGTAAGGCAGATAACTAATTATGTTGGTTACAGATTGACGGTTCATGGTTACGACGCCTTAGCTCTAAAAGCTCTTGCAGAGTCGGGTGTAATAGAGTTTTTCGGCTCTAAAATCGGCGTCGGAAAGGAGTCGGATGTCTATGAGGCTTTAACTTCCTCCGGTAGACGGGTTGCCGTCAAGGCCCATAGAATTGGCAGGACAAGCTTCACACATGTAAGAAGGGTACGTAACTACGTTAAGAGAGGTGTTACCCGCTCAAGCTGGTTCCCTATCTCCTGTAAGTCTGCCGAAAGAGAATATATCGTCCTCAAAAAACTCTACTCTAACGGTGTTGCAGTCCCTGAACCAGTCTACTGGAATAGGCATATACTAGTTATGAGCTTCATAGAAGGAGAAGAGCTAGTCAATTGTAAGTTCCTACCAGAACCCTATGATATCTTAGAGTTGATACTCGAAAATGTAAAGTTGGCTTACCAATGTGGAATCGTCCACGGAGACTTAAGCGAATACAACGTTGTCGTGTCACCTGAGCCCGCTGTCTTTTTAATAGATTGGCCACAGTACGTGCTTGTTGCGAATGCTTCGTCACGTTACTTGCTCGAAAGAGACTTGCATAACCTCATATCCTTTTTCAAGAGAAAGTTCGGTATTAAGTTAAGCTTATCAGAAACCCTAGAATATGTCACGGAAAACTAAGTTATCCACTCCTAGATGGGGTTAAAAATGGAAATGTTTAAGCGAGTGCTTGGGGTCGATATTCTGCCTGCAAGCTCCCCCTTATCTAAGGCTCCTCCAAGATACGCTGCTTTCCTACTGGATAACGAGGGGGAGCGTGCCTATGAACGCCTTAGTAAACGTGAACTGATAGCCCTCATAAACTCCATTAAGCCGGATGTCGTTGCTTTAGATAACGTGTTTGAAATTGCCTCAGATCAGAAAGGCATCATCTCCTTCATAGCAAGCTGTCCCTCATTTACAAGGTTAGTGCAGGTGACTGGCTCCCCTGTTAATGGCACTCTACCTCTTTCCATAGTGGCCTCTCAAAACGGTCTTCAAGCAGAGAAGCTTTCACCCGTTAAAACAGCTGAAATATGTGCTAGGTTAGCGGCTAAGGGAGTTGGATGCCTTGTACGTGCTTTTGAGAATGAAACCCGAATAATTGTTGCGAGGGGGCGTTGTCCAGGCCATGGAGGTTGGAGCTCGGAGAGGTTCAAAAGGCGCATGTATAATCTTGTTCTCCAGACAACTAGGGAGATACAAAAGCGGCTTGACGATGCTGGACTGGAATATGACCTGTACGTGGAGGAAGTGGAGGGTGGAGCTAGGCGTAGCAGGTTTACTGTTTACGCTGAAAGAAGCATTGTAGAATGGCTGGTTAAGCCCTATCGGGGAGACATCATAGTAGCTGTTCAGCCTATACTGCTTGAACGCCTGGAGTGGATTCCACTCTCCCGGATTCCCAGCGAATCCGCTCCAAAGAAAGGCTTAATCATTGGATTAGATCCAGGAGTCACGTGCGGCGTTGCTGTACTAGATCTTAATGGCGGTCTTCTTTTGCTGGAGAGCGAGAAGGAACTATCTAGGACGACTCTTGTCAGAAAGCTTACTTCCCTTGGTGTACCTGTTCTGCTAGCGTCTGACGTTAATCCTCCCCCAAGCCTTCTCGAAAAACTGGCTGGCATTCTCAACTCAAAGATCTTTTGTCCTCCGAGAAACCTTACTATTTCTGAGAAAAGGGAACTCGTACAAAAATTTATTGAGGGAAAATATATTAAGGTTCAAGATTCACATCAGCGTGATGCCCTAGCTTCTGCCCTTAAAGCCTTCTTTACGTTCAAAAATAAGTTTGAAAGGGCTGAAGCCAAAGCTAGATCTATGGGATGTCACATTCCACTCGACCAGTTAAAAATTATGTTGCTGAGGGGTCTGTCCGTCTCAGAGGCGATAAGTATGCTTTCACAACCAAAAGTAGAAGTGGTTAAAGAGGAGCGACAGCCACAACAAATAGACCCAGCTGCCTTATTCAAAAAACTAGAGTTATACAGAATTAAAATTAAAAAGTTAAGAAGGAGTCTCATCCGCGTCAAAGAACAGAATGCTGTTTTCATTGCGGAAAAAAATAGGTTAGAGGAGGAGCTTCAGCGCCTCAGAGACATGTTAGAGAACCTTAACGTTTGTGCTAAGCCAGAAGGCTTTGAAAGAGTGGTTGAGCGCTACAAGGAGGAAATTAAATCACTTAAACATGCACTTTTCGCCCTCAAAGAAGAACTTTCTAAGGCCCGGCATGAAATTGCTAATCTGAAAAGAATGAGGATAATGGAGATCAGAGGCGTAGTCTATCCTCTTAAGGTTATAAAACGATTCACTCACAATGAAATACATAAAACCGACGAAGCAGTTGGAATAAACAAGGGCGACATAATACTCTTGCTGGATGGTAGTGGGGGCGGCAGAGCTACTGCAAGCCTTCTGATAAAGAAAGGCATTAGAGCTGTAATTTCCGAGACAGCTATGTCTCACACAGCGCTCGAAGCCTTCTCCGAGGCAAACATACCTGTTTTCTTCTCAGAAGAGGTTAATGTAAAACAAATTGATGAGTTCGCTGTAATAGACAAGAAAGAATTTGACGCTTTATTTTCACGTTACTTTGAAGAAAAAGAAAAAGCCGAACGTGAAAAACGAAAAAAGCAACTAGAAAAGCTACTTGAAGATTATCGAATGGAAAGAGAACTAGGATTAAGTTAAACCTCAAAGGAGAGGGGCAGCCTCAGTCTGCATATAACTTAACATTTCATGTTCGTCACTTTCCCCCCTTCGGGGGAAGTTCCTCCGTTAAGTCTGGTTTGATAAAAAGTATATTGTTTCCCCTTATGAAGACTTCCCCGTATCTGGCAATCGGTCCATCCTCGTCCAGCTCTTCAGCGTTGGTTAGGCACAGGTTCATGTAAGCGTCTATGTTAGAGAGTCTTCCTTGAATTGTTCTTCCATCCTTTAATTTTACTAAAATTAGGTTGTTAATAGCTTTCTGAAGCATAGTAAGAGGTTGGCTTCCCGACATAACATTCTCCCTTCTAACACTCATACTTACCGAAAAATGCATATCTACCATTTAAAAAACTTGCCCTCTAACATACGCCATTTTCCTTCCATTCCCGCAATTCTTGAAGTAACATAAATATTTTGGCGGCTCCAAAGTTAACCTTTTAAGCATTGACTGTTAGATTATGAATAGTTAACCCGCCTTTTTTCTTGGAGGAAACCTTTTTGACAACGAGGATGAAAGCAGCGAACCGGTCAGTTTTAACGGACGAAGTTAAAGCTGTGGCTGAGGAAGAAAGAGTCTCACCGGAGAAGTTAGCAAGAAGGTTGGGGAGAGGAGAAGTAGTCATAGTGAAGAATGTGATTCGCGAGGTGAAGCCCCTAGGAATAGGGAAAGGATTAAGAACTAAGATTAACGCTAACATAGGTTCTTCTCCCAATATCTGTGATGCCGAGTTGGAACTTAGGAAAGCGAAGGTTGCTGTTAGTTATGGCGCTGACACCCTGATGGATCTCAGCACTGGAGGTGACATAGATAGTATAAGGCGGATAATTTTAGGGTCTGTTAATGTTCCTGTAGGTACCGTCCCCATATATCAAGCGGGTATAGAAGCCGCTAGGAAAAAAGGTGCTATAGTGGAAATGGACGAAGATGATATGTTCAACGCCATCAAGAAGCATGCCGAAGACGGCGTGGACTTTGTGACGGTTCATGTCGGTGTAACAAAAGAAAACGTGAAAAGACTTATTGAGGTTAAAAGGGTGATTCCAATGGTGAGCAGAGGCGGGACATTCCATGCTGCTTGGATATTACATCACGATCAAGAAAACCCGCTATACAAAAACTATGATTACTTGCTCGAAATAGCTAAAGAGTATGACTTGACTCTAAGCCTAGGTGACGGTTTAAGGCCTGGTTGCATTCACGACGCTACAGACGTTCCTCAAATATCAGAACTGGTAACGATAGGGCACCTAGTTGAGAGAGCTAGAGAAGAAGGGGTGCAAGTTATCGTTGAAGGGCCAGGCCACGTCCCCATACATGAGATCGCCGCAAACATAAAGCTTCAAAAAGCCATGTGCAAAGACGCTCCTTTTTACGTTCTCGGACCACTAGTAACAGATGTCGCCCCAGGATATGACCATATTGTGGGAGCAATAGGAGGGGCAATAGCAGCACTAGAAGGAGCAGACTTCTTGTGCTATGTAACCCCGGCGGAGCATTTAGGCTTGCCAAATGAAGAAGACGTCAAGCTGGGAGTTATAGCTGCAAAGATAGCTGCTCATGCAGCTGACATCGCGAAGTTTGGCAGTAATATGGCTGAATGGGATCATGAAATGGCAAAGGCTAGGATAAACTTGGATTGGGATAAGCAATTTAGCCTTGCCATTGACCCTGAAAAGGCAAAGTCCTATTATGAACGCTACATTGCAAAAGAAGCGGTTTGTAGCATGTGCGGTGAGTACTGCGCGATGAAGTTGATATCCGAGGCCCTTGGAAGAAAGGACTTTTCCAACCTTTCCTGCTGATACTTACTTCTTGATTATGAGAGCTATTGGGAGACTAGCCCTCTGCCACGTTGCATATTTTCCCTCATACGTGATTGGTGCCTCCGTTCTACCGTATGTTCCTATTATCGTTATAAGCGTGTCAGGTTGAGCCTGTCTGTAGAGCACTTTTATCCAACTGTCGGTTCTCACGATAAGTTTCTGGGCAGTTTCCTTAGGCGGTTGAAAACTGTATTGTTTGTAAAGCTCTTCAAAGTCTAGAAAGTGAACCCAGAGAAAATCTACTCTGTTAAGCACCTTTACAGTTTCCACGTAGCTCTTGTTGTCTGAATCGCTTACCCTCAACTCGCCCTTACCATCTATTACTGCGAGATCCTCCTTCCTGCCTATCATTACAGTTCGTTTTCCAAGGGATGATAAAAAGCTGAACAAGTTAAAGTCGAAGTTATCTCCCCCAAAAACAATCTCCCTGAGAACGTGAGGGGTATATGGGTTCTTGGATTCAAGTGTTATGATCGCCTCGGACTTGCCTATTATAAAACGAGGCTTATAGTACGTGCACTCCAGCAAGCCAAAGTTATCTATTATTATGGTTACAACGCGCTTCGAAACGAACTTTTCTGGTAAATTAACTTTTGGTGGAATGTTATTAGGTGGATCTATGCCCATCATACTTAGGAGTGTGGAGGCCATCTGGTTCATCGAACCCTGAAAGGCCATCAGTTCGCTCATCCGAAAATCCACCATTAAAAACCTTTTCACTTCTAAAATTGGACTACTTTCTTTAAATCATTTTTCGAAAAATACTTGCGAAGTATTTTTATCGGGGAAATGCAAAACAACAACCTCAAATAAATTGAGGCTGGTGACTGCTAATTTGAGTCAAAAGGAACAGGAAAGCGACGTAAGTAGCCTTGCAACACTACTTTTCCTCGGATTTGTATGTGTTGTAGGCTATCTCTTAGAATCATACTGGAATGGTTTGTTCCCCTTCTCCATAAGTTACACGAACACAGTCTTTTTGGCATCGCCTCATGGTCTTATAGCCATGTGTAGCTTAGCGGTAGCCTTCCTGGTATTAGGTGCGTTTAAAGCGAGGTATCCCCGCTTAGTGATTACAATTTTCTTTGTAGGAGGATGCATTGTGATACTCCTACTTTGGCTTGTCATATTCTAGTAAAAACTTAAACTTAGCCTTAAAGTCGTCTTCCTTGTCTTGGAGCTAGAAACATTCTTAAGTGGCTGCTTCTTTTCTTGAAGTAAAGTTAAAACTCGATTGGCGGTGTAACCTTTGACCTTAACCGACCTCTTAGATAATCGAGGTGTTTCTTTCATACTTTTTGGCGGGAAGGGTGGCGTGGGTAAAACCAGTTGTTCTGCGGCGTCAGCTTTATGGGCAGCCGAGCATGGAAAAGAAACCCTTATAATAAGTACCGATCCAGCTCATAGTTTAAGTGATAGCTTTGACCAGCAAATAGGAGGAGAAATAAAGAAGGTAGAAGGGTGTAGCAACCTTTCGGCTCTAGAGCTTGACCCTAGGAAGACCTTTGAAGAATACAAAAGGAAACTATCGGAGGCAGAAGGATTTGAAGAGCAAACCCAATCGGTTCTTCAAGAGATCGGAGATCTTTCCAGTATGACCCCTCCAGGGGTGGACGAAGCAATAGCGTTCGCGAAGGTTCTTGAGTTCATCGAGAACCCAGAATACGACCTAGTGATTTTCGACACCGCGCCAACAGGACACACACTGCGCCTTCTAGGCCTACCTGACATACTAAACAGCTGGGTTGTAAACATCATAAAAGTCAGGGTTTACATGAGCAAGCTGACCGGTCTCTTCAAGCGGCTTATCGGGCGAGGAGATGAAGAGGACAGAACCCTGGAAGTTCTAGAAAAGTTAAAGAATACAATCGGCGTGGCTAGGGAGACGCTCAAGGATCCTAACGAAACGGCTTTCGTCATAGTTATGATACCTGAAGCCATGGCGATATATGAAACCGAACGTCTTCTTTCATCATTGATGGAGTATGAAATTCCATGCGACCACATAATTGTTAATATGATCTATCCTGACGTGCCAAATTGTCCCTTCTGCCGTGCAAGGAGGCAAATGCAGCAGGAAAACCTAAAGGACATAAGGGAACTATATGATGACTTCAACATAACTGAGGTGCCTCTTTTCGAGACAGAAATAAGAGGGTTAGACATGCTCAAAAAACTCTCAGAAATTCTATTCGAGGGTTTTTAAGTGTTTAGCGACGAACTCTGAGAGGTCATAAACTTTTATTTTTCCTTCCGAGACTCCTTCAAGCTGGTTCTTGCAGAAGGGGCAGGCTGTGACTAGAATTTCCGCCCCTGTCGCCGTAGCTTCTCTAATCCTTTCCATTCCTATTTTCCGAGACAGCTCCGGAAAGTTCAACTGGAGACCTCCACCGCTACCACAGCACTTCGAATTCCTCTTGCTCCACTCCATTTCGATAAGCTGAACTCTAGCGAAACTGTTCAGGACGCTTCTCGGCTCCTCGTAGACACCCATATGCCTTCCCAGATGACAAGGGTCGTGATAGGTCACTTTCAAGTCTTTTTCCCTGCTGGTCTTCCTTATTTCGAGTTTTCCCTCTTCAATTACTTTCCATAAGTACTGGCTTAAGTGCAAAACCCGAGTTTTTAGTGGAAAACCCATTTTCGGGTAGTCCCGGGAGAGGGTCATATAGCACCCGGCACATGACGTGACAACGATATCGCACCCCGATCTTTCTATTACCTCTTTATTGTGCTTGGCGTGCTCTGCGGCTAGCTCCCTATGGCCTGTCGATAAAAGTGGGGCTCCACAGCACCACTCCTCGTCTATCAGCGTAAAGCCGTCTCCAGCCTGCTCAAGTATCTCGGCCGTGGCTTTCGCTATACTCGGTTGTTTATAAGCCGAAGTGCAGCCAACGAAGTAAGCTACTCCCCCTTCCTTCTTCTTTCCATTTTTCTTTCCCTTTCTAAGTGCAGCAAGCCTTTTATTATGCGGTTCACCATAAGGGTTTCTTTCACTCCTAGCCCTTTCACCAAGCTCAACCGTAGCTTCGGGAGCTACATCTTTTTCGAGAAGCTTCGCCCTTACATCCTTAACTATCTCCGGAACGTCAACTCGTGGAAGACACCACTCCGTGCACAAGCCACAAGTTGCGCATTGATAAATTACCTCTGCAGTCCTTTTTCCCCCTTTAATTGCTTCATTACGCAGGTAGTAAGCTATGAGGCACTTGCCGTAGGGGGCTACTGTTTCAAGTTTAAGTTGATTCGCAACAATACACACGAAACGGCACATCTTCATGCATTCTACTCCACACATAACTACGGGGTCTAGCGTCATCATTCTCCCTCATAGTCCAAGTTTACCTGGATTCATTATGTTGTTAGGGTCCAGCGCTCTCTTAATGGCCTTCAAAATGTCAAAAGCCTTCCCGTGCTCTTTATGCATCCAGCCAGCCCTAACTAGTCCAACACCATGATGATGGCTTATTGTCCCGCCAACCTTTAGGCACGCTTCTAACGCGTCCTTCCAAACGGAGTTATAAACTTTCACTGCTCTTTCATGATCCTGTTGCTGAGTGAAGAAGATCATGTATATTGAGCCTCCATCCTCATAGAAGTGCGAGAAGTGAGCCATCATAGTTACGCCAGGGTTCCTTTCCTCAACGGTTCTCTTAATAGTCCAGTAAAGTTCCTCAAGCTTATCGTATGGTGCTGCAACGTCTACGGTGTCCGCTATTATGCTATAGGACGACCTGAAAGCGTCAGGATAATACATATCGTATCTGTGGCGCCACCAGTGTTCTGCTAGTTCCCGGCTTACCTCTACTCCTCCCTCCTCCAAGCATATTCCCGTGGCTATTTTCTCTTCTAAATCCACAATTTCTCTTGATCCATCGAAGCCTAGTATCAAGTACGATCCACCTTCAGGTATTTCGGCTTTCCCCTTAAGGGTAAATTGGGCATCAATGTAGTCGTAGAGCCGTATCACGCAAGGCTTTACTCCTTTACGGAAGATCTTAATAACGGACTCTATTCCTGAGTGAAGGTTCTTGAATATGAAAGCTTTAAACCTCCTCTCCTCCGGAAGATGCTTTATTTTCAATGTGACTTCCGTTATTATTCCAAGTGTCCCCTCCGAACCTATGAACAGCTGTTTCAAGTCTGGTCCAGTAGATGATCGGGGAACTGGTTTTATCCTTATTATCTCGCCTGTAGGAATAACGACTTCCATACCTGCAACCATATCTTCTATTTTTCCATACTTAGATGAAAGCGAGCCCGCCGAACGACAGGCTACAAATCCGCCCACAGTTGAACAATACATGGACGCAGGGTAGTGAGGTAAAGTGTAGCCCATCTTGTTCAGCTCTCTTTCCAGCACTTCTCCTAAAATGCCCGGCTGGACTGTTACGAGTAACGATTTGTGGTCGACTTTGACTATCCTGTCCATTTTCTTAAGGTCCACTACGATGCCCCCGTGAACTGGGATGGTTCCACCGCAAACCCCTGCGCCCCCTCCGAACGGTATTAGGGGTATCCGGAATCTGTTTGCTAGCTTAACGATCTCTGAAATCTGCTCCGCGTTTTCGGGGTGCACTATGAAGTCAGGTTTAGGAAGCTCTCCCCCGCCCTTAATCCAAGGAACAGTCAGTTGCCATGCATCGCGTGAATAGCAGAGTAAATCTGCTTCGTCGCAGTATACGTTTTTCTGTCCTACTATGCCGACAATCTCCTCATAAACAATGTTTCTCCAGAATGCTCCTCGCTCGCTCAAAAATTTAAACCTCCTTTGAATATATCCTCTTGGCTAGAAAGACTGTAAAGTCGTCTATTCCAACGCTAAGTTTCCTTCGAGCAACCCCCTCAGAAATGTTAACCGTGCAGAGGGGGCATGGAGCCACGACAAGCCCAGCTCCCGATTTAGAAATTACGTCAAGCTTTCTGCTCCTTATAGCTGCCGAAACGGTTGGATCATGAAATTTGAGCAGACCTCCGGCCCCACAGCACTCGTCAGCCCCCTTCATGCCGGCGTAGTTAACGTTTGGCAATGCTTTAAGTATTCTTTCTGCATATGCAACAACGTATCTTCCTACATGTCTGCCTAAATGGCAAGGCTCGTGAAGTGCAACTTTAACGTTACCCCCATTGCAAGCTTTCCTACTTATTACATCGACGCCTACTTCTTCAAACAGGAACTCGATCAAGTGTCTTACATGGATGCCCGAGCCCAGGTGCTTGGCCGCCGCTCTTAACTCCGAAGCACACCCTGCACAAGTAGTAACGACCTCCCTTACACCTAACTCCTTTATTTTCTCAAAAAAGCCACGTTGAAGCTCGTCTGCCATTGCCGAGTCTCCTATCAATCTGATGGGAAGACCGCAGCACTTCCATCCTTCTGGAATTCCGTAATTTACATTGAAAGCCTCTAGAACAAGCTTTCCAGCTTCTTTGACATCTAGCAGTCTAGTTTCGGCCTGACAACCTGGGAAATAAGCTATTTTGCTTCCCTTTTCAAGAGGAGGGTCTTTCGTTAATGGTAAACCAATCATCTCCAATCTCCCTTTAAGGCTCTCCCCCCTCTCTTCGTTGCTCATAGGCTCGAATATGTAACCATATTTCGAAACGTTCTCCAGTAGTGTCTTAAGCTCTTCGGGCACGAGATCCGGTCTCTGGACGAAAATTTTCGACCTGAGGAGCACAACAACTTCCGGAATTGGAGCGTTAACAGGGCATTTTTCTTGGCATTGACCGCACAGAGTGCACATGTAAACAATGTTGCTCGCCCTCCAGAATTCTCTTACATCCCTAGAGAGCTCGTCAGCTATCCCTCGTGGGCCAGGATAAAACTTGTCTGTGACCTCAAAGACAGGGCAGAACGCAAGACATAAAGAGCAATTCTGACATTTCTCTATCTCACTGTAAATTTCATCTTCATAGGGAGAGAAGACTACTATCTTCTCCTCGGCGAGAATCCTACTAATGTGGTCGATCTCCTTTTTTCCCATAAAAACCACCATCTTCCTATTCCTGCTTAAGCCCTACACTCAGCCCACATAAATTGCCGCGCTTATCCCCGCTACGTAGCCGGTGGCTGTTGCAACGCCCATACCGCTTTTCTCCCTCACGTAGCTATAGCCTGAAATAAGGGAGCCGGCAACAAATAAATTCTCGTAAACAACCTCACCCTCAACTACTGGCTTCATCTGGGCGTTAACCTTTACCCCGCATCCCATGAGAGGGTGCCCCCCTTGGGGGAAAGGAGACCTAGCTAGAAGCCGCGGGATCTTTTGTCCTCTTAACGCCTTCCCCCTCTCGTCGTATAAAGGTAAGTTGAACACGGCCTCCTTTACTTTGTCCTCCTCCTCCACTAGTCCCCCGCCAATGAATTTCCCTGTCGCTAAAATGTAAGCCCCAGCTTTTGCAGGGAAATGTTTCCCTCCGGAGTCCAGTATGACGCTCATAACACGTCTCCCTTCACTTTTAAATCCGACTGCTTTATAGCCTCTGAGAATTCTTACCCCCTTCTCAGCGACCCCTTCCTCAAGCGCCCTCATCAGTCTTTGAGCTGGCACTGAGGGAGGTGGCGACACAAGCTCAAACACCTCAGCTTCCGTCTCTTCTCTAAGAATCCTCATGCTTTCATAATGCTTTCTCAGTCCAAGCGTTGGGAGGGCTATATGCGAGGTGTTGCCTTTAACTGTTTCGTCTCTTAGTTTTTTAGCCAGTATCTCTCTGAATTCGTCTTTATCAATCATTCTCGCTAGTTCTATGAACGTCAGGTTAAAGTCTCTTAAAGCTGGAAGTGAGAGCTTGACTCCGTCAGCTTTTCTGAGTTCAACGTTGAATTTAGATGCAAAGTGCTTAAAGCCTGAGGCGCAAAAACGCGGGTTGAACCCTGCCAGTCCATTAAAGCCTACAACGAGTAATGACGCCCCATCAAGCTTATTTAGTGTCCCCCCACTCATTGTTGACTGGTAGAAGCATGTTATCTTAAAACTGCCTATGGTGTTTAGAAGAATAACATTCTTTTCGATGTTCCCATCAAATCTGACCTCATGAGTAGAGGCCATGTCTAGTAAGCATTTTGTGGCTTCTTTAATTACGTCGGCAACGCTTCTTTCGCTCGAAATAACAGAGTATGGATGTTGCGGCAAACACTCAATGGTCTGGGTGACTCCTTCGAGGGGGCTTAATGTGATTTCTCCTTCCGGAAGGCACCCCATTACGTCGATCACCCCAGACGACTGGTAGCTGGCTCCTGACCCTCTGTCAACAATCACAACTTCCACTCCTTCATCGGCAGCTTTGGCTGCGGCCAATAATCCAGCTACTCCGCCGCCTATTACTAGAACATCGGTCTCAATCACTTATCTCCCCCGCCGATTTTCACGTCGATTGATCCCACACAAGCGTAAGCAGCCTGGGTCATCTCATACTCGCTGAGCTGGGCTCCCCTCAAAATCACGAAATGCCCTTTCCATCTTTCAGCTAAGAAGTTTTCAAGCTCTTTGAATGCTTCATCAACCTTAATTCCTCTCTCCTCAGCTAGAACCGACATAGCTTTGAATCCGCAGGAGAAGCCTTGACACGGACCCATGCCCATCCTAGTTCGTCTTCTCAGCGCATCTAAGGTTACCCCCCACTCGTTCCGTATGACGTACCGTAGCTCAGCCTCGGTTACAGACTCGCATAAGCAAACACTTGAAAGGAAGTCTCTCTCATCCCTTGCCTCCGATAATATGGCGTGAGCCAGTGTGCCTTGCCTTGAAGCGAGTCGCCCAGCAACTTGCGGTGAAACACGGTACTTTGAAGCCAGTTCTTCCACGCTGATCTTCCCATCTGCCCCGGGCAATGGCTCTAAATGAGTTCTACATGGAGCCTCGCGGCCAAGCTTTTCACAGACCAAGTCGGTTATCTTTTCAGCCATAGCTCGGCAGACGACCAGCTTTCCCCCCTCGACGCTCACCAGACCCTTAACTCCATCCCTCTCTTCATGATCGATCACCTTGAAGTTTCTTGTCACGTCCCCCTCGGGCACCCACCACTGAGCGATTAACGGTCTAACTCCGCACATAACTCTGACTACTCGTGCCTTTCTCACCGAAGGTACAGCCATCTCCATGCTAGAAATTAAATACTCGACTTCATCATATGTTGCTTCAGCCTCATCCGGGCTGGTGAATATGTCTATTGCAGTCGTACCCAAAATCGACCCAGTTTCGTGGGGGAATAGGTACACAGTCCTTCCATCTAAAGCCTGACAGATTATACCAAACCTTGTAATTCTTCTGTCAAAAATGACGTGCGTCCCCTTATTGAGCCTTAGCGTCTGTTTGACCCCTACCATCCTTGAAATCTCTGGAACCCATGCGCCAGTAGCATTAACTATAATTTTTCCTTTTACCTCCTCTTCCTTGCCGTTTAACCTGTCCCTGACCTTAACTCCATAAACTTCCCCGTCCTTATGAAGTATATCGATAACCTCAGTGTACGTCCTTATTTCCGCTCCATGTCGCTTAGCGGATAGCGCCGTAAGAACGGTTAGCCTAAATGGGTCGATAAACATCTCGTCAAAGTAAGCCGCGAGAATTATCTTTGAGCTCAACTTAGGCTCTAGGCTTCTAGCCTCTTGGGGAGATAAAACTAAAATAGGACTTGCCTGTCTTTTCTCAGTTAAAGCACCATACTTCTCAGCGAAGCTTGCTCTAAGCTTAAGCTCCTCCTCTGTTAGTATAGCTGTTATTATCGGCGTCCTGAATACTATGTGGCCAGCTATCCGAGAAAGATTTATAACTTCCATTGTACACATTGCAGAAAACTCCGGCTCCTGTAGCACGTATTTTGTTCCCCCACTGATCATGCCGGCGCAGGCACCTGTAGCACCTGATGCTAGGTCCCCTCTCTCGAAAAGAATAGTTTTAAAACCACGCATCGCACAATCTCTTGCAACGCTAGTACCAGTTGATCCTCCGCCGATAACTATAACATCGTATTCTTCCAAGTATTACACCACAAAAGACAGATATATCAGTTAAAAAATAACCTCTCTTTTCGTCATTTATTTTTTTCGAGGCTTAATTAAGTTCGCCCCAAGACCTCGGAGTAGCTGGAGAGTAGAATCTTCATGAAAACGGGATACATTTCGTCGTAGATTCTCTTGTTCTCCTCTTTTGGCTCTCTTACCTCCACAATCTTAACCATGGCCTCGGCGGCGTCCTCCACAGATGGGAACAATTTAACTCCCGTCGATGCTAGAATTGCTGCGCCAAGCGCTCCAGCCTCTTCGATGTGGGGCACGGCGATACGTTTACCTGTTATGTCGGCTTGTATCTGCCTCCAGAGCTTGGATCTAACTCCTCCCCCATCTGCTCTTAGCTCATTGATGGCAACGCCCATCCCTGAAATCACTTCTAGGATCCCTCTTATTCCAAACCCGTTACACTCCATTATCGCTCTGATTAAGTGCCTCCTGCTATGTGCGAACGACAAGTTGTGAATGGAACCCTTGCCAAAGTTAAACAGTGGTATTACAAGTAGCCCATCAGATCCTGGACTGATCGTCTCAGCCTCGTCTTCGAGTATGTTGTATGCATCCACGCCGATGTCGCTGGCTACTTTCTTTTCTAAGTGTCCAAAGTTGTCGCGGAACCATTTGAGTATGCTTCCCGTCCCCGGAATGACTCCCTCTAGCACCCACTTTCTCTCCAAGACGTGAGGCAAAGTAAAAAGTATACCAAGGGGATCGTAAATCGGCTTATCTATAAGTGCATTTACAAATGTCCCTGTCCCGGTGGTTACCTTAGCTATTCCATGCTTTGTCGCTCCAACACCGACGCATGAGCATTGCTGGTCTCCTCCCCCCACGACTACTGGTGTGCCGGTTCTAAGTCCGGTCTCCCTTGCTGCCTCCTCTGTCACTTCGCCAATAACCTTCCCCGACGGGTAAACGTCCACCCACTTGTCTAGGGGGACTTCGACTTCATCAGCCAATTTTTCGTCCCAGGATAATCTCTCAACATCAAATGGCCCATAAAACGCGTTTGAAAAGTCTGACGCGAAGACTCCCGCTATCTTAAAGTAGAAGTAAGAATCAACAAATAGGAACTTAAATGTTTGCTCAAATATGGAATGAAGGTTGTCTTTTATCCAGAGAACCTTGTTCAAACTTTCTCTCTGACCTATCTTCTCCTTCAGCTTCCTCGCTGAGGGGGAAATTCGCGTGTCCATCCAAGTGATCGCTCGGTAAAGTGGCTTTCCATTCTTGTCGATGGGAAAAACGGTCGCCCTCTGAGTGCAAACACTGACGGCAGCCACATCCGATGGAGAAACACGTGCACTTTTCAGAGCGAGCTGCATGGTTCTACACGCAATCTCCCACCACTCCTCAGGAACTTGCTCTGACTGCCCTGGGAACTCGGAAATAGTAGAATACTCTTCATAGCTACATCCCAAAATTGAGCCTTCAAGGTTAAACAATAAGGCACGGATACCCGTCGTTCCCACATCAAAAACAGCTATGACGTTTCCACTTCTCTCCAAATAAAATCCCCCGAAATTTTAGACTAGAAAACTGTTAAAAAATCTTAAAGTTTAATTTTTTCGTTTTTATTTTCGAAGTTAATTTGATTATCTTTCTCCGTGCATCTAAGGAAAGCTGGCGTAACTGCGTTGGGTACGCTGTCGATTTCAGGTATGTAGGGCTTAATATCAATTACAGGTGTTCCATCCAACGCGTCCAGTCCTGCAACCTTCAAAACATTTCCTTTTCTTTCAATTAGCTCTACAACGGTGAGCCCTACCAAGTTCGGCCTTAAAGGCGACCTCGAGCTCAACACTCCAACCAGCGGAAGACTTACATCTTTTTTGGGATGAACCTTAACTGGGATTTCGGCCCCGAGAAGTTTATGCATAAAGTATATCACGAAAACGTGAGAGAACTCCTCTATGCCATCCAATGCATCTTTAAGTTCTGGCCTAAAAATAATCTCTGCTTCCCTTTCATTTAACACCTTCACATAGCCTACTGGTTTAAAAACGACTTCATCCATTTTCCAGCTTCCCTTCTTGTTCGTCGGAAGAGTTTAAACGTGGAAAGATGTTAAATTTTCTGGAAACTGAATGATGAGAGGCTGATGCTTATTGATGGACACTCTCTCTTTAATTAAGAAACTTATATCTGTTTCTAGCGTCTCCGGTTTTGAGGATGAGTTCTCAGAGGTTGTAGCATCACTTATAGATGGTTTTGTCGATGAACTGGAGATCGACAGAGTGGGAAATGTTGTGGCAAGGGTTGAGGGTGAGGGCAAAGAAAGAGTTTTAGTGGATGCCCACATGGACGAAGTTGGGCTAATCGTTAAAGCTATAGATGAAAAGGGATTTCTCCGATTTACAACACTCGGAGGAATAGATAACAGAATTTTATTGGCTCAAAGAGTCATCGTGCACACGTCAAAGGGTAAGGTTAAAGGCGTCATCGCAGCAATGCCCCCGCACTTTACTTCCGAAAAGGAACGCGAAAAAATGCCTAGCGTTGATGACTTATTCATCGATATTGGTGCATCAAGTAAAGAGGAGGCTTATGAGAGGGGCGTCAGCGTTTCGGATCCGGTTTCCTTTGAGGGCGGAGTTGAAGAGCTTATTGGAGGACGTATTTGTGGATGCGGCTTCGACGACAAGTTGGGTTGCGCTGTAGCCATAAAGGCGCTCTATGAACTGCGCAACTTAAAAGAGACTCCTCCAAGTGCCGACATCTATTTCTCCTTCAGTGTAGAGGAGGAGAGAGGACTTAGAGGGGTAAAGCCCGTCGCCTTCAGAGTTAACCCTACAATTGCCATTCCTCTTGATACGACGGGAGCAGGGGACTATCCTGGAGTCAAGCCGTTCATTTCTTCTGTTGTTCTTGGAAAAGGTCCCGTAATAAGGGCAGCTGACAGGATGTTTATTGCAGAACGATCCGTAAAGGAATTCCTAATTAAAGTAGCGGAAGAAAACGGAATACCATACCAGATAGGTGTAGTCATGGGAACAACTAATGCTGCTGCAATCCAGTTAGCTAGAGAGGGCGTAGCTACATGTCCCCTTTGCATCCCTGTAAGATATGCCCACTCACCAGTCGAAGTGGCTGACTTATCGGATGTAGAGAACACCATAAGGCTACTTATCAAAGCTCTTACTACAATAAGTTGACCTTCCAGAAGCAAAAATAGGAACTGAAAGGGCACTAAAACCATATATGATTTTCTTGTTAAATTCTGGGCTCCATCAAAAACACATGTTCAACATTCCTATTACTGTTATTTAATTATGGGCAATTTTGGCTCTTTTTTTCTGAATTTTTTTCGACTCGTCTATGAGCTTTCTTAATTTTCCCTCGGTAAATTTAAAAAGTTTTACTAGAAAATTATTATTTAGTATTTTCTGCAATTACTTATCGAAGAAGTTAATGTCCCCCTCAAAGATGCAAGGTGTTAGACTTGAGTCAAGCAAAGTACATCTTTAAGATAGTTGTTGTGGGAGACGGTGCTGTAGGAAAAACCAGTTTAATTATGAGGTATACCGAAGAAAAGTTTCGGTCAGACTACATAATGACCATAGGGGCGAACTTTGCAATCAAAAACGTCGAAGTGGACGGTGTTATCATTAAGCTTCAATTGTGGGATCTTGCTGGACAACCGCAGTTTAAGGAAGTACGTTCCTCTTTTTATAGGGGTGCTGCAGGCGCCATCTACGTTTATGATGTCTGCCGACCTGATAGCTACCTCAACTTAGTGAACTGGAAAAACGAGCTTGTAAAAGAGTGCGGTGAAGTGCCGGGCGTACTTCTTGCTAACAAAATAGATTTAGAGGAGCATCGTAAAGTTACCCCCGAAATGGGGGAAGAACTTGCCATGCGTCTCGGTGGATTACCATACTTTGAGACAAGTGCCTCTACAGGTGTCGGCGTAAACGAAGCCTTCCAAAAAATAGCAGAATTAGCATATAGGGCAGCGACCAAGAAATGATTTTTTTTATTTTCTTAATACTTTCTTTCTAAAATGCGCTAGTGACCGTTCTTTTTGCTAAAAGCGTTTGGACGGCGTCTTCAAGTTCACTTAAGAACTCCATGATGTGTCTCCTCTTAACATGTGGCATCACAACTATCCTTAGAAATTCTGGAAACTTGCCTAGGGCCCAGCCTCTCCTTCTGAGTTCCAAGTCCAGCTTGCATATGTCGACAGCATTTGACGAAATTCCAATAATGTTCATTGTTGGCTTTACTGGTAATCCTAGGCCGTCTACCCTTTGTATTCCCTTCTCTAATATCTCGGTATTCTTCATGCATCTCTTAACTATCCTAATATATCCTTCGATTCCTAAGTGGTTGAGCAATGCCCATGTCGCAATGACCGCGGCTCCCGAGCGTGTTCCAAGTATTATCGGGTGGCTATTTTTTCCCCCTGCTAGGTAAGGGATCTCGAAGCTATTATCAATAAAAAGTTTTTCGTCTCGAAGAAGCAATCCGCCGGCGGGTATGGGCGCCATCCCCATCTTATGCGGATCCACTGTTATGGAGCATACGCCCTCGTTTCTGAAGTCAAAGCTTGGAACTTTGAATCCGGCTTTATCTAGGAAAGGTAGCACGAATCCTCCAAACGCGGCGTCGACGTGAAGGTATATTCCTTTGTCTTCTGCTATGTCGGAGAGAGCGTCTATCGGGTCTACTGTTCCTAGAGCTGTAGTTCCGGCTATGCCGACTAAAGCGAACGTGTCATCTGTCACTTTTTCTTGTACGTCGTCCACGTCGACCCTGTACTCTTCATCAAGTCGCGCTTTAACTAATTTTACATCAAGCAAATCTGCCGCCTTGTCGAATGACGCGTGAGCCGACTCAGGAACTATTATTGTTTTACTTTTCTTACCCTTTTTACGTGAAATGTTTCTGGCTATACGCATTGCAGAAATATTTGCTTCTGTTCCTCCGCTTGTTATTATTCCTGAAGCGTTAGGGCTTCCTAAAAGTTCCCCCATCATGCTTATGACTTCTTTTTCTAACTGTAAGGTTGCAGGGAAAAGCCCTGGGTCACCTAAATTCTTTTCAAGATACTTGGAAAATATCTTTCTTGCTAATGGATGTGGAATAGTGCACATGCTACCTAATATTCTTCCAGAATGATAGCTCATATCTGATATTAATCTTTCCTCGATTTCCCTTAGAACTTCCTTAGCGCTAACTCCTCTCAGCTTCATCAGAGATCACGCTTTTCTTTTGATTGATCTTTGCTTCTAGTGCTTTAACTATTGCAGTTACTGCAAAATTTACAGGCGTCTTAACTTCATATTTTTTGCCGTAAGCAACTATTGCTCCATTAATGTAATCTATTTCAGTTTTTTTGCCTTTTTCTAGATCCTGAAGCATGGAATTTTTATTGGTGGCAGTCATCTTCGCAACCCTAATAGCTTTAGTGAAGGGATCTTCCGTTAAAGTGATGTTATGCTTCTTAGCAACGTTCTCTCCCTCCACAATAAGCTCCTTCATAACTTCTAGAAGGAGTGGATGGTCAAGTATCTCACCATTTCTAAGTCCCGTTATGGCTCCAATGGGATTTATTCCAGCGTTAACGAGCACCTTTCCCCAAACTTCTCTTTCAATGTTATCCGTAAACCTTGCATCGAAACATGCCTCTCTAAGAAGTTCAGCAATGCTTTCTGCCTTTTGCGGCGGGACACCAAAAGGAGACCCTATTAGGCTTTCTCCTCTCCCAGCATGTCGCACAACTCCTGGTTCCACCAGCTGTGCCCCCTCAGAGGTTACCCCTCGAAAAACCTTTTCTTTTCCTAAGATCTCGGCTGCCTCTTTTTCTGTATCTAGTCCGTTTTGCATGCAGATAACTAAGCTGTCTTTTTCTAACAAGTGTTTAGCATCCATCGCAGCCTTCCTAGTATCGTATGCTTTAACCGTCAAGAAGACTATATCCGCTTTGCCTGCCTCTAAAATGTTGGTCGTTGCTTTCACTCTAACTGTAAATGTTTCATCGTCTTCCAATATTTTTAATCCTCTTTTTCTTATCATTTCTACATGTTCTTTTCGGCCTATCAGTAATACTTCAACACCTATCTTTGCCAGCATTCCTCCGAAAAGGCTTCCTATGGCTCCAGCGCCCAAAAAGGCGACTCTCAACTTGTATCCCTTTGAAGGCTAATTTTTCCAACTCTGAACTTTAAGATGTCTCCTTGAATTCGTCAAATATTGTTCCTCCAGCTTCAGCTATTGCCGTTAATCTATCTCTTATTATTCTTAGCATGTCTGCCAAAACTTTCTTATTGTTATACTTTTCTAGAATCTCTTTCAGCTGTTCCTTTGAGTATTTTTTTAATCTTCTTGCTTCCTCTACAAGGAGAGGCATGCATCTCACTGCATTGTCAACTATTGTTATGTTGGCATACTGTGCGGTTCTGCTAAGGGGATTTAGGTCTATCGCGATAACCGTTTTTCCTAATTTTCTAAGTGCCTGCGTCCTGTCACCGTCTTCGATGGAAACGAGGACTACGTCTGCTATCATTATTCCTCTTCGGTCAACTACTCTCCTAACGCTTGATATCTCCGGAATTTCTCCATCAGCTGTCTCTCCTACTCCTAAGATCTCTTTTGCCCCTACTTCTTCCAAAACTTTCTTTATTGCTTCAATTCTTTCTTGGCTTCTATAGAAAAGATTTATCTCTATTTTGGCATTTACCTCCTCGGCAAGCTCTACTACTTCTCTTGGTGAGAGAGCTGCCAAGTTTCCATTAACACTTATGACGGGGTGCTTCGCTAATAGAAGAGCTGAAACAGCAGCGTGTATAGCTTCCATTACTGGTGGTTGCGTCCTCTCACCTAAAAGGTAGTCAAACGCCTCCCCTCTGCCATGCGCTATGAGCCCTGCTTTAGCCACAATCTTATTCTCCATTCCATGAATAATTTTATGCCTTATTCTCAAGGACTCAGCTCTAGGGTGCCCTGGTGGAATTTCGCTCATTTTGCTTCCCCTCTTACCGGCATCATATCAATCTTGCTCCTCTAAAATCTATTTTGCAAATTTCAGCGAAGCCCTGAGGTACACATTTTCTGAGTATTCCATATGCTTCTTTTGCCTTCTTCCTATTGGTTATGCAGAAGATGCTTTCACCTAGCATTATCATGCTACAGTACTCAAACCCTCCTTTTTCGAGTGCAAGGATAGCTTCCTCTACTTTTTTCGTCATTAGTCCCGATTCTCTCGCAAACTTCTTCGCTAAAAGCGCCATGTTCTCTATTGTTGCATTTTTAATCAGTTCTTCTAAGAGATTTTTTCCAGCCGTATTTATTTTTTCTTTCTTTTCTTTTTGTGAAATCACGTCCTTCGTCTCTATTTTGCCTATTGATCCACAGACCACAACATAATCTTCCGAGACTGGTATGCTATCCACTATTCCATAACCCGGCGCCCCCTCTTTTACTCTTATCTCTACGCCTCCGACGTTTTGGGCTACAACATCTCCTAGTCCAGTAAGGTTTTCAATTTCAGATAAGTGAGCTATTTGCCCTACCCTGTTCTTCGTGAGACCCAACTCTAACGCATCATTGAGAGCTAAAGCAGTGCTGAAGGCTGCAGCACCACTGGAGCCAAACCCAGCGTAAACCGGGATGCCCATCTCTTGTATCACTGTTATCTTATAATTTTTCGAATACTTTTCGTTTGCAAGCTTCACCATTTTTTCGGCCGCGCTTCTGGTAACTCTAGGTTCACCTATATTGGGGTTAACAATTATTTCCAAACTATTTTCCTTGGCAATCTCTACTTTAACCGTGGCAGTTATCCCTCTATCCAAACATATTCCGGCACCTCTAGATCCAATCTCCAGTGGGTTTTCTGACTTGTCATGTATCTGGAAAAAACACGTGATATGCGCTGGACAGAAAGCTCTCGAATATTTTGAGGTCAATTATAAAACCATCCCTTTCAGCATGTTTTACCATCGTTAAAAACCCATTTAATATCAAAATATAAGTTTTCCTTTAAGTAGCTTAGTAAAAATGCGAAAGCACGGATAAAGCGCTTTTTTGCCTTTAGATCGAAGCTTAAACTAGCTAGCACAAGGAACAAGTTACAACATAGACGAATACTCCTTTAAAAATAAAAACCTATTTTACCCAGAGCAACGGGTCAAAGATTTAAGGCATATGGATGCTTAAATTGCTTTATTATTTTTAGTCTACTTCACTTCTATCTCTTTGAAGAGTTTTAATGGTTTTCTAATAGTACTACATAGTCCTTTCTAGCTTCCTCCCTATCCCGGAAAGAAATTAATTTCCAATGTGGTGCCCCTGTTAAGGGTGTTATACTTGTCACTTTTGAAATGTCAGGAATGTAATGTGAACGCTGTGGAATATGAAGGACATTATGTATGCCCAAATTGTGGTCTCGTCATCGAACGTTGCATGGCTCCTCCTCTTTTCCACATATCCTCAGAGGAACATGTTAGAGGTGCATGGGTCTACCCTGAAACTCAAGTAGGAAGTTATATTGACTACAAAGATGCTTTCACCTTCAGAGATTCGAGGGGTAATATAGTTTCACCTAAAAACCAAGCTGTTTACAAGAGACTGAAAATTAAAGCTATTCAGGACAAGACGAGAACTCTATGCGCAACTCATTATAGAGCATTCTCTGCACTTCGACAAGTGTCTGAGATTCTCAGTCTTCCGATCATAGTAAAAGAACGTGCAATAAACTTGTATAGGCATGTAATACGTCGCTTGAAAGTTAGTAATCACATACTCCTAATGGCAGCATGCCTTCTTCATGCTATCAGAGAGCAGAAAATGCATGCACCAGTAACATTAATGGAAATAACAGAAGCCTTTGAATCACTGGGCTACAAGGTTGCTCCAAAAAAATTATTGAAAACAGTATTTGTAGTTCGAAAGGTTGCAGGTGTACACCAAGAACTGCGTAAAAGCGAAGAGTATCTTCCCAGAGCAATAGATGCTCTGTTAGGATCAAAAAGCGTCCTTCTCAAATTGGAAGAAAAAGGAGTGAATGTTGAAGAGTACAAGAAGGAACTAACAAACGTATGCATGAAGATCCTTACGGAGACGAAGTCTAAGGAAAGAGGTGGAAGAAGACCATATACTTTTACTGCAGCAGTAATATACTGTGCCGATAAGCTTCTAGCACTTCGGAGAGGGTCCTCCTCCATTTTGACACAGAAACTAATTGCGCGGTCTTTAGGTGTAGCGGAGTATAGCCTAAGGGATCATTACAATGTTATCTTAAAGCCGAAGTTTCTTAGCAACCCACACGCAAAAAGTCCTTAACATAGAAGACCCTTTTCATTATTTATTTTTTAAATATTTCAAATATGAATAAAAATTATTTATACTACTTTTTTTGTGTTTAAAAGCTTAAATACAGCTTGCTGCATAAAGTTAACTTGAACGTAAATTCACATAACACTCCGGGGTCGTTATATTGCTTCCTGAACATACCTCGAAGCAAATCATTGGTACTAAGAGTCAGATTCTTAAGGGGAAAAAAATAGCTCTTTGTATAACAGGTAGCGTGGCGGCAGTGGAATGCCCCATAATTGCTAGGGAATTAATGCGCCACGGGGCGGAAGTTTATGCTGTGATGTCGCCTGCAGCTACAAAACTGATCTCGCCTGCGTTAATGGAGTGGGCTACGGGGAATCCTGTTATAACCGAGCTGACTGGGATGGTAGAACACATTTCCCTTGCTGGAGAACATCCTAACGCCGTCTCAATAGTGCTTGTTGCTCCAGCCACTGCAAATACAATAAGCAAGATTGCTTATGGTATTGACGATACCCCTGTTACTACTGTAGTCACGACAGCGATAGGCGCACGGATTCCTGTGGTCGTCGTGCCTGCAATGCACGAGTCAATGTACCATCACCCAATAATAATAGAAAATCTGAAGCGCCTGGAAGCGTACGGAATCGAGATCATAGGTCCCCGCTTCGAAGAGGGGAAAGCGAAGATTGCCCACATAAACACGATAGTCGCTAGGGTAATCGAAATTCTCTCAAAGAAGAAAGACATGAAAGGATTAAAAGTTCTAATCACTGGGGGACCCACGCGAGAATACATAGACGCTGTGAGATATATCAGTAACCCTAGCAGTGGAAAGATGGGCGTCGCGCTGGCGGAGGACGCATCTCTCCGAGGCGCAGAAGTAACTCTCGTATATGGTCCAGGAACCGCTGAGCCTCCTTTCAACGTTAAGGTCATTAAAGTTGAAACCACTAAGGAAATGCTGGATGCTGCTCTTTTCGAAGTGGGAGAAAAATGCTATGATATAATAATATGTGCAGCGGCAGTCGCAGATTATGCTCCTGAAAACAAAGTTAACGAAAAAATACCATCCGGAAAAGAAAACCTTCAAATCTCTTTAAAACCATTACCTAAAGTGATAAACGCCATAAGAGCAGCCGCACCTAAGGCGTTTCTAGTCGGATTTAAAGCAGAATATGGTGTCTCAAAGGAGGAGCTGATTTCACGGGCTATAACGAAACTTAAAAACGCGAACTTAGACATGATAGTCGCCAATGACGTGTCAAAACCGAACTCAGGCTTTTCCGCAGAGGCCAACGAAGTCTATGTAATAAATAAAAGAGGAGAAATTCATCACATACCTCTTTCGAACAAAAAAGTTGTAGCGTCAAAGATCCTTGACTTAATTCTTGAGGAACTCTGGGAAGGCAAAGAAAAAGTATTACCAGAAGAAGAATTGGAAAGTCAGCACGAGATCCTTCAAAAGTAAAAATAACTAACTTCCTCGCCCAGCCGCATTGAATATCACTCTGACAATATCCTTAGTGTTGATTCCGACAAGAGTAATCTTTTTCTCCTCAAGAAACCGTTCAACAAGCTCCTGAACCGCATCTATAGGCGCCCCTTCTAATGCTTCTTCTAACCTTTCAAGTTCCTCTTCAGGGTGAAAGTAGAAGTCACCTGTTATCTTCACATACCTTATCAAGTCCCCTTCCAGCCTCACCTCTGCCTCTATCATTTTACCTCCCGGAACTTTCAACCTAGCATTTCCAGTCAGAGGAACCCCTCCTCGTGTAATTTTAACTGAACTACCTCTCCTTTTCTAAAATCTATTTTCTCCCCTTTTAAAGGGATCAATTTCATTAAGCATTTCTCATTTAAACTTAGAAATGTAGAAATTCCCCTCAATCGAACCCCCTCACATTCGAGAGAAACATTCTCTAGAGATATCTGGACACCATTACGTATAAAACCGTTTACTCTTCCTACAACCAGACCACCAAGCCTAACTTGGTCTCCTAATCGTACCTTACTCTCCCGAACAACTATAACTCCTCCTCTTTTATAGTGAGGAAAACCACAATCGAGTATTCCAAGATTTTCTCCAACCCTGACCCCCAATCCTCCAACCCTTCCTACTCTTACAGTGCATTCATCTTTAAGTTTTACCAGCACAAAGTAATCGTTGGCCTGGACTACCCTAAAGAAAATATCCTCTACTGCTTCACCTTCAATCTCTCCATCGATATTCAAGGTCATCGGGATAGAGCCCTTAGCCCTAAAAGCATAACTGGGATACTTTACCTCTAAGTGGGCGTGTAGGCTCGTCCAAGGATCAAAAAACCCGCTCCGCAAAAGCATCCCTATAGGGCTTCCCACATCTAGGCAGTCCCCTTCCTTGACAAATGGCTTAACATGCATTAGTCTAACAATTAGACTCGGATCTTCTCTGCTCTCAATGAGTATCACGTAATCAAACTCACTATGGGGGAACTTCTTCATAGACGTCGCCTTAATAGTTCTAATATCGACAATCCTGCCGGGGGTTAAACATGGAAAAACACGCTCTTCATCCAAAAAATAGATGTCAAGAGCTCCTCCATAGCTATGAGCATAATAGGGACTATTAAACAAAGAGAAGTAATCTATTTTGTACCTGTAGATTTTTACCTTGCCACATGATGCAACAACGTTCAACTCAGCTCACGCCTTATTACCCAGAAAACTAATTTAAATCTGAAGAATGATCTTTTTATGATTTCTCCTTTCGGAGGGCGGTTGATGAGCGAATGCGTCGAATTCGAAGAAGCATTGAGGCGTAGTCTCGAACCCCTAAAGTCCCTCGGAAACTATGAAGCGTGGCTTTCATGGTTTAAGAACGCTGATAAAAGAGCTGAAATTTACATTGCAAAGATGAAGGTGTTTCTTAGAAAAGTATCTGGGCTAAGAGTTCTCGACGTGGGTTGCGGAGTGGGAGGAGCATGCTTGGCGTTAGCAAACCACGCTAACCATGTCGTTGGAATCGAAGTAAACCCTCTGGCGATTCCACTTGCAAAACTAAATGCTAAAAGAACAAAGAGCGGCGTAATCGACTTCATTTTAGCCAGCGGCCTAAACATGCCGTTTAAAGAAGGATGTTTCAACTTAGTCATATGCAACGACGTTCTGGAGCATCTTGAAGACAAACACAAATTACTCAAAGAAATCTACTCTGTTCTCGACGATGAAGGATACCTTTTTTTAACAACGCCCAACAGGATCTACCCAGTAGAGCCGCATACTGGAATAATCGGGTTAACCCTGCTCCCTAGGAGGGTTGCAAATAAAATCGCTTCAATGATGCTTAAGGTCAATGCCGAACTTCCCTCACTCGTAACATACAAGCAACTCGCCAAATTACTTACAGAAAATGGCTTCACGCATGTAATTAACCATCCAGACTGGCTACTCTATGAGAAAACCTTCGTCATTAAATTCATAACTCGCATAGCAAAATCAAGAATCATAACTTGGCTTTTAACCATCCTCTCACCCCTCTTCACTGCACTTTGCAAGAAAAATTAGAAACCTAACTCAGATGCAGTTAACTCATATTTCCCCTACGAAAACTGGAGGACTAGCAAGATGAATTATTGGTACAAAAGTTGCTTTCGGATCAACCTCAACGGCATCGACAAACTCTGTTTTTTCCTCTTGGTGTCCAACATAACGTATAAAGTTCCCCTTCGGGGGCTTGTCATCCACAATGTACATAAACAACGGGAGCCCTCTGAGCTCATAGTATCCTGGAAAACTTCCTATCAAAGCACCGTAGACATGCTTTCCATCCTTCTCAAAATGAAATATGTGTACTCCACGTTCCCTGCTCCATGTTACCAACAACCTGACTAGGTCGGCCAAACTTTTAAGCCTCAATGAGACCGCAGGCTTCACAACATTTTCGCTCATAGTGCTCTCCTCCACCATTTAAATTAAAACTGGGATTTTCCTCTAAAAATCTTCTGTCAGCCCAATTTAACTCATGGCGTAACAGTAACTAACTATTTTATCAGCCTTCTTCTCCGCTAGAGCAAATGCAAGTCATCGTCTCCATAACGCCATCCATCTGCCGCACTACCCCAAAAACGAAGTCGTCAAGTTCCTCTACATCCTTCACGTTGACCTTTAATATTATATCATAGATTCCATAGACAAGGTCTGCGCATTCAACATTTTTAAGCTCCCTCAACTTCGAAAGAACAGGCTTCTCGTGACCGGAAGCAACCTTAATCAATATATAAGCGCTTAACACCATCTGCTTAGCCCCCTTAAAGGGTATAGGAAAATTTCCAGAATGTAAAATAAATAATTTTCCCCATCAATTCCAAGCGAAGGAATATAGTAAGGCACAAAATGTTTTTTTCACAATGCTAGTTTAACCGTTGGAATAACTGTTCTTTCTCTTTCCTTTTTACCTTTTATTTCTGTTTCGACGCTAGCTCCGCCTTCACTTCCATCCTTAGCGCGTTCACTTCTTTCTTCCTCTCTTTCCTCTATTACAGTTACTTTTTTCTCTTCCTTGCTTTCTTCATTCTCCAGAAGCCTAAACCCGTAAATTTCCTGAATTAAAACATCAACATGCTTCTCAACTTTTCTAAGCCTTTGCTCCAAATCCGAAATAGCTTCTAGCAGAAATTTAATCACGTTCTCATCAACTTTACCTCTGCTAAGCTTAACAACCATATAATTCCCCCCTTTTTAAGGGAGAGCTCTGAAATAACATAAAAAAGTAAGTATGTTCTCCGTATTTTCTCACATTCGCGTTGCTCCCGCTTTAACAAAACAATAAATGACCGTAATGAACCATATTAATGCTGTTAATATTATGGCGCCAGTGACATAAGTTACTGAGTTATGGATGAGCGTCATCACGTACACCGCCAAAGTAAGTGCTATATGCGTGCCACTGAGAAAATAAAGCTGCATTAATGCTCTTGGAAGCTCATAATAGGGGATGTAAAGGTTCAAGAAATAGTTCATATCCACAGTTAAAAGTCCCCAAGAGGATGATAGTGCAACGTTCATGATAAACGGCGTAAGCACCTTTGGTATGATGACAAGCGTTTTAATGTAGTTTCCAGTGACCATGTCTAATCCTATGAATCCCCCAGCTATGATCAACCCCAAAAAAGAGAAATTGAACGCATGCTTTCTTAGACCCTTAGTTATTCCTACTAGAGTAACCAGCGATATTAAACCTAAACAAATGTAATTTATCCTATCGTAGAGAATGCTTGGGTTGCTCCCCCAAATGAGGTAATGAGGGGGCCACCCCGGAATGTAAATGTATGGGAGTCCGACATAAACGAACAAAATGAAGAATGCTACTTCAAGTATGGCTATTGCCTTATAGGGTGGCTTGGTTAAAGCAACTCCAAACGTCTTAGCTTCAAACTCAGCTGAGCCAGCAAATATCAGCCATACTATGGATCCTACAGCCAGTGCATTAACTATACACATAGAAATCGTGTATGTTACAACAATGTTATTTGCCCATAGCTCCCAGAGCCAACTAGTCAGGAAAACGTGGAGTCTCTCTAAGTAGTATATCACAGTCATGTAAACGGGCCCTCCACATATAATTGTGAATGCTGCAGTGCATGTAACTAATTTAACGACCTTTCTCTGTCTCCAGAACCACTCACTCGTATTAAGCACCCTACCAGCAAGAATCACGCTTGAAACAACACTCAAAACAGGAAACAATGCAGGAAGAATAAAGAACACCAGTAAAAGCAATGCATTAAAACCGTAAAAAATCCTGTATCTCAAGGGAACTATTGTAGTTGTTGCGTCAAACATCTCAAAGCTTCTAATAATTCTTTCACGGTTTAAGGCGACAAAAAGAAGCCATGGAAGAGAGAAAAAAAGAGGCGCGAAAATACAGTTAATCACGTTAATCCATGGTTGCTCAACCCCCAAGGACTGCAAGAAACCATGAAGTAAAGGGTAGTTGGCAATTGACATATCAAATGGTAAAGGATTGGGGCGTAGCTTGACTGGTGAAAAGACAAATAAAAGCAGAAAGTAGAGTGGGGTTAAAAAAACAGATAGTGCCAATGAAAGCCGTGAAAGGACGAAGCCTCCAATCCTGAAGCTCAATCAACTACCTCCTTCACCATCGCCTCGCATAATAATGGTTTTTACTATCTTTTCATAGGAGGCAGTCATTGATAATTTTTATGACACTTTTTAATACTTATGATTATTTTCCCAGCTAATCTGAGCATTAAGAGCACCTTATTGCTTTTATTGCTTTTTTTCGATAAGACTGAAAAGGTAAAAAATAATTATTTGGTTAGAAGAAAAATTACTGGAGAGAGCGGCGTGGAAGAGAAAAAGGGAGGTTTAAGGGGAAGAAGCATGCTTAAGGAATTTTTGAGTGACGTGAAAAGAGAAGTGAAGGATTACCTTAAGCTTTGCAAGGATTACATAAAAGTTGTCATTGGTGGCGAGCCAGAAGTAAAAGATTTGCACGGAGACCTAGTTGATGGGTATAATGTTCTATGGGACATTATACTGGCTTACTTGGATGATTTGAAAGACTATATTCAGGCACGTAAACGGGTTATTAGTGAGTTTGAGGCTCATTTATTCTGGGTTAGACAAGTTCTTGAGGCGGATAGCGCTGAAGACGCTGTTTTCTACCTTAAACATGCCATAGAAGACTTGATAGACATGAAAAGCTCAGCAATTATAGAAAGAGACTTAGCGAGTAGGGTTGAAGAACAATTCTCTGCGGTGTTGAAAGTTATGGAGGGTGTTAAGGCTGCAAGGAGACGGGCTGAACTCTTCGAGGAAACGTATCCCAAACTCGAAAAATCACTTGAAAATATGATAAAGAAACTTAAAGAACTCGAGGAACGCTAACCTCTGTTTCATAATATCTTTTTAACTCTATCAACGTACCACTTAATGGTTTCCCTAGGATTTTTCGCTTCACATACCGTACGTCCGAGTATTGCGTAATCAGTCCCCGCTTTAAAGACCGCTTCGATTTCTCCTCCTTGAACTGCGACCCCAGGACTAAAAATGGGTATTTCTTTAGGCAACAGTATTCGCACTTCACTTATCACATTTGGCCTCGTGGCACCCACCACAACGCCATCGGCACCCCACTCGACGGCTTTCTCTGCGAAAAACTTGTAGTAAGGCTTTATCCTACCATCGCTTAATACAATTTCACGTCCATAGTTTTCTTCAGCGCCATAATGTGACATGTAAACCAGAAGTATGACCCCTCTTTCACGTCTCCTTGCTTCATCGAAGACTCCTTTTAGTCCTCCATCCCAGCCAGTGAAGGGGTTTGCAGTTAAGGCATCAAACCCTGCATCAAAGAAATGAGTAGCAGCCCACTTGTTAGTATGCTCAACGTCATTTATCTTGCAATCTATAATTGTCGGCAAGCCGTACTCTCTAGCGGCGCCCAGTACCTCCTGCAGATAACCATATAGACCTAAGGGAAGCAGAAGCTGAAAATTCACTTTTAAGCCTGCTATAAATTGCTCAGTCTCATCCAAAATAGACTTAGCCCTTTTGTAAAGTTCGCGAACATCATTTTCATTCTTAACTCTGCTTGAAACATCTAAAGCCAATATAATCTTACTGTCCCGTTCCTCTGAGACTTTTTGGATTTTCATTACAAAGGGTCTCCTCAATTCCTCCTCTCCTCTTCGTCAACAATCCGCGACAAGCTTAAAGATCGCTTCTATAACTTTTGGTACTGATTCCTCCACTTCTCGCGAAAGAGTAACTCTCAACTCCTTGTAGCTTTTTGGCTCAACCCCAACCAAGAAAAATCTAGGTAAAACATTCATTTCCCTAGCTACTTTTACCAGTAATTGGACACTCATGTCATGCAGAGACGACAAACTCCTAACCCCGTTCTTTTCAAGCTCTTCAGCATTGAGTATGTATATGTCGCCAGGCTTCCCGCCACCTGAAACCGCATCCACAAGAATCACCTTCTCAGCCTTCTCAAAAAAATCCAGCAAAAACAAGCCTCCTACTCCTCCATCAACAACCTCCACTCCTTCAGGCAATGTCTGCTTCCTCATTATGTTTACGACATGAATCCCTACTCCTTCATCCCCTAAAAGATAGTTTCCTACACCTATAACGAAAATCTTACGCAAAATTCCACCGGCCTCATTTTCTCCTCGCTCAAATCGAGAAAGACGAAATGCCAATAAAGATTACGTAAACTTTCCCATCAAGAAGAATCTTAACAAACGAACTCATTCGCCGTTCAGGTAATCAACACGTTAATTAAGTTCCCTTATATGCTCACTAAGTTTTAAGTAACTTGACTTCTTCATTCCTTAACTGCTCAATTACCAATTAAACCCAACCCTCAGAAAGTTGCTGCAGCAAAATAGAGACTCCAGTTGTTCAATCTGAGAGTATTATTTTTTTGATGAAAAACATGTGGATTCTTGGGTCATTTGCTAATTCGGGGTGGAATGCCGTAGCGATTATTTTTTCTTGCCGCACTGCCACTATTCTTCCATTTAGTCTACATAAAACCTCGACTTTATCCCCTACATTTACTACTATAGGTGCCCTGATGAAAACTCCCCTATAAAGGCCACCAATCGCTGGTATTTCAAGCTCAGCCTCGAAGGAGTCTCCTTGTCTCCCAAAGGAATTCCTTTCAACAGTTACGTCGAGTATTCCGGCAGTCGGCTGACTAGTATCCCCCAGCACCCTGTCCCGTATTTTTTTCGCCAACACAATCATGCCTGCACAAGTTCCAAAAAGGGGAATCCCTCCTGTCTGTCTTAAATAATCTATTATGCCCATTTGCTTCATCATGCTACCTATAACTGTACTTTCTCCGCCGGGGATTATCAGCCCATCTAACTTCTCGACTTCCTCTAGTTTCTTAACAACATTAACTTCTCCACTTGTCCCTACTTCTTTAAGTGCTCTTCTTGTAGCTTCTACGTGTTCCTCGATAGCTCCTTGAAATCCGAGTACGCCAATTTTAATGTTCCTCATGCTTCAGCCCCTCTTTCTTGCATTTTCAACGCAAGATCACCGACATCTATACCAACCATAGATTTTCTT
>JAHLWX010000013.1 GCA_019057675.1 Candidatus Jordarchaeum sp. LHC_1308
TTCTGGGTTTTCATTTTGTTTTTTAGCGTATTTGTTTGAATAGAAAAATTTAAAAAGGTATATTCCCTCCCTTCTGAAGGGGAGATCGAGGGAGAGGTGAGTTTTTATGAGTAAAGATGCTTCCATAGAAGAATTGCCGGACTACATTAAGAACAGGATATGGCTTAAGTCGTACCCACCTGAGCTACCTGCAGATGTCGAGATACCCGAGGACGAGACGATAGCCACTATTGCAGCGTCCGCGGCTAAGAAGTACGGTGACATGGTTGCTCAGATTTTCTACGGGCGAGAATTCACGTACAACCAGCTAGACGGCATGATAAGGCGCTTCGCAACAGCATTAAAGAATCTCGGAATAGAGAAAGGCGACACGTTTGCTATTTACTCGCCGAACTGCCCGCAGTTCTCTATAGCATACTTCGCAGCCCACGCTATAGGCGCAACGGTCACGGCGCTTAGCCCCCTCTTTGTAGCTAGAGAAGTTGGGTATCAGCTTAAGGATAGCGAAAGCAAAGCCCTGTTCGTAATGGACATGTTCTATCCAAACTTCAAGGCGGTCAAAGAGGAAACTAAAGTTGAAGACGTGATAGCGTTCAACATACTGGGTCAGAAGGCGCAGATTCAGGATGGTAAAGATGTACACGACATGGTGGAACTTATAATGAAGACTGAGCCTAAGTCTTGGGAGGATCTAAATCCAGGTGTAGAGCAAGAGGATGTTGCAGTCCTCCAGTATACTGGAGGAACGACCGGGTTACCTAAGGCTGCAATGCTGACGCATAGGAACGTTGTGTCGAATGTTTACCAGTGCCAGCCGTACAATGAAGGGGTAAAGAAGAGGTTTAAGGTAGACAGAGTTGTCGGCATCAGCATACTTCCATGGTATCACATTTATGGGCAGACGGTGGACTTAATAATGGGCTTGGCGTTCGGATCGTTAGGCATAATCTTCCCAAGGTTTGACCCAGCTGAGATACTGGACGCCATCCAGAAGTACAGGCCAAACTACCTCTTTGCTGTTGCACCTTTGTTCGTAGCCCTTCTAAACCACCCTAAGATCAAGGAGGTCGACATGTCCTGCCTGGTTTACGTTAACAATGGCGCCACCTCAATCCCAGTTGAGGTCGTAAAGAAGTGGGATGAGGTTACTGGTGTTCCAATAGTTGAAGGTTACGGTCTCTCTGAGGCTAGCCCTGTGACACACACGACTTCACCCTTGCTGAAGAGGAAAATCGGGTCGATAGGTACTCCCATACCTGGCACCCTTGCAGGCATAATAGACCCAGACACTATGAAGTGGCTGCCTCCTGGCAAGGAAGGAGAACTGGTGGTAAGTGGGCCTCAGGTTATGAAGGGTTACTGGAATAGGCCTGAGGAAACAAAGAAAGTGTTCTTCGAAGCTGGAGGGCGCAAGTGGCTAAGAACCGGTGACATAGCGAAAATGGATGAGGATGGGTACTTCTGGATCGTAGACAGAGTTAAGGATATCATAAAGTATAAGGGTCACTCGGTATACCCGAGAGAAGTTGAAGAAGTTCTCTATGAGCACCCCGCTGTCTTGGAGGCGGCTGTGGTCGGAGTCCCAGACCCAGAGGCAGGCGAGACTATTAAGGCCTATGTTACACTTAAACCAGATTACAAGGGCAAGGTAAACGAGCAGGAGATCATCGAGTGGTGCAAGAAGCGGTTGGCAACATACAAATATCCGAGGTCTGTTGAGTTCATAGAACAGATGCCGAAGAGCGCGGCAGGAAAAGTGCTGAGAAGATTACTAAGAGAAAAGGCCATGGCTGGAAGCTAAAATAACTTCTTTTCTTGTCTAAACTTTTTATCCTCTTTTTTGGTGTTCCTATTTATTTTTCTATGTGTTTTCGTTTGTCCTGGTGGTTTTCATGGACGTTTTTGATGCTATTCGTGGAAGAAGAAGTGTAAGAAGATACGTCTCGAAGCTTGTTGAACGTGAGCTTATCGAGAAAGTGGTTGACGCTGGACGGTGGGCCCCGTCGTCAGGTAACACACAGCCTGTTGAGGTGGTGGTGGTCACGGATCCGGAGAAGAGGAGGATTATGGCCGACGTCTCAGGGTATGCTAAGTACCTTAAAGATGCTCCTGTCGCTCTTGTGGTGTGTGTAAACCTTTCTAGGGCGAGGTCCCGCTACGGCGAGCTCGGGGTAAGCTACTTCGCCCCAATGGATGCATCCGCCGCCATACAGAACATGATGTTAGCTGCGCACGCCTTAGGGCTGGGAACCTGTTGGGACTCTATTTTCGACAAGATGAAAGTTAAGGAGCTGATAAACTTACCAGAGAATTTGGAGCCATTCGCCATAATAGCTTTAGGGTATCCCGCGGAGAATCCGAATCCTCCCCCTCGCAGACCACTAAACGAGATTCTCCACTGGGAGAATTATGGCGGTTGACGATGTGTTATTCTGCGTACTCCAGCATCATGCTTCTAATGGACTGGATGATTATGGGCGACACCAGTCCCATAAAGGGCTGACTCATCTTTATGGATGCCGCCTCTCTGAGCACCTTCTTATCGCCTTCTCTTAGGTAGCCTCTGAGAAAGGCTTCGCAGAGTATTCCTACCTTCTTTGGAAGCAGGAAAAAGCGCCCCGTGAACATTAGAAACTCGCAGACATCCCACCCGCTAAGCCTCTGATTGCCACTCCTAGCTTGCTCTAAGTCAACGTAGTAGAGCTCCCTGCTACTTGATTGAATGACGTTTGCCGGCTTGCAGTCCCCCAAGATGTAACCCGAAGAGTGTATCTTGGCTATCTCTAAGCCCACCTTCTCGTAAACATCTTCTATGTCATCCATATTTTCATCTCTCCTAGCTGCCTTTACTTTCTCGTCCAAGTTTTCACCCTCAACGAACTCGTACAGCGCCTTCATTCTTTTCATGTCATAGCAGTACACTTGTGGTGTTCTGACTCCTACCTTCTCCAAGATAGCGCGCGCTCTCAGTTCATTCTTCAGCCTGCTCTTTCCATTCACGCTAAAATTGGCTCTAGCATAAGAGGCAATCCACAACGGGAACCACTTCAAAAGCCCCCAGGAAGAGAAAGTCTTCAATACAAAGTAATATTGCCCCTTAGTTGTGATCACGGTTATACGGTCAACCTCGTTTATGAAGGAACCGAGAGGCTTAACCTCCACGTATATTACCTCTCCTCTTATGCCGAGGAGACTGCCGAACTCTGTGAAGAAATCTACTCTGTTATTTAAACCATTAAGCATTATGGGGAGCTCGAGGAAGGAAGGTACTTCCTCCAAGTGAGGTACCCGCTCCCTCCACTTAAACATTCTAGACGCCTCTAAACTAATGGATAACGGTCGTCTCCTGTCGCCTTCATGAGCCTCCCGCTTCACGGGTAAACTAAATCTGAGGGCTGATAACCTGTTATTAAACCATGAGAAGTGTGGTGAGGAAGAATACATTAGCGATACGCTCCAGCGAAGTTATTTCATTACGAATTTAACAATATATTTTTTCGTAATGGTATTTTTCGCAAAAATATAAATTCAAACCAACATATTTCGCATATAATATTAGCAAAAACTATCTTATTTAAACCTTTTGCCTTGAGAGAAAATCATCACCCCAGGTGGTAGTAGCTACTTGGGAATTATGCTAAACCCTGGGAATATAAAAACCTTTGGATCCTTTAAGTCACGAAATGCCACATTACTCTTACAAATCGTCTTCATGTTTCTAGGCACAGTCATCGCCATCCTTAACTATATAGAGGTTACTTTCATTTATTTTCGCATATCCCTCTCGGCGGTTGTTTAGCTTCCTCCACCTTCAACCAAAAACTTCATAAAATTATTAGATTCTCTTTTAGACCTAAGCATTCTTTCCGGGTATTTTTCCGGGTTATTGGTGGGAGGAGGAATGACTTTTGGAATAATATTCAAGGATGAGAAGGCGGACTTAAGGAAACTGGTCAGAATAATTAGGAATGCCCGTCTTTCTGACGTTAAAGAGTACCTTTGTTTCCTTGTCAAATCCGACTCGGACACGCTTCTTAACTATTTAAAAGGCGTAGATGCCCTTAGTTTCTGCTCGGTGCTTCTACTGGCTAGGCTGATGAGCATTGTTGGAGGGCGCTCCTTCATATTTCAAGTTGTCGACTTGATGAAGGATCCTAATCCTACCGTGCGGTGGTTAGCTACTGCTATCATAGGCGAAGTTATGGATCCGAGGCTGACACCTTACTTGGTAGAAGCGTTAGATGATGATGCAGTAGAGGTTCGACTGGAAGCTGTAGCCGCTCTCAGGCGACTAAGAGATGAGTCGGCTTTCCAAGGATTGGTAAAAGCTCTCCGTAACAGTGATCCAAGCGTAAGGGTGATGGCCGTTAGGTCTCTAAGCTTATTCAGGAAGGAGGATGTCGCTCCATATCTTATCGCGGCGCTTGAAGACGTATGCACAGAAGTGGTTTACGCCTCTCTAAAGTCGATCGGCGAGGTCGGGTCACAGGAAGCCATAGCCAATATAGTGCCTCTTCTAAATTCTGAGAAGCCTGAAATTAGGTTCGAGGCAAGGCGTATCCTTGAGTTTTTCGCGAAAAAATTCGGTTTTTCAAGCAACGAGTCTGAGTGGATTAACCTATGCGTTAAAGTGCTCAAAGACTTGGATTATTTCAGGCGACGCTTGGAGAAGCTGGAAGAAGCTTTAAATGAATGTGACATAAAGGCTGCTGACAGCTACATAGTGGAGCTCGACGAGTTTGCTGACGAGCTTAAGTTTCAGCTTGTTAAGGTTGGGGGCTGGTGTCTGGAGGATTTCGAGAAGGAGGAGGAAAGGCTTGAAAGGCTAGCGAAGGAACTTGACCTGCTGGGATCTGAAAAAGCTAAAGCGATTCAAACCCTTGGCGACATGCTCAGAAACATTCTGGAGGAGAGAGGCGTTGTTTCATTGAAGGATGTTCCGAGAGCGAGTTTTAAGGGGCGACCCATGGTAAAAGATGAGGACATAATCTTGGTCTTCGAGGAGATGGTTAAAGGCGGGTTTAAAGGGGTGATAGATGAAGATCGCCTTGTCGCCCTAGACGTTGTCGAAAGAAAAATAGGGGATGTGGCGAGGGTTTACTCACGCATCAGCATAGAGAAGATCGTTGAGAAGGTTGGGATAAGCGAGGGCCTTCTAGTTAAAATTCTTGAAAGGGCATTCTCTTCAGGAGTTCTCCATGGAAAAATAGATGACGCCAGCAAAATAGTTGAGTTTCGAGGTGTCGAGAGAGAAAAAGACCTGGTGTCGAGCTGTTTTAATACCTCTAATCTTCCAAATACGAATGAGCGTATCTGAAATCGGTGCTGGTGGTATCCTTTATTGAGGGTCAAGCCTAAAGTTAAGGTCTGGCTTGAAGCTGACGGGGAAAGCGTGATAGGGAAAGGAGGCGCCGAGCTGCTAAAGGCAATTCTCGACGAAGGAAGCCTTAAAGCTGCATCCGAGAAGCTTGGCGTCTCTTACAAGTATGCTTGGAATTATCTGAGAATTATTGAAGATAAATTAAAGACGAAAGTCGTTACATCCACTAGGGGTGGAAGCGGAAGAGGGAAAACTGTTCTCACGGAAACCGGTAAGCGCCTCCTCCTCAAGTACGCGCGTTTCAGCCGCTTTCTTAACAGTGTACTTGAGAACCCGGAAATGTGGGAGGCTTGTGGACTTTCAATACCTGACAAGAACACGGTGCCAGGCAGGGTCAAACTGGTCAAGGTTGAGGGGCCAGTAGCATTGGTTAAAATAGAAGTTGGAAAGCCAATAGAGATAGTGGCTGCCATATCTTCTGATTCAGCGGAAGAACTCGACCTAAAGCTAGGAGATAAAGTCACAGTAATAATAAAAGCGACAGAGGTGATGATCAACAAAGAGGAGCCGACGTGAACGAAATACCGGCGCAATCATCTATGCCGTCGTATCCTTCACCGTTATATCCCTCATATTGATTCTCCTGGGGGTGGTTGTACATGAAAATTAGTGCCAGAAACAGGTTTAGTGGCCGCGTTGTGAGAGTTGAACGGGAAGGGGTTCTGGTGAAGGTTTGGGTGGCCGTGGAAAAAGTCGACGAAGTAACCACCCTTATAACATGTGAAGCGGCGAAGGAACTTGAACTTAAAGAAGGAGATAACGTGGAGGCAGTGTTTAAAGCGACCGAGGTCATAATAGTTAAAGGTGGAGGATGAGTCTTGGAGCGAGGCGACATTCTGCTTTCACTTTACCTGTTATCCTTATCTCTTCTTCCATTATCGTCTGCAGTCATAAATCTCCTCTATCCCTTCCCGCCAACTCAATCACTTTACTTTCCTTACCAGCTGTTTCTTCAACAACTCATATTTGCCGAAAAAGTTCTCCCCTTATCCTCGTGCATCTTAGGAGTTGCTTCTCTTTTAGCGTTTGTTTGGTTTGAACAGGGCGGCCGCATTCTTCCAAGTTTATACTTAGTTCTGTTTGTCGTCTCACGTTTTGCAGCATTCCTATTTTCCTACCAACCTCAACAGGCCCTACTTTTGTTCGTCGCCCTTCTTTTCCCCGACACTACAATTTACCATTCGGCGTCATACTTGGCATGCACACTTGTAGCCCTACCAGCCCTAATATACGTTAACAGAGATTAATTAAATGCCTCCGTTTTTAGCGGCGAAAATGTTTAAAATGCGTTATTTTCCCGTGAAAGTGGTGGTTTCAATGGAGCAGGGAGGCACAGGCACTTCTTTAGCTGGTTTCCTCTCAAAACTTTTCCCTGCTCAAACAGTGACTGCAATCGCCGTCCTCGTATTCGCATTCTTTTCACCTATAGGAACAGGAGTATACCTTGCCCCACTGCAGTGCGCCGTGATAGGCATTGCAAGCATGGTGTTAATCCCCGGGGTTCCCTTAGCTTACGCGTTGTGGAAGGGCATCGTCTCGTTTAACAGAACCGAGAAGGAGAAGAGGCATGCTTTCTACGTCATCGGACTAGCAGGCTATGGGTTAGCCTCTGTTACGTTCGCTTACTACTCTTCAAGGATAATGTTGCTTGTATCCCTTTCATACTTTTTCGTGACGCTGGCGTGTATGCTGGTCAACTTCAGGTGGAAGATAAGTGTTCATACAGCTGGAATAGGAGGTCCAGCAACCGCTTTCACGTATGTTTATGGCTTACCGGGCGCCGCATCCCTTCTCTTGGTGGTAGCCTTGATCTGGGCTAGAGTTAAGCTTGGAGCCCACACGATGCATCAAGCCGTGGCCGGTGCCTTATTATCTTCACTCATAACTCTAGCGGTTTGCCTGTTAATTTACCCGTACTGGAACCCCATGTTTCTCACAGGATCACTTATTTCAAGGCTCATCAATCTTCTAATACATTGAACGGCGAAAATGATAAAAAGCACGATGCTCGTTTCTGTAAGCCATCATGCTTCCGTGTCCATGTGGAGGGGCGGAGGTGCACTTGGTTGAAGGTTGGCGTTATTGGTGTTGGTTGCTCTAAGTTTGGAGTTAGAAGAGACGTCACGCTGCAGGAGGTCGCCTTCGAGGCCGTTAAGGAAGCTATGACCGATGCAGGCGTTTCCCGAGATGATGTGGAGTTAAGCGTCGTTGGGACGGCTGGGACTAGGAGCTATGAGCTGATGCCGGCGGTGCCAGTTAACGAATATTGTGGCTTTGCTGGTAAGGGCCCGTTGAGGGTTGAGGCGGCGTGCGCCACAGGGAGCGCCGCGGTCTACGTTGCGTACTCGAGTATAAAGGCGGGTTTGGTAGACGTGGCGATAGCCATTGGGTGCGAGAAGATGACGGAGGTCGATACGGCAACTTCTTTGGCCGTTGGCGGCAGGGGTGGCAGTTACCTTTGGGAGTTCCACCAATATGGCACGACTTTTCCAGGACATTATGCCATGCATGCCTCTGCTCACATGTCCCGCTATGGGACAACGGAGAAACAGATGGCCTTGGTGGCGGTGAAAAATCACCGGAACGCTGCGCGGAACCCTAAGGCGCACTTCCAGAAAGAGGTAACACTAGAGGAAGCGCTTGCTTCGAGCTACGTGGCGTATCCTCTTCGTCTCTTCGATTGTAGTCCTATAAGTGATGGGGCGGCCGCGGCCATACTGGCAAGCGAGAAGAAGATCAAGGAACTCGGGGTGGATAACCCCATATGGATAAGTGGAGTTGGATATAGTAGCGATACTGCAAACCTATCTAGGAGGGAAGACTACGGTGGTCTGAGGGCGACGGTCAACGCGTCCCGAATGGCTTATAAGATGGCTGGTATAGATAGCCCATTGAAGCAGCTTGACATAGCAACTGTCCACGACTGCTTTACAATAGCTGAAATAATGGCATATGAGGATCTTGGCTTCTGCAGGAAGGGTGAGGGTGGAATGTTCATTAAGGAAGGTGAGTCTGACTTCGGGGGAAGCATTCCGGTGAACACTTTCGGTGGATTAAAGGCGAAGGGGCATCCTTTGGGCGCCACGGGCGTAGCCATGGTATATGAGGTTGTCAAGCAGCTCAGGGGGGAGGCTGGCAGCCTCCAAGTGGATCTTAAAAATTATAAGGGTTTGACGCATAACATAGGTGGGACGGGACACTTCGGGTGGGTTTTCGTCTTCGAGGTGTGATCATGGAAAGCAGGCCCTTCGTTCTGAAGCATATGTTGCCCATATCTAGGGTCGAGAGGTACTGGAAGGGGCTGGAGGAGGGAAAGATTTACGGGACAAGGTGCCAGTCCTGTGGAGCGAGCTTCTATCCTCCCCAGGCAGACTGCAGCTTCTGCTACTCGGGTGACATGGATTGGGTTGAGATTGACGGTGAGGGCGTGGTTGAGTGCTTTACTCGTATACAGCGTCCCCCTCAGGGCTTCGAGTTCGCTAGTGGAGGTTATGTTATAGTCGTCGCTGCGTTCGGCAGTTTCAAAGTGATGGGGTGGTTTAAAGGTGAAGGCCTTCCGGAAGTTGGAATGAAGGTTAAGGCTGAAACTGGAAAGGATGAGTTAGGCGTCTGGAAAGTTTACCTTACTCCTCTCTGAGGTTGTCTGCACTTTCCTTTATTAGTCTTAAATACTTCGCAAGTAATAGGTGAGTTTATATAATTTCTGAGTAATATCCTTTTACAGGAATGGTGAATGTTTCATTGTTGTTATGTACTCCATTTACTGCCTGTGGGTGTTTAAAATGAGTGCGGCAGTAGAAGTTAAGTATGAAGCTATCAGCCCAGCAGACTTCTTTTACAGGAATAGGGACATCGCGGGCTTCGACAACCCTATGAGGGCAATATACACCGCCATAAGGGAGCTCGTTGAGAACAGCTTGGACGCGTGCGAGGATGGAGGAATACTGCCCGAGATAATGGTCATTGTCGAGGAGGTAGATGAAAATACTTTCAAGATAACGGTCATGGATAACGGGATAGGAATACCTAGGGACAACATCCAGAGTTGCTTCGGACAGATACTTTACGGGTCTAAGTACACCCACAGGCAGGCCAGGGGAAGATTTGGACTAGGCGGCAAGATGGCTTTCCTCTATGGGCAGATAACCACTCATAAACCTCTTCACGTGGTTTCAGCCCCCATCGGGGACGAATGGGTTTACGACGTGACGCTCAGAATGGACATACAGAACAATAGGCCCGAGCTCTTGGAGTGGACTCGTAGGAAAGGTAAGAAGGGCTGGCATGGCCTTGTAGTCGAGTTCTACATTGAAGGAGACTGGATAAGAGCTAAGCGCTACATTTTGGAATACATAAAGCAAACCGCCCTGATAACGCCCTACGCCGCTATAACGTTCGTCGACCCAGAAGGGGTCCTCTATTTCTTCCCGAGAAGCGTCGAAAAGATGCCCTCTCCCCCAACAGAGGTCCTCCCCCACCCTCGAGGAGTTGACGTCGAACAGTTTAGGCGGATAATAAGCGAGACGAAGACCCGCGACATGGTTTCCTTCCTCAGAACACACTTCCACAGGGTCGGCAAGAAAACCGCTGAAAAATTCTTAGACGAGGTCGGGATAAGCAGGGACAAGGATCCAAGGGAGCTCAAACCAGACGAGATTATAACGCTAGTAAGGAAGATGAAAACATATAAAGAGTTTCTCCCCCCGGACGCCAAGTGCCTTTCACCTTTAGGGGAGGAGCTGCTGGAGGCGGGAATACGCAAGGAGCTTAACCCCGACTTCGTCAAGGTTGTCCAGCGCCCGCCGTCCTCGTATGGAGGACACCCCTTCATAGTGGAGGTAGGCATGGCTTATGGTGGAGGAGTGCCACGCAGCGAGGAAATAGCACTCTACAGGTTCGCCAACAAGATCCCCCTTCTTTTCGACGAGTACAAGGACGTGTCAGCTAAGGTTATAAGGTCTATTAAGTGGTCACGGTACAGAATAAAGCCAGGAATGCCCATAGCTGTCTTCGTCCACTTGGTCAGCACGAACATACCATTCAAGACCGCGGGCAAAGAGTTCATCGCAGATCGACCGGAGATTGAAGTCGAGATTAGACGTGGCATCCTTGAATGTGCCCGAGCACTCATGCGCTACATTCAGAGAAAAGAGAGGGCCGCCCGGGAAAGGCAGAGGCTCAGCATATATGAAAAATTCCTACCGCTAATAGTCAGAGACATAACCATCCTAGCCGGAGAGGAAAAGGAACCAGACTACACTGTACTACTCGAAAAGTACAAGACTATAGCGGAGGTGGAGGCTGCGGACGAGACAGGAAGAGTAGAGGAAGAGCTTGAGGAAGAGGAAACCGTATTGGAGGACCTTGAAGAGGAAGGCGTAGCTGTAGAAATGGACTTATCAGTTGAAGGCGAAGCGGCTGCTGAAGAAGTTACTGAAGAAAAGCTTGTTGAAGGCGAGGTAGTGCCAGAACCTGAAGTTCCTCTAGAACAGTATGGTGCGTCAGAGGATATTGAAGCTTCGCTTACGGATAACCCGGGATTCGCCTCAAAAACCAAGTCAACTAAGGCTTCACGTAAGAGCGTAAGAAGGGGCGAGAAGGAAAGTGCCGAGGAGAAGGGGAAGCCGTCATCTAAGGCTAGGAAACCTTCTTCTAAAGGTGGAGGGCGAGCTAAGCCAGCCAAGAAAGCTGGGAAAAAGGAAAAGAGTGAAGAGGAGGAATGATGGGCGGTGACTGAAGGAAGCGTTATTCTTTCTGCCATGTCGAGGAATTGGAGTAGAATTGATAGCATCGCCAAGAAGGCTGGGGTAAGCGTTGATTTGGCGCTAAAGGCTTTAGAGGGGCTTATAGCTGAAGGACTAGTTGAGTCGACTGTCAAGGATGGTGTAGCCTTCTGGAGGCTCTCGGCGGCTGAGGCGAGGCGTAGAAGGGCTATAGAGCGGGAGAAGCTGGAGTATGAAAAGGAGCTGGAGCTCAGAGCTAGGATAGAGGAGAACTTGACGTTTGTAGGCAGAAGGCTCTACGAGGAGCTATTGAAAGGAGAATTTCCATCGATAGAGATACCCAGCAGGAGCACTTCAAACATTGTTTTCGACAGCGAGCTCGGACAGTACGTGCTCGGAGACAAGAAGATACTTAGAACGGCTAAAAGCCTTGGGCAAATAAGGAGCTTTACTCAACTAGTATGGGTTATGAGGTTCATCAAAGAACTCATCAAGATGGGGAAGAGCAGCACTCTGAGAGACGTCTACTATAGCAGCGAAGCCTTCGGAGTTAAGTTCAAGGATCAGCAGGAATCAGACGTATGTATAACAGAAGTCGAGGCGGTGATGAAAGTTCCACGCGAGGACTTCAGGGTTTTCCCCGAAGAGAGAAGCGCTGTTTACGGCGACCTAGTTGTGGAGTACACGACGCCAGCCAAGTATGCAGGCAAGCAAGTTGCCATGAACGAGAACCCTGACGGTGTAATGATAGGGCCACACTTAGTGAACGCCAAATTCGTTAGGACAAACGCCGACAAGGTCATAGCCATAGAGTGTGGTGGGATGTTCACGAGGTTCGTTGAGGAAGAAGTTCACGAGAAGTTTAACGCAATTCTCATACATACAGCGGGGCAAGCGCCCCGTTCTACCAGGCGCTTTATAAGAAGACTTCACTACGAGCTAGACTTACCTGTCTACATATTTACGGATGGCGACCCTTGGGGGGCTCACATAGCAATGGTCATAATAAGTGGTAGCGCCGCCGCGGCGCACCTAGTAGGGCTAGCAACTCCCAGCGCCATCTGGATGGGTGTCTGGGCGTCAGACATAGAAAAATATAACCTTCCAACAGATAAGCTCACAGACCTCGACGTGAAGAGATGCAAGGAGCTCCTGAGAGATCCGAGATATCAGACGCCTTTCTGGCAGAAAGAACTGAAGAAGTTCCTTGAGCTCGACAAAAAAGCCGAGCAGCAATCGTTCAGCAGGTATGGTCTAACATATGTTGTAGACGAATACCTCCCCAAGAAGTTTAAAGAACTGGAAGAAATGAAAAAGAAAGGCGTATTCTGAAGCAACAAGAGTAAGTCTACGAATTAATTCCAAGAATTAATATTTATTGATTCTCTAAGAATTAATAAACACTGATTCCTCTTTCTTGGTTCATCTGCTTTTATATTATTCTTGGTGGCAGGTACTCTTCCAAGTCCTTGACTGCTTCCATGATATTTCCCTTTACCTTAACTATTTTCGGTAGTTTTCCCACCCTCCCCACATACTCTCCCATGATGACTAAGGCTCCTCTCACTCCATCTATTACTTCCGCTACTTCCAGCCCTGCCTGAACCGCTTTTTCAGGGTCTTTGCCCTTAACAGCGTTGCCCACAGCAGTCGCAGCTGCATCAGCTAGAGTCGCGTTCTCCGCTATCACGGTTGCGGCGTCCGCCATTCCAAAGCTGAGAGCATGCCCAACAGTCCCAGAGCTCGTCCCGATGCCTAAGGGCATGTCGTCTTTCAACAGCTGGAATGCGAGCTTCCCGGAAAGAGAAGATCTGCCAGCAAGGATCCCTACGTTCACGGGCTTCTCGGAGTTGGCGGATACTTCTCCTCCATTTTCAACTACAGCTACCTTGGTCTTCGCAAGCATAGCCTCCACAACCAGATCGGCTAAGGCTCCGGCAACTGCCGCCATGGGGCCAACCCCCGCTTTAAACGCGGCTTCAGCCATTCGCTTAGCAACGTCTGGCGCGTCGTCACGTACCTCAACCGGCTCTAGTGAGTAAAGAAAAACAGGGTGGCGTTCAATGTATGCCTCAAGGAGCCTCCTATGCTTCCTGAGCGCCATCACGGCCTCCTTAACGGCGACATAGGAGTCCGTTACAATTGCGACCCGGGACTCCTTCAAAGTATACCTGACTCTTATCATTCCCACATCCCTCTACGTGTTGAAAGCAAGAGTAACCCTCAAATCTGTCTCGGAAAACCTTACCCTACTCCGGTTTGATTAAGATGCCCCAAATAATAATGCATTTATTCTTCCCGAGAAGGGTTCGTTTATCCTTCTTTACTTGCGTCTTGCTTAACATTTATAAGCTTTGTATTCTTTTTGAGGGTTAAGCTTCTTGCCGGGGGTGCTCTGAATGAGGATGCTTCTGATACATGCTGACCGGTTTTCCTACAAGGTTACCGAGAGAACCCCCATAGCTGAGGAGGTTAAAGATGATGCTATGACGGGCTCGTCCGAAGACTGCCTCGTCGTTTTCTCGGCTGTCGAGAAGGGTGACGAGAAAAATGTGGATGACGTAGTTAGCCAAGCAGTTGAGGAAGTTAGGCGCGTCGCAGATCAGGTTGGGGCCAAAAACATAGTAGTTTATCCCTATGCTCACCTTTCATCAAATCTTTCAGATCCCGAAACAGCAATTAGGGTTCTTAAGGGAATGAGCGAAGCCCTCTCAAAGCGCTACTCAGTGCTTCGAGCCCCCTTCGGCTACTATAAATCCTTCAACGTTACATGTAAAGGGCACCCCTTATCGGAACTTTCGAGGGAGGTTAAGCCAAGAGAGGAAGCCAAGGTGGTTAAGGGGGAGAAACGTTTCCTCGTGGTCACCTCAAGCGGAGAAGAAATGAAGCCCGAGGAATATCTTGCTGGGGCGGCGAGGGATGAGTTCGCTGTGCTTGTGGAGCGGGAAGCGCTTGGCCGGGGCGGCGAAGGCGTCTCAGGAGAGCCTGAGTTCATATCCGTTGTAAAGAAGTTTCAGATGAACTGGGAGGACTTTTCAGACAGGGGCCACATGAGGTTTGGGCCTGCGGGAGACTTGCTTTTCAGCCTTGTGGCCGACTACTCCAGCCAAATAGTTAAGGAGCTAGGTATACCGGTATACTTCGTCAGAGGCACCAACATGTTTGACCTTTCTAGGAAGCCTGTGAAAGAACATGCTGAGCTTTTCGGTGACAGGCTCTATCAGCTTGAGGTGGAGAGGAAGATGTACGTTATGAGGTATGCCGCCTGCCACCAGCAGTTCTCAATGCTTAAGGATTGGATTATAAGTTACCGGAATCTTCCCTTCGGCGTCTTTGAGGTTGCTGACAGTTACAGGCTTGAGCAGAGTGGCGAGCTCCTGCTCTGTTTCAGGACGCGCAAGCTTCACATGCCAGACCTCCACGTTATCTGTCGGGATGAAAGAGAAGCATGGGAATGGTTCCACAAGATAAACGAGAGAATATTCGAGGAAGTGGAGTCACTCGGGAGAAACTACGAGTTGCTGGTGAACTTGACCTCGGAGGAATTCTATAGGAGGAACAAGGAGGAAGTGCTTAAGTTGGCGAAGACGCGGAGGAAAAACCTTCTCCTCTGCTTCTACCCTCCGGGGGTAAACTACTACTGGCATATAAACGTCGAGTACCATATACTAGACGATCTGGGAAGACCTAGGGAGATCGGAACCGTGCAAATAGACTTCGGTAACAGTAGGCGGTTCGGCATAAAGTACGCTGATGCTGATGGTGAGGAAAAATATCCTTACATAATCCACACCGCAATAATAGGGACTATTGAACGATACCTTTACACGCTCTTCGACACCGCTGTCAAGATGAAGAAAGAAGGCAAGGCGCCTATGCTTCCCGTTTGGCTTTCCCCGGTGCAGGTCAGGTTGATCCCCGTATCGGAGAGACACTTTGAGTACTCCGAGAATCTAGCTGACAGGCTCAGAGAATTCAGGGTCGATGTGGATGATAGAAGTGAGACGGTGAGCAGGCGAGTGAGGCAGGCCGAGGAGGAATGGATACCCTACATCGTGGTAATAGGGGACAGGGAGGTTGAAGGGGGGAAGCTGAAAGTTAGAGTTAGAGCTGAGCGGACTGAAAGAGAGCTGACGTTTGAAGAGCTGAGGGAGCGCCTGAAAGCTGATGTCGCGGGAAAACCGTTCAGACCCCTACCCTACCCCCGACGAGTATCTCAAAGACCTGTCTTTGCCACTTAATGGAGGATCGATTGCTTGGAGCCCTCTTCTAAGAGACTAGTACTTGCCCTATGTTCGGCTTCAGGCTTCATCGACTATTTGGGGTACGGCGTCATAGTCCCCCTTCTCCCGATTTATGCCACGACGCTTGGCGCCAGTGAAGTCGACTTAACACTGATATTCTCGTCGTACGCCATTGTGCATCTCGCATCATCGCTGCCCTTTGGCTACTTTTCAGACAGGTATGGGAGGCGCCCCTTCATAATCTCGGGCATATTGCTCCTCTCAGCGTCCTTTGCCGTGTTTCCTCTAGCTAGAAGCATACCAGTCCTCATATTCCTCAGAGCCATACAGGGACTGGCAGCCTCCCTGATGTGGTCATCGCTCAGCGCTCTAGTAGCAGATATTTACACAAGCGAGCGAGGGGAAAAAATAGGGCTGTTCAACGCGTTCACGGCTAGCGGCTCGGTAGTGGGGCCAGCGTTCGGCGGCACCCTTGCCGAAGTAAGCTTTCCACTCCCCTTCATTGCTGTTGCAACGGTCTCCCTTACCTTAGGATGCTACATGGCGTTCAGGCTTAGAACACTAGTAGTTAGAGTGCCATCAACCCCTCCACTTTCAGCCATCAGGAAAGTTTTATCTGTCCGGAACGTTCTCTTTCTTTTTATTGCGGAGGTAGCTATCTCCTCCCTCTACGGAGCGATGGAACCCCTTCTCCCCTGCTACCTTAGTGGACGCGTAGCGATGTCCATGGCTGAGATTGGATTAGCGATAAGTGTCTCCTCTCTTTCATTCACCGTGCTCCAACCCTTCATAGGCCGTCTCTCCGACTATTATGGAAGGCGTACGTTCATTATTCCCGGCTTCATCATCCTTGCAGCATCAACAGCCCTAATACCCATTGCGAGCAACACCATCCAAGTTTACCTTGTCTTATGCCTTACTGGGGCTGCGTCCGCCATCGCCTTCACCCCGATAACCCCCCTGGTTCTAGACTCCTTAGACGAGGCTTCACTTAAGAACTACGGCTTGACATCAAGTATATTTGGCATAGCTTGGAGTAGCGGCTACGCCACCGCCCCCATTACAGGAGGTCTAGTGGCGGCATACTTGGGAATTTCAAAACTCTTTCTTTTTCAAGCGGCAATGCTGGCGGCCGTTGGGCTACTGTCAACGAAAATTCTCCACGAACCAAAACAATACTATGACAATACTTTTTCATAAAAATTACTTTAAAATGAAAGATTATTGTCTTTATTCTTATCTTTTGTTTTTGAGAATTTTACATTAGTTATGCCTTTTTATGAAAAATTTTTCATTTAAAAAAGAAAACCTTATAAATCGTTTAGGTTAATTATATTATGAATATTACGGGAGGATAACAATTGCTGATACTTGACAAAGAAGCAAGACATACTATAAGAGGAAAAATACTACGCCTACTTCTAGAAATGCGTGAAGCATCATTCCGTGACCTCCTAGTTAGACTCCCCGTCACCACACTAGACTTCCACCTAAGAGTCCTAAGAAAAGAACAGATAGTCGAGGCAACCGATAAGGGCTACAGAGTGAATCCGGAAAAAGTACAGTATCTCAGAAACAAATTCAACATTAAAGCAGACGTGATCTTAATAGTTGGCGTGGAAAACGAAAAAGATATTGAAGTGGTGAAAAAGGAAGCGGCTAGAGTAAATCTAAACCCTAAGGAGTTCTTCTACATGGTTGACTCAAAAAGTGCTGATGCTCTAAAAGGCGTCATTGAGAAGCATGAGGGAGTCATGTTAGCGGTAAACTCAGAGAATCCGGAAAAGGCCTTTAAGGAGCTCGCTAAGTTCGTTGAAGAAAGAATCTACAACGTGGAGCCAGTCATAAACCTTTCACACGCCAGTCGCCTTACGACGATAGCCCTAATGAAGCTAGGCGAAAGGTATGGTTTAAGGCGCTTCCTCATAATCGACGGGGAAATACTTTGGATCTAAGCTTTGATCCTCACCTTCCTTCCCGACACTTCTAGTTTTCCTTCAACGTAGAGCTTGACGGCCTCAGGGTATATTTCATGCTCTTTTTCGAGAATCCTCTCAGACAACGTCTCCACAGTGTCGTCATCGTAAACCGGAACGACGGCTTGAAGTATAATTGGCCCATGATCCACTTCCTCCTCCACGAAATGGACGGTGCACCCCGCGTACTTCACGCCGTACTCGAGTGCTTGTTTCTGGGCGTTCAGCCCCGGAAACGCTGGAAGGAGAGATGGATGAATGTTCATGATCTTTCCCTTATATTTTCTTATGAAGTGCGGGCTGAGCTTAAGCATATAGCCTGCTAAGAGCACTAGGTCGACGTTCCTCTTTTCCAGTTCGGCGATGATTTTCCTGTCGTACTCCTCCCTCAACTTCTCCCTTCTCTCATAGTCAGGCTCCTTCCAGAAGTCCTTAGGGTCGATGAACAAAGCCTCTACGCCATGTGCCCTAGCTTTCTCGAGGGCGGGAGCATCCCTCCTACTGCTTATAACGACAACAACTTTGGCGTTCTTAATATATCCCTCCTCAACCTTTCTAATGACCGCTTCCATATTAGAGCCCCTACCGGAAACCAAAATACCGATGCTAAACACTTTACTTTCCAACCACTGAGCCTCCCTTCAACACTGGAATTTTTCCTAATATTTCCCCAATAACATACTTTTTAACTTTCCTAAAACTACATCCCTTACGGAAACTTCCTATTTAAGAAAGAATAAAAGAGGCCGACTTTTAATTAAAAGGTTTTCCCAAATTCTGATGTAAACTAGCTCGACGCCTGAGCTAAGCCATCTTAACGTTCAATTATTACTCCAAAATCCTGCAAAAGCACTCTGTTGCCATTTTTTTGAGTCCCCCTCAAATGGTGTATATCTAGGAGAAAACGAAGCCTGATGAATAAACTATTTTATTTTATAGTTTAAACTTCCCTTTTAGTCCAGTCCACTTTTAATTTTAAGTTGGAGAGGGGCAATTTTAGGAGGTGGGCATCTGCTACATGAAAAAAGGAAATTCGAGAGAAAGAGGAGGAAGCAGTTGAATTAGCCTCTTTAAGAGGAATAAAAATTAATCTAGATGTCCTTAAACGGTAAATGTGAGATTTGACTTTTCATGTTTCCAAGTTTTAAGGGTATCCGCAGCTATCCTTTCCATCTAAAAGTTCTTTTTTCTTTCCTTGTTTTTCTTAAATTTTTATCTTTTGGGATTTTTTCAAGGCTTCTTCTGCCATTTTTTCCGACTCTATTTTTTTCTCGATTTCTAAGACGTATTCTAGCTTTGCTTTGAGGATGGGGTGTCGAGGCGCAGCGTTGCATCCTGAACTTTTCCTAGTTGAAATAGAATACGTCCCTATCCTCCTTGCTATTTCCTCTGTTTCGACTTTGTCAAATCCGAGAAGTGGCCTATGAACCGGATATCTCTTAACCGCCTCATTTAGAACCCTTATGTTTCTGAGCGTTTGACTTGCTTGCTCCCCTAAGGCTTCCCCTGTCACTATTCCTTCAGCCTTTTCCCTGTCCGCTATTTTCTCCGCCACCATGTACATGAACCTCTTGCATAGAATGCACGTGTACCTTTCAGGGGCTTCTCTCTTTATGACTGATAGTACCCCCTCGTAGGGAACAACGTACATCTCTCCTCCCTTTCCTGTCCAGTTAAAGAGGGCTTTTGCGCAGTCTACTGCCTTAATTCTGCTGAGTTCATCAGAAAACGTTGGGCTTGAGTCGAAATATACTGGTGTTATGAACGCCCCTCTTTTCATCATGAGCCAGCATGCTACAGGCGAGTCTATTCCGCCGCTGAGCAAGCATACCACTTTTCCCTGCACTCCCAGCGGGAAGCCTCCAGGTCCATTATACTCTTCAATATAGACATACGCTTTATCATCGCGTACCTCTATTTTGATCGTCACCTCTGGATTCTTAAGATCTACTTTTAACTTGTCTTCATTGAAAAACTGTAAAATCTCGCCTCCCACTTTTCTGCAGACATCCATGCTAGTGTAGGGGTGTCGCCCCGTTCTCTTGCACCTCACGGCGAACGTTCTTTTCCCCTTTAATGTTTTTTCAGCGACCTTTAATGCCGCTTGCACTATGTCATTCATCTCCGAGCTGGTTTTTAGTGCTGGTGAGGATGATGAGACTCCAAAGACGCGGGTTGCCAGCTTCGCCACTTTGACAGCGTCGCATGACGATACATAGACTCTCCCGAAAACATACTCCATCTTGTAGTCTACCCCTTCTGCCTCCAACAGCCTCTTTATCTGCCTGCAGACTTCTTTCTCGTAGCGTATTCGTGTCCTCGAGCTTTTGACTCCAACTTCACAGCCAAACCTGACTATCACAGTATCATAACTCCCCTCTTCTGTCAACCCAAGAAGCCCCCTCTGTATAAGTCTCCGCTTACAACGATCCTAGAAACCGTTACCGAAAACTCTTAAAAATCTCTTTTCCGCCTCAAATGAAACAACAATAAATCAAGCGTAAATTAATTAATGCAGCCTCTTCCAATAGCAGTTCTAGCTTTTTCCTTCTTTTTCTAGGATTTCAACAATCTTGTCTAGTTTGTACATTTCGCTGAGCGCGTTTATCCTGTTTTTAAGATTTGCTGCCGCCATCATCGTGTGGTGCTCCTCTTTCATTACCACGATGACTCCTGTTCTCTCCGTGGTTTTTATAAGGAAGCTCTTCTTGTCATGTACTAGGCTTCCTACATTCATCGTTGCCAAAGGGAACTTCCTGTAGTACCCTAAAATGTCTCCCTTTATTTCCCCCTTAGATGCCCATATCTTGAAACTTGTATCTATGACATATATCGCTTCAACGGCAAGTTTACCCACGTTCGCCTCGATAATCTTTACTATGTTTTCAGGCTTCAAGGACGTATACCCTCCAAGTCTTGCTGCTTATCGTTTTTTATGTTGCACTCTTCCATCTTTCAAGAACCTGTTCACGCTTAAATTTTTCTGATAATTTCATGTCCGACTTATATAAAAATGTGCTTTTCCAAGAGTTATCCTCAGGCTACGCTCCGCACCTGAAGGCATTTTCACTCATGGCAATCAAGTTTTCCAGAAAAAATGTTGGGTTTTTATTTTATTTTTGAGCTTTATTGTTGAGTTTTCTATTTTAAAATATGTTGGTGGAGGTCTATGTATTGGAAAACAGAAAAGTGTTCTTGCTCCTCCTGCTATCTTTTCTTCTGTTCTCGTCCATCCTCATAGCTTACGGGCAACCTGTCGGCCCTCATGTAATCCCCGCTTTCGACGTTTCAGGTGATGTTGGTGCTAAGAGCGACGTGGTTGTTTGTAGAGGGGAGACGCTTAACTTGACAGCGTTGGTTCTTGACTTGAATAATCAACCAGCTGGAGGAGTTCTTGTCCTCTTCAGGGATGAGGGGCATTACATGCCAATCGTGATAGTTGAGTCTAACACGTCTGGCTACGCTACTTTCCCGTGGCGCATACCGAAAGACTATGAGCTTGGCCCAACAACAATCAGCGCAACGCCAGTTGTCTGGAACGGTAGTATCGTCCCTGACCCAAACCACGTGGCTGTTCCTTCATCTATAAGTGTCACGATAATTTCCAGAACAAACCTTGAAGCGATATCATATCCTACAACGGTCACTCCGGGCGCACAGTACTACATAACTCTCCGCCTAACTGACAACCTCCAAAGCCCGATGCCCAGCAAACTCATACGCCTTTACCTTGACGATGTCTTCCTTTCAATAGGTTCAACCAACGAGTCTGGCATGATAACGCTCCCATTCATAGTGCCTGGATCAACAATACCGGGAATCCACAACCTGACCGCCAAGTACCTAGGAGACGACACATACACTCCGGTAACACTAACACTTCAGGTTGAGGTTGTAGGCCAAAATGATCCGGTGATACTAAGCGTCTCCCTCAACGAGTCCGTAGTGAAACCTTATTCCCCGGTTAAAGTTGAGGTTCGAACAAATGGGACGGTGAGCTTCGTCACAGTTAACGGCACTTCCATGGCCAGAGTGAGTGATAACCTGTGGGAGGCCGTGCTGGCCGCTCCGCAAACACAGGGAAACCACACGCTCCAAATATGCGCTGCAGGCAACAACAAAGAGTACATTGTAACCACTTATATCTATGTTGACGCTACTCCGCCCAGAATAACGGCATACATAAGTAACCCCACCCCCAAGCCGGGTGAAACCGTTGAAATAATTGTGGAGTCCGCGGACGAAACAGAAGTCGTGGCAGTTAAGGTGAACGAAGTCAGCCTCTACAAGAAAGATGGCGTTTGGAGGGGAACCTTCATTGTTCCGTTAAAAGAAGGACTTCACACATTTAACGTGGTAGTCTGGGACAAGGCCGGAAACACTGCATCAACACTCCTTGTCTGTAACATCACACTCACACCAGAAGACTTGGAGACCACACCCGGCAATAATGCACCCCTCCTTACCTCGTCACTTCTCCTCTATTACCTTTCGGAGGAGGCGGGCGGGTCAACGGCCGACCAATTACTCCTAATGGGAGCTCTCGCTTCTTGTGCAACCCTGCTGGCAATAGTCTTCAGGCGACCTCGAAGCTTCAAATTAGTAGAAGACATCACATCGCTCGATGACTTTTCCAGAGGTGGAACGCAGTTTACCTTCTAAACTAAGCCTTCACATGTATCACTCACTAAATTTCTTTTTATCGAAAAATCATTCTATTTTTCGAAGGTAACAGAAAGCAATAAGAGTAACACATTGAAGGCAAAAGAAGGCAATCAAAAATCAACAGGCTCCCCCCTCTTCACACTCTCATAAACCTCCTCCCAGTAGTCCGCAAACCTCCTCAAACTGGCTGAAAACTCCTTGCTGAGAAAGAACCGCCCCTCCTTCTTCTCAACCAACCCCAGCTCCCTCAAGGACTTCATTACCTTAGTGTAAAGACCAGGACTGGACACCAGAAAACGCCTCCACTCGCTGTCAGGTACCTCCCCACTCGCCGCAATCTCCATCAAAATCTTCCTTGCCTGCTGAACCTGCTCCTCGGTTCTAAAGCAGTACTGAAGGAAGTGGCGGGGGTCGAGTAGCCTAGGCCTCCTAACCACGCGCAGCCAAACCATACTCAAACACCGAGTACCATAACACAGATTTCAAGTATATAATCCTAACTGGCAAAAATCACGGTAAAGAATGGGGCTTACTCACGCCAAAACCACTCCATACGCGAAATCCAAGTACTGAAACATCCCGCCAACAGTTTCCATCAAACAGCCGTACTCAAAAAACAAGTATATGGGGTAACATGTCAATAGTCCCCTCGCACTCCCTAAAAAATACCAAGAGAATACCGCCTCTTCCACACACTCAACAGTTAAACATGCCAAAGTGAAGCATGAGACACCATGAACTAAACATGCTAAACATGAACCCCTCCTCTCTCCAAGCGTGAGAACAACTAAGAGCGAAATGTAAAAGGGGAAGATTTAGTTAACGCCAACACATCCCTCTTTAACAAAGAGGGAAGACTTGATCGTGGAGGTCGCCTTCCCCTTTTTATCCCCCCTTTACATTTTTTATATCCTCCTTACGTTCAGTTGGCCTTCCTTTCCGCCTTCTAAAGTTCAAGTTTCGCCGGCTTTTTGAAGGCAATGCAGCGTTAGCTTGGTATTACTTTTTTGCCTTCATAAATATTTTATTAATCGAAAATCTTTTCGATTTTTCGAAAATAGGATGACGTCTCACAGCCAGTGAAGTAACAATTGTTAATTTCCTTGAACATAATATAATCCCCCCTCAACGCAGAAATTAAAACCAGCCCACCACTAAATACTTAAAATGCCTGTCTCAGCCGTAAAATTTCATGAGGAAAAAATTATAATTCGCAAATTCGCATTTTGCGAGCCCATTCTCTACCCTGTTTGTCCTAAGAGTTTGTGAAGGGTAACCCAGCCTATAGAGGGAGTTTAATATTGAAAAACGGTGTAAGAATGTCGAAATAGCTTCCTGTCCTTTCCTACCAAAATGTAACTTCTTAGGGGTGCATTTCTAGAAACAACTTTGTTATGAAGAAGCATTCTTTTTCTAGGTGCCTTAAAAAGAGTAGTCCCCTCTTCTTAGAAAAGGGTTTGAAGGGGGCGCCTTCTTTAAATGTAGATCCAGTCTGTTTTGGTTGGCGCCTTTGCCTCGCCGAGGCTTGGAATTATCCTTTCCCAGAAGTACTTCACTGCTATGGGTATGACGTTGAACTCTTCCCAGAAAACATCGAAAGTCAATGCTGGGACGAATATGTCTTCACTAAACCCTATGTTTCCCTCCGCGTCCATATCGTATGCGAACTCGTAATAGTCGTGGTTTGCTTGGAGAAGCTTCTTGTAAAGCTCCTCTCTGTAACCCTGTGGGATCTCATCCTTCATCAATATGCCAGTTCTTATAACGATCCAAGTGTCAGACCAGCTTATTATGACAATATGCCTGTGCCCGGAAATCTCGTAGGGAACTAGGAATGCATTGTGCTCATCAGACCACTCAAAATTCAGGTTCATAAGCTTCAAGTAAAAAGCTATACGCTCTTTAACCATACAACCGCTCTTTTCGCTCACTTCAACACCCTCTGAATGCGTAAAACAAGATATGAACATCCAACATTTTATAGCTTTTTATAGCTTTCCATGTGGTTTAATGATATCCTCTAGTAGTCTATTCCTTTCCTAGCGTTTATTCCTGTTTTTAGTGGATGCTTTACTTCATGCATCTCGGTAACTAGGTCTGCCTTCTCGACAAGTTCTCTTGGCGCTCTTCTTCCCGTTAAGACGATGAGCATGCAGTCCTTAGCTTCCTCCAGCAGCCGGAGGACGTCTTCAATCTTCAACAGCCCTATAGCGACAGCTAAGTTAAGCTCGTCGAGTATCAATACGTCCGGCTTCCTTCTCTTAACAATCTTCTGGGCGAACTCGAGTCCAGCCCTCGCTAGCTCATAATCCACGACATGAGGGTTCTCAAGGTCGACGAATTCTCTCCGCCCGAACTGGTATATTCTACATCTTGGTTTAAGCTGCTTTAAGGCGATATACTCTCCGACATCCTTTCTTCCCTTCATAAACTGGACAATGACCACGTTAAATCCATGGCCTATCGCCCTGACAGCGGCCCCCACGGCTGTTAGAGTTTTCCCCTCCCCGCTCCCCGTGTAAATGTGAATGTAACTCCTCCTCAAAGGCTCTCCCTCAGAAAAGGCATACCCCCGCTGGGCAGCCACCTGAATACTCCGAGTCTGCTACAACATACTTTTCCTCCTCTTCTCCAGGTGCTACCCCGAGGTAAAGTACTTGCTCTCTCTTGCTACCATAACGATAAACCGTTATACCCTTACACTTAAGCTTGTATGCCAGCATGAAAACCTTCCTTACATCTTCAAGCGTCGCGTTATGAGGCAGGTTAACGGTCTTCGACACAGCGTTATCCACGTACTCTTGGAATGCCGCCTGCATCCTCACATGCCACTCCGGCTCTATGTCCAGCGCCGTGACAAAAACTCCTTTGACGTCATCCGGCACGCCGCCAACGTCTTGCAGCGTCCCAGCCTTTGCTATCTTTAGCATGAGCTCCCTACTGTAAAATCCTCTTTCCTTTGCCACCCTTTCAAACAAGGGGTTCACCTCCACAAGCCTTGTTCCTATCACGTTCCTGACAAAAGCTACGGCGAACAGTGGCTCTATTCCGCTTGACGTCCCCGCTATTATGCTCAACGTCCCCGTCGGGGCGATGGATGTAACCGTCGCGTTCCTCATTGCCCCATAACTACTAGCCCATATGCTCTTCTCGAAGCTCGGAAAGGATCCCCTCTTCTCTCCGAACTCTACAGACTTTGCCCTCGCCTCCTCCGAGATAAACTTCATAACCTTCCTAGCAACTTCGAGAGCTTCCTCGGAGTCATATGGAATCCCTAGCTGTATGAGCATTTCTGCAAAGCCCATCACGCCCAACCCGATCTTCCTGTTAGTCTTCGTCATCTCCTCGATTTGAGGGAGGGGATACTTGTTAACATCTATCACGTTGTCTAAAAAGTGGACTCCAAGCCTAACAGTTTCACTCAAGCGATCCCAGTCAATGTCGCCCTTAGAAACCATCTTGGAAAGGTTAACTGATCCAAGATTACACGACTCGTACGGTAGCAAGGGAACCTCGCCGCACGGATTCGTCGCCTCTATAACCCCGAGACCGGGCGTCGGGTTCCTCCTATTTATCTCGTCCAAAAATACAAGTCCGGGGTCGCCGGTCTTCCAAGCGCTCGCCACTATAAGGTCAAACACGTCCCTCGCCCTCACAGTCCTAACCACCTCATTGTTCCTCGGGTTTATCAAGCCGTACTCCTCGTCCCCTTCAACCTTCTTCATGAACTCATCGGTCACACCAACAGAAATGTTGAAGTTCGAGAGGACACCCTCCTCGCCTTTAGCGGTCACGAACTCCATTACGTCAGGGTGATCAACCCGCAAAATACCCATGTTCGCCCCCCTCCTCCTTCCACCCTGCTTGATAACCTCTGTTGCGGCGTCAAATATTCTCATGAAAGAGACGGGCCCACTCGCAACTCCGCTGGTAGACCTAACGACATCCCCCCTAGGCCTCAGTCGCGAAAAGGAAAAACCCGTGCCCCCGCCAGACTTGTGTATCAACGCCATGTATTTCAACGCATCGAATATCCCTTCGATGGAATCTTCAACAGGGAGGACGAAGCAAGCCGAGAGCTGCCCAATATCCGTCCCAGCGTTCATGAGCGTAGGCGAATTAGGCAGAAACTCGAGGTTGGTCATCACCTTGTAGAAGCGCCTAGCGGTTTCCTCCACGTCCCCCCCATATTTTTTGTCCGCCAAAGCTACGCCTCTAGCAACTCTCCCGAACATCTCGGACGGCGTCTCCACAACTCGCCCCTTCTCGTCCTTTAAAAGATACCTTTTCTCAAGCACTCTCACAGCGTTAAGGGAAAGCTTCAAGTCATCCCAGACGCCCAGAAACTTCTTCGCCTCCCTCAGCTCAGTCCGTTGATTCCTATAAAGAATATAAGCCTTAGCGACATCCGAGAAACCATTCCTTATGAGCACATCCTCAACCAGATCCTGAATATCTTCAACTCCCGGGATGCTATCGACAAACTTTTTCTCGAGCCTTTCAATAACTTGTCTAGCCATATTCCAAGCAGTTTCTCCGTCCTCTCTCCCAACGGCTACGAAAGCCTTCCGGATAGCCTCGGCGATCTTTGAAGCATCAAAGTCCACTATCCTACCGTCACGCTTCCTAACCTTCGAGATAGGCAACAGATAACCCTCCGCCCAAAAATATCCTTTCCTAAAAAGACAATGAGCCGAGAACATATTTAAAGAAAATCCGCTTCTCCAAGCGAAAGATGCCCATTTTTGCCATTTTTTGCCATTCTCAAAGCTAGCTTTTAAAGCTGAAGAACTCGGAGACCTCGAGTAAAGGCGAAGAACCAATGGTTGACGAGCAGGGACCGAAACATCAAACTTCTCAATGTGCAAATTCATCGTGGAAAAAGGGAGGCAAATCAAGAAGCACAGCCACAACTGGAGCATGAAGCGAACATTCTACAGGAAGAAACAAAAGTCAAGGGCGGCGACAACAAGTTTACAGCATCAGAGAAAGCTGTCACCTCCTCTAAACGGTGCCGCACACCATATAAGAACAAGAGAATGGGTGACAACACTCCAGTCTTCATATACATAGCGCCGAACGAGCAACTGCAATTTTAGAAACAGTAAGGTCGGAGGTTGCTTCCGGTCATCGCGAAGCTCCCATGACTCTCCAACCTCTTCATCCCCGGTGAACTCTAACACTCAGCCCTTAAAAAATGTTCTTCAAACTTTAGTGGAGTATTCTTTAAGCGTTAATATTAACAGCAATAAAATAGTTGCCCGCCCCATCACGTGATGCATCTATGGGCGTTCATTATGTCAGCGCTTTTTAAGTAGCTTTTCAACTTCGTCCACTATTTGAGGGACTATTTCCCCTATTCTGCCTTCTATGATGTAGTCTGATATTATTCCTGTAATGGGAGTTGGCTCCCCGTTTACTTCTATAACCTTCGCCCCGTAGTCGCCTAGAACTTGGGGGCGGTAACCCATAACACTCCACCTGTACCCTCTTTTCTCCTTGGCTATCCGTGGTAAGTCAGCTGCAGGATAGACCACGGCCGAGGTTCCTATGACCAGCATGAGGTCGCAGAGCAAGGCTTCCTCCTCTGCTTTGAGTAATGCGTTTCTAGGTATGGGCTCACCGAACAGAACCGCATTAGGTTTAAGGACTCCCCCACACGAGTCACACTTTGGAGGCAGCTCCCCCTCCACGGCTTTCGTAGCAGCCTTCTCTATTGGAATTATGCTTCTGCAACTTAGGCAGACGGCCTCTCTAACGTTACCGTGAAATTCCACCACGTTCCTGCTGCCAGCCTTCTGATGAAGCCCATCAACGTTCTGCGTTATTATACAATCAAGCTTGCCTAGCTCTTCCAGCTTCGCCAGTGCGTAGTGAGCCGGGTTAGGCTCAGCGGCAAAAAGCGGGAACCCATCCATGGCTATGTTTATCTGAACACTCCAGAACCTCGCCGGGTCACTTATGAAGCGAGAAAAAGTGAACTCCTCAGGGTCATACTTCTTCCATAGCCCATCAGGCCCCCTGAAGTCTGGTATCCCGCTTTCCGTCGAAATACCCGCCCCAGTTAAAGCAACAACCCTATTCGCTTTAACAATGTCCCTAGCGGCTTGCTTAACCAGCCTCTCCCTCTCTTCATCCGGCAAGGAAACCACCAAAAAATCGGAGGATGAAGTAGCTAAAAAACGTATCCCCCCAACAAAATTGGCAGCCGTAACCCGCCAAACCAACTTAAAGGAAAATGACAAATTTTATGAGGCAACTTCCTTCGGCGAATAAAGAAGAGGGGTACGGCGGCGCCTCACCGCCAGATCACCGCTCCCCCTATCTTCACGAGGGCGGGTCACTTCATCACCCCTCTTTTTTAGCAAGCGCCTCTAAACCTTACAGTAGTATAATTAGTTACACGTAACTCCTTATTCCAGTACCTTGAGTAGTCGACGTGAACTTCGTCTGGAAGATACTCGTATGCCTCCTTATGCACATAGACTTTCATCCCACTTAATGAGCTCTCCTCTTTGAAGCCATCCACCTGCAAAACCTCTTTTTCATGGTATACCCCTACACGCACCTCGATTCTGCTACCCCTTCAGGAGTAAACTCGCTCAGCCCAGACAGCTAAAACGGGATTACCGCCTTCCCTAACTATTCTCTCAGCTGCCGCTGTAACATAACTCTGAGCCTCTTCAGTCAACTTGAGCCTCATACCTATCACAAACTCCCTTTAAGCTGAAAATTTCCAAACTTCCTCAAATACCTTTCCTCTAACTACCCCCTCATTCTCTAGGACGAAATCGAAAGGGGAACAAAAAGTAGAGTCATGTCCCATATTAAATGCTTTAATGCGGGAAGCTGATAATGCATTAGAAAACTTTAGTTTATGAGGGAGGTCGGTGTTGGGTGCTCCGTTGAGTGCTCCGTTAAGTGCTCAGAGTTGTGTTCCTTCCGATGACTTCCCCTTTGGCAATTTCAGAGTCTCCCCGATACGCCAAACCTCTAAGATCAGGACAACGAGACAGATAAAGATGGCAAGGTATTTTGAGGTTTGAGATTAACAAAGCCCAAACTCCATCCCCCCTCAAACAACCCTTTTGAGAAAGGTGCATCAAACCCCTCCATGATCCAATTCCCTGACCCTAATTCGATTTTCGGGATTTAGGCTGAAGATGAACGGGGCAAGGATAGGCGGGAAAAACGGGAAAAGGGGCAATTCTAGGAGAGATTTTTCGAATCGAATGGTAAAAAAAGAGAGGAAACCGTGAAAGGGGCCTGTTACTGCCTTAGATGGCTCATTTTTTGATGGCTGGGTGGGAAAATGATAAAAAATTTAAACTTTAGGGCTTGGCCATCCCCGAACCTCAGACCTTGCCAACCCAAAGGACGGAACCGTGAGCGGATTCCTGCAGGAAAGGGAAGGAAAGGGATTCTCAGGAAGCGTCACCTGTCAATCGGGGAAGCGAAGCAAAAGAGGGGCTTGGCGGTGGCGGAGAAGACGGAGTATTACCTCCGCAGGGCTCCCTCTATCTCCTCTCTCTCGGCGTGCCTGACTCTACCCCCCGAGGAGCCCCTCCAGCTCCCTAGTCAGGGGACTCCGGGGCTCCCCCACCCTCAGGTAGAGGGTGAAGCTCTCCTCGTCCAGACTTGGGAAGTACACCACCCCGCACCGGTCCAAGAGGAGGGAGAGGGCCGGACGGGGAGGAGCGTGGCTGAGCCGGAGCAGGTAGAGCATCCCTTCCCCACGGGTCACCAGCCTTTCGAGGTCCCCTCTCACCCGGCAGGTGGAGGGGGAGCACCTCTCCTTGAGCACGCCCTCACCCCGAGGTTCTTCACCACGCGGTACTCGTAGTTGCCCATCTTCTCGATTCACGCTTCGTACCTCAGGCCTTCTAGGTACTCCACCAAGTCAAAGAGACTGTTCGGGAAGAAGGAGGCCTTGAGCCCCCTCTAGGAACCTGACAGCATCTTCCGCGGAGGAGATCCTCAGGATCCTCCATCATTAATTGTTCTAACTCACGTCTTGTATATTCATCATGGAGGCTGGAGATAGAGGGTTTCCTATCCTCCTTCATCCCCTCTACTTGCTCCTTGAACAAATTTGATGGAACTTTTATGTTTCTATAGGTCAACGATTGGCTTTGCATACTTGACGCCATGATCTTGGAGTATTTTTCAGTAAAACGTCAAGCTCATCTGACATGGCTGAGGGGGAGGGGGAGTTGTTGCCTCACCATAGCACGCCGTTAAATGCGGACCTACCTGGAACCGAGGCTAGTTTTTACCGCACTTAAGGCATTTGAAGCCTCCGCCTTCAATGACCTCGTGAGGCAATGAAGACTTCACCATTAGATCTGGCTGGTTTGTTGGTGAAACTTTTTTAACCTCGAAATATGAGATATTTAAAGGGTTGGGAAGGCCGAGGACTCATTTTTTCATCAATTTTTAGCTGCGATCTCTAAGCTTGGATCAATATCCCTGTCATTTGATGAAATCTTTAAAGACATTTACCTACCTTTTTGGCATGAATTTGACGGAAAAAGCATGGAAATGCCCAGTTTCGCGGTTGCTGATGGCAGCGGTTCCTCTTCAACTTTTAGAGGCGGAGTGAGAGTCGCTGTTGTTAGGGCTATTGCTAACATTTATCGTTGTAATGGTTTGGTTGGAAGCGTTTGCGATGTTGACGTGAGGGTTGGGCATAGGCTTAGGCGGGCTTCACTTTATATGAGGGCCTTGGAGTTCAAGTGTTTGAAAAAAGCCCTTGAAGATTATGAGGGAGTATCAATGGCTTTATGCGACGGCGATCTTTACCTCACTATTCACCCTGTTTTGGTTAGGTTCACAGCACAGGAAGTTGAGGCTTATGTTGAAATTTGAAGGCACTCTCTGAGCTTTATAGGTTTGCAATGGACCGGAAGATTTTGCTTATAGGGATTACTAAAGACAGTTTCATCAATTATCTGGGGGCTCAAATTCTGGCTTATCACATTTTGCAGGAGAACCCTGATCTTGGAAGAGTGTTATCAAGGGTCAGGAGCATCAAGAACATAATGAGAATATTATCATCTTTAAAGGATCAGTTGAACAAATATAGTGTTTACTTTAATGAAGCGCAAAGGATGTCTATGTCTTCTGATGAGGAGATTTTTGACGAATGTGCAACTAACCCCGGTTTTACTGTTCCGTTAGTGTTAGCGCCACAGCCAATCTACTTGAGTGAGGAGATAGAGGCGGGAACTAGACGCTGGGAAGATTCTAAAATTAGGAACAGGTTGATGAATGCTGGGCCTCCATTAAATGAAGTAGCATTAACTTTGGACAAGCTTTATGAATTGCCTCCCGTTGTCCTTTCCTATTGGCGGCCATGGCATGGACTTGGCGTTTATCGGGTTGATGTGGCTGGTTGGGCTTTCGGGCTTGATGTTAGATGGGATTCCTTAGAGGGAGACTATTTTCCCGGTGACGAATCCGTGAAGAAATTTAAGGATGTTGTGGCCGTTTTAAATGGTTTAAGTCCGGAGCCATTTACAGTTAAGCCGCTGTTAGACGCTGATGACCTTGTAAGGTTTAGCGCTAACACCTATAAAGA
>JAHLWX010000014.1 GCA_019057675.1 Candidatus Jordarchaeum sp. LHC_1308
AGGACTTCCTTTTCGTCTATCATAACTCCCCAGAAGGCTGCATCGGAACACCAGTGGATTTCCACGTTATTTAGGAGTGTAAGCTCTCTTAGAACTGGTAACTCTACTGCCACATTCATCGCCACCCTTACTTTAACCTCGTTTTCAACGTGCTTTACGGCTTCTAGAACCTCGTTGTTTGGCTGAGGTAGGACTACTATGGCTGACTTCTTCGCCCGCTTCAGCATGGAAACAGTCTGTTTGACTATGGCATCCTTGCCGGTAATGATCCATGTACCCGTGTAGACGGGGGATACGTCGAGCGAGCGGTGCCATATGTCCTCCAAGATTTCAACGCCTTCTCCTATCTTGGAGATCGCACCCTCCATTGTTTTCCTCGCCTTCCCCATGGCTCCATCCATGCCGCCTACTGTGCCGTCTATCTCGTGCACAACTCTTTTGTTGAGGATTTCCCTTCTAGTAGCGACTTTTCCTTTGATCTCCTCTAGCTTAGTGCGAGTCATCTCCTTCACGTTCTCTGTTAGGGCTTCGCTCTTCTTGTCGTACTCATATGCCTTCTCCTGCATGACCATGGATGCCTTCCTGCGCAGGACTAGGACACTGAACTCGACGAGCCTAACGGCTTCAATGGCTCCCTTAGCGAAGGATGTAAAGAGCTCCGACACCTCTTTGGCGTATGAGGCAAGAGAGGAGATTAAACTCCTAACGAGAACCTTAAACTCCTCGGACATGGAGGATATTATGGTGTTCGTTGCATCTTCGCATCCTCTTGTACTCCTCAGGAGGGAGGAGTTGATCTCATTCGTAACCTTGGTCTCAAATACCTCTGGAAGCACGCCAAGCCTTTCCTCAACCTCCCTCCTTATTCCCGCGAAAACGTTCTGAAGGTTTTCGCGCTCTTCCTCCAGGGCGTTAATGGTGTTTCTTATGACTTCATCCTCAATCCGCCTCCCCACTTCCTCCTCAACCGCTAATATTTCGTTGTAAGTTTCGCGTAAAGAACCCACTAGGCTTGAAACCTCACGTGACCAAGCTTCCATAGCCACCCTGACCTTAGAGGAGCCGAACTTCTCGAAAAATGACCTCGTACTGCTAAGGGACTCGAGATCCCTCGCGATAACCGAAACCTTGAAAGCCAGCTCATCCAACTTAGAAAGGAATATTTTGGCGATCTCTCTCTCCTTTTGGAGGGCAACTGTAATCAAGTGGGTGAACTTTCTTCCGACAGATTGAAGAAGGCTGCCAACCCTGACCGTTACTCCTTCAACCAGCCAGGCCGAGTCAACCTCCTGTTTCTCTACAAACATTCTCAGCTGCTCCATCTCGCTCTCTATGATCCCTCCAAGGGTCTGCACCAGCTCCTCAACTGATTTAATATGAGACTTATAGTGATTTTCGAGCATCGTCCTAGTCTGAGCCATGAGGGCGTCGAGGCGCCTAGAAACCTCGCTCTGGAGGGCACTTATAAGTTTGACTTGGGCATCTATAACGGTGCGCACTCCATCATCGACGCGCCTCAGGAACTCATGCATTATCTCAGAGAGAGGAACAGCTTTTCCCTCGAAGCGTTCAACATCTCTCATTTTAACCATAAAAGTGGAAAGGAAGGAGCCCAACAGCTCCTCAACGGAAACCACAACCATCCTCAGAACATCCCCGCTCTCCTCCACCATCTTCCTATACCCGCCGACGAGTGAATCAAGCAGAAGCGTCACATCTTTCGTGACGCCTCCAAGCTCATCGGAAACGCCACTTGTAATGATCTTTGAAAGGTCGCGGAGACGCTGAGAGGCTTCCTCAAAGGAGGACAAAACCTCCTCCCTGAGGACATGTAGGTCTCTTCCAGCCTGCTCGTAAAGCTCAATGAAAAGCTCTAAGAAAGGTTCAAGTGCAACGTAGCGCTCAACGGAAGCCGGGAACCTGCGTAGGAAGCCGCGCTCCACAAGCCGCTCAACGGCGTCCCTAATAGCCTCCTCGGAAAGCGACAAGTGGCACGCAAGGTCGTAAACCGAGAACTCTCTGAGGGATAACGCCGCCAAGTAAACATTGATCTCGCTTTCACTGAGCCCGAAGTTTTCCAGTAGCTCCCTCGAGATAGGCTTAAGAGACATCATATCACCAGAGAAAAGCTACTAACATTATGGAGTTTTTAACAAGTAATTAATCTTTCTGAAGAAGACGCGCGGCCTCATCGCCGTTTTCACAAGAAAATTAATAAGGAGGGGGAGGAGGGCGTGTTGGGAGGAGGGGAATATTAGACGGCTCAGCCGTTAAGAATTAACTCATAAGAGAGTATATAAAGATTTTCATAAAACCATTCATTCTTTTGAGGAATATCCATCATTAATCAACAATAATTAAGAAAAATTCAATTCGGAAATTCGAAAATGAGAAGTGTTAACCAATAAAGTGCGATAAAAAAGACGTCATTTTTCCGTGTTGGTGATGCGAGATCCACAAGATGAACAATATACAGGGTTAGACCTAAACTCCGCGTTGCATTTAGGACATATTACCTTTATTACGTGTTCTTCAACTGGCTCCACTTTACGCCTGAACCTTGAGAGTGCTATCTTTGACACATAGAAACTTAGACACAGCGTCAGGACAACTAAAACGTATCCCGTAGCGTATGTTAGGAGGGGGTTGGCTTGGATGATTGTGAGGAGAAGCCAGACATATGGATGTCTAGTGTTAAGGGCCCAGAGGAGAATAGAGGTCATGAAGAAGAGGAGTAATGAGGATGATTGAAGGACGCTGCGTGGGTTGCCAGAGGCAAGCATGAAAGAGAAACCTATAGAGAACCAGAGGAGAAGCAGGGTTGCACGAACATCAAGCTGAACCACATAGTAGAATGCTTGCTGAATGAGAGGCGCTGGTGGAATAGGCTTGTAGCTGAGAGCTGTCGAGAAGGAGAGCTGAATGACGCTTATCAGTCTGCCGGAAAAGTCGTAGCCATAGACAGGTTGAGCGAAAAAGCTTAACTCAAAGTTAAAAAAGTGGTTTAAAGCGGAGAAAACGAGAAAAGGAATAAGCATTGGTCCGAACTCGTTGGCATAGGCCTGCATTTTGTTCATGTGACCACCATGTTTACCGAACCCTAGTCCCTGGGGGGACGTCGCCTTCTACCGTTAGGAGCGCCGGCTTGCCGTTGACGTCGGCCGCGAGGAGCATCCCCCTAGATTCCAGCCCCATGAACTTTTTCGGCTCCAAGTTGGTGAGCACAACCACGTTTTTTCCCCTGAGGCTTTCCGGGTTTACGTATTCAGCGATCCCGGCTACAAGCTGCCTCGGTTCTGCTTCTCCAATGTCAACTAGAACCTTCACAAGTTTTTTGGCTCCCGCCACTTTCTCGGCTTCAACCACTTTGCCTACTCTTATGTCCATTTTCGCGAATTCCTCAAAAGATATCGTCAACGCCTGTCCTCCCTACTGTATCAGTTGTAGTTTCCTCAGCTCATTCAGTAACCTGAGGAGCTTAACGTTGCCTTTAGCTGCAGCTCTGAGGACGACGCCGATCTTTTTTCCCGCTGTGAGATCAACGACGTTCTCGCCTGTCAATATCTTAGCCAAGTCGTCCAAGACCTCGTCGTCCGTCTCCTCGAGGAGATTTCTGAGGGCTAACATTTGGCTGAACTCGTGCCCGTATTTCTCCCTCCAGAGGGACTCGTACTTCGATAGGGCTTTCTCGCTCACATCCCCCTTTTCTATGCACTCCATAGCAACTTTTCCAGCTATGCTGCCGCAAACTATGGCGTAGCCTACCCCCCCACCCGTTATCGGGTGAACCTGCCCTGCGGCGTCGCCGACAAGCATGAGTCCGTCGGCAACGTTTTTGGGGTTAGGCCCTCCTAACGGTATGGCCCCAACCCTGAACTCGATGGGCTTAGCATCCTTACATAGCTCTTTTCCTCTCGGGTTGTTCTTTATGAAATCCATTAGGTATCCGTAGGCAGTCTTCTCTCCCATGCCAGCGCCAATCCCTATGCCAACGTTAGCCCTGTTCTCGCTTTTGGGGAAAACCCACACGTAACCCCTAGGGGCAACCTTGCTTCCCAAGTAGAACTCCATGAGGTCTACTTCTTCAATGTTTACGCCGACCATTTCGAACTGGGCGCTGGTGTCCAAGTCGCGGGGCTTAATGAACTTCCTTAGGCCCGAAATGCGAGCAACGGTGCTGTTAACGCCATCCGCCCCGACTATGACTTCCCCTCGAACTTCAACCTTCTCCCCGAAACAACGGGCGACAACTCCAGAAACCTTGCCGTCCTCGTAAACCAAGTCAACCACGTTCGCCCCCACCATAACGTCAGCGCCAAGCTCGCAGGCGCGCACAAGTAGCTCCTTGTCGAAAACACGCCTGTCCACGATGAATCCTTCAGCTTCATTCTTAGCGTAAACCACGGGCGTCAGGTTTGGACTGAAAATCTTGAAACCCCTAATCGGGTTCATGACAGCTCTCTTAGGGACGTCTATCTCGGCGAGGCTAGGACCAGTTTTCCCTATAGCTTCCCCACACTGAACGGGTACACCGACATTGGTTTTCCTGTCGAGGATCATGACTTTGCCGCCAGCTTTCAGGGCGGAGATTGCTGTCGACGTACCACCAGGCCCAGCTCCAACAATAACCAAATCATAGTTCAAGTCCATCCACCTCCAACTACTCCTTTTCAACAGTTATAGCACCCATGGGGCACACGCTTGCACAAACGCCGCAGTTATTGCATAAGTTAAGGTCGACGGTTAACCCTCTCTCGAAGACGCTTATAGCTCCTCTGGGACATACTGAAGCGCACCCTGAGCAAACACCACAAAGTTCCTCGTTAATCTTCAAGCAAGAACACCTCTCCAACATTTAAACGATAAGGAACCAATGACTTTAAGTTCTTTAAAGGCTTTCTAAGGTTAATCACCGAGGGAACATAAAAAAGAGGTTTACAAAAAAGTTAGGTTGGAGTTTTTATCCATTTATGTTTGAGCACCTTTGGCTATCGCGTATAGACCGAATATTCCCAGCAAAAGGCTCGCCGCTATTACGATGTCTGAGTAGTAGACGTAAATTGTGTTGCCTGTTGGCAGTACGCTGTTGAGGAAGAAACCTCCATACTGCGCCTTTATCGCCCATATGACGGTGTCCATCGTGGTATTTGTTCCATAGATTGTTGGAAGCGTGATTGTTGAAGGTAGTACTCCAAGGTCGACCATTGTTGTTACATTGTATATCAGGTGTTGCTGGGAGTATGCCATAAAGAACAGGACTGCAGCAGCAATCACCGCTATTAATCCAGCTAACACTACTCCAGCTTTCAAGATCGCTCTCCTCCCTCAATTGTTTAAAAACATAGCTAGTTTTTCTTCCTTATTTACTTTGCTATATCTACAACCATTTAGAGGAAAGCGGAGAAATTCGGTAAGGTTTATTTGGCTTGGTGTGGCCCGCCATGGAGGACACATTGGATCATCGCTTGGCCATCTTTCCCCGTGCACTCTGTGGCGGGCCGATATAATCTTGACTCAGAATGTTAAGATATATGTTTTTGTTGAGCTACCTGTCCCTAGCAAAGGAAAGTTTCTCTAATGTGCGCTTCATTTCCTCCAGCGTTCCGCTTACCTCTACCACTACTGGCATTGTCTTTTTCGTGAGTTGAAATGCCATGTTTAGGATCTGCCTGTTCACGTAGGTGTCCGTGTAAGGATGATGATCCCAGAACATTGGGGTTGCCTTCAGGTTTTCCGGCGTGAAATTGTTTATTTTTGGGTGAAGGAAGCCCACGTGAAGCTCGGCGACGCGTAGCCCCTTAAGGTTTAAGCTTTCAAGTGGATTTTTCTTGTAGGCGCAGTTGACAGCTAGGTGGCCTATGTCTAAGAGAAGTGGGGTAACCTTCGACAGTAAGCGGAGCTCGCCCTCGTCGGCTCCCACAGCCAGCGACTGCTCATCTGCCCCGTAGATGTTCTCGACAGCGAGCTTTTCAGGCGGAACCACACCCCGCATCATATCACAGAAGACTCTAATGTTCTCCAAACACTTCTCGAACGGAAGTAGACCACCTTTAACTGTGAAGTCCGTCGAGCTCTTTATTTGTCCTCTCAATCCCGCATGAACCCCATAGACCTCCCAAGAGCTCAGCATGCCCTCAACACGCTTAACCATCTTGGTAGCCATCTCGGCTGCGGGCTCGGGATTCACTGCTGGCTCCATCATGAAGCCTTTCTCTTCCGGCATCAAGGCGGGAAGGTTATGAATGGTTCGAATGGAGCCATGTAAGATGCCGCAGAGTTTCCTGTTATGTTCAATGAGGCCTATTCCCAGCTCGTAACCATCCACGTGCCCTTTAACTTCAAGCAACTCGTCCAAACTATGCTTAGCGGTAGATATAAGCAACAAAAAATAGCCCTCCGAAAGATTCTGCCAGCTATTTTGAATGAATGAAACATTAAGGTTTTCCTCCTCAGGCGCAACAAATGAAATTCCGCCAGCAAATAAAGGAACGAACTTTTAAAGGAAGCATGAAAAACACCCCTTAAATCCCTCAAGCTTAACGTGAAGACAATAAAAACGCCTTCCCGTGAATATAGCAGATAGGTTCGCTGAGAGTGAGCATCCACAAAGTAAGTGGTGCAAGTTGGTTACCTGGGATTGAGATGATATGTTGGTGCTCTGAGCATAGGCTGCCTCGATGGAAGCGGCATCGTGTGTGGTGGCACGCTCCTTGCTTCTAAGATGGAACGAGGCTATGTGAAAGCCAAGGCGACAAACAACAGAGCGATGAACATAGAAGAAGGACTCACGACTTTAATCGGGAAGAGTGTCAAGATGGAGCTGCCGTTAATTGTTCCTTCAGATTAATTAGCCTACTGTTAATTTAAGGCATTGATTAAATGCCTAAACTCCATTTTCACAGCAAGTCTGCGACCTTATTATGGAGTTCTCCGCGGATTTCCGCCTTCACCCCGCCAGAGCACTTGGATTCTCCCAGGCTTATTGTTATGGATCATTTGAATTCTCCTCGTTAGAGTGAATTGAGTGAATGGTTTTCACACCTTCAATCCTTAAAAAGTGGGTTGGCGCTCATGGTCTTAAGGTTAAACTCGACTTTCGCTTGGTTCCCTCGAGCTGGAGGCGCTTAACGTAAACGTCAACCTGCGGAAAGTTCTAAATGCTTATTTTCATTGAAATAGCTGAGCAGGCGGCGGAAATAAATAGAAAAACCTTTAAAAATTGTTTTCACTTAATTTTCGGTGAGGTGCCGGTAGCTCAGCTTGGGAGAGCCTGAACCTCATAAGCGCAGGACTGTGGACCATATGGGCAGTAAAGCGTTTTATACGCGCTCACTCCTGAGGTCGCGGGTTCGATTTGGGAAACCACGAAACTCCCGCCCGGCACCCTCATCCCCCCTAGTTCTTCACCTTTGAGCGTTAATTTTATTTCTTATCCTGCTTAGGATTTGTCTCGGCTTCTACGTGGAGGTGTTGGCGTCGACCAAGTATGGTGTTCCGCGTGGCTTCAGGGATTTTCCTCCGGAAGTAGCTCTTCTTAGGAGGAGGATCATAGATGTTATTGAAGGGGTCTTTGAGAGGTATGGGTTTGACCCCCTAGAGACCCCGGTCATCGAGTACTGGGAAACGTTGAAGGGAAAGTATGGTGAGGAAGTTGAGTCGAAGCTTCTCTACCGTTTCCAAGATCCATGGAGTGGAGAGTGGCTTGCGCTGAGATATGACCTTACGGTTCCTCTTGCTAGGTTCGTTGCAAGCCAGGTTCCCACGTTACCCTTCAAGAGATATCACGTTGGGCGCGTCTGGAGGCATGAAAGGCCTCAGAAAGGACGTTACAGGGAGTTCTGGCAGTGTGATGCCGACATTGTTGGCTCCCCTTACCCTGAGGCTGACGCCGAGGTGGTTGACGTCGTGTGCGACGTGATGAAATCTATAGGCTACAGGAGTTTCGTGGTTAGACTTAACGACCGCCGCCTCCTGAGAGGGGTCTTCGAGGAGGAGTTCAACATTTCACGTTACGGTGAGGGGAAGGTGCTGGAGGTTTTCAGGGTGATAGACAAGCTCGAGAAGATAGGACGGGAGGGGGTTGAGGCTGAACTCTTAAGGGCGGGCCTAGGTACGCGGGAAGTCGAGGGAATAATGGATACCGTTGAGGTTTCGGGTAACCCTGAGAAGACGCTGAGTGAACTCGAAGACCGGTTTAAAGGGAACGAGAGCGTGTATGTGGCGGTGGATCACCTTAAAAGGATGATTGACACATCCATTTACAGGGACTGCCTTACTTTGGACTTGAGCATGGTGAGGGGGCTAGACTACTACACTGGGCCCATCTTCGAGGTCTACGTTAAGGAGCCCAAGATAGGCGCGCTGGCCGGGGGAGGGCGGTACGACGACCTCATAGAGCGGTACGGTGGCCCGAAAACTCCTTCAACCGGGGCGAGCATAGGACTGGAGAGGATAATTGACGCTGGCCTCGAGCTCGGCCTCTTCAACTTGGAAAGGAAAACGTGCACCGAAGTCTTCATAGTATCCATGGATGAGCAGTACTGGAGTTACGCCCGTAAAGTGGCGGATGAAATGAGGAGGGAGGGATTGAAGGTTCAAGTGGACCTGATGCGAAGAAGCTACAAGAAGCAGCTAGAGTACTGCGAGAAAAAGGGGATAGACGCCATGGTTTTCATCGGGGAGAAGGAGGCATCTACTGGAACCCTAACCATCTACATCAGAAGCGAGAAGAAGCGCTGCGAGCAAACTCCCCTCAGCGAAGCGGTAAAAATACTGAGGCAGGCAGCGCATTGACATTAACTTTCCAACAGCACCCACTTATCGCTTCCATGATAGGTTGCAGCCTTAACCCGGTGAATGATCTCCACGCGCCTGACTTACTTATATGTATTAATTTTTGCACAATGTTTATTTATGTTTGTCCTGTCCTTTTAGGAGTAAAGTTCGGCTGGTGCTAAATGTTGAGGATTATACCGCGCACAATGTCCACTCAACATCCGGACAACGCCAGCGTCCCCCAATGGTGTAGGGGCGAGGTGCTTGAAGGAGAGGACGAGGTCTACGAGGCGTTCTTCGCCTTCAGCGAGCTCGGATGCCATGAGGTCATGTGGGACGCCGAGGGAAAAGATGTCGACACACGCGTCGTGAGAAAACTACTGCTCGGCTATAGGGAATACTTTAGGGAGAACATAATTGGGAGAGACGTCTTCCTGACTTATAGGCTTCCAAATCCCAGGGTCGATGAGGCTGAGAGAAAAATAATGGTTGAAAGCCTCGTGAACATACCGGTAAGCTGCGACGTGGCATCCAAGTTTTACGGTAAAGAGGTTACTCCAATATTCGAGGTCATACTGCCTTTCACTACGGACAGCAGAGAGCTCGTATGGTTACTTAACTACTACAGGAAGGCCATTGTTGGGGTTCAGGAGCTGGAGCTTGACTCTTCAGTGAGGGTAAAGGACTGGATTGGCTGCTTCAAGCCGGCCACCATAGAGGTCATCCCCCTCATAGAGGACATGGAAAGCCTCAAGGAAGCTGAAAGAATAGTGAAACCGTACTTGGACACCGTTCAGCCGCCCTACCTCAGAGTATTCCTAGCCAGATCCGACCCAGCCCTCAACTATGGTATCATTTCAGCAGTCCTCCTTTTAAAAATCGCACTTTCAAAGCTCAAAAAAATGGAGGAAGAAACGGGAATACCGATCTACCCGATAATAGGCGTTGGAACAATGCCTTTCAGGGGACACCTCTCCACCAGCAACCTCCAAAACTTCCTAAGAGAGTACAGGGGGGTTTACACGGTAACCATACAATCCGCACTAAAATACGATTACCCAGTCGAGGAAGTGAAGAGAACCATCAGTACACTGAATACCACACTACCAAACGGCGAGCCAGAGACCCTAGAGCCACACGAGGAACAAGCGCTCCTCAACGCGACACGGAAGCTCAAAGCCAGCTACCAGGAAACAATAGTGAACTTGGCACCTCTCATAAACAGCGTTGCATCCTACGTCCCTCAAAGAAGATCCAGGAAACTTCACATAGGACTCTTCGGATACAGCAGAAGCGTGGGTGGAGTCACGCTTCCCAGAGCAATACCATTCGCAGCTGCACTATATACCCTAGGAATACCACCCGAGATGCTAGGGCTAAGAGCGCTAAGCGAGCTGAACGAAGAAGAGTGGGACGCCGTTGTCGCCCACTACATCAACATAAAGCACGACATACAAACAGCTGCAGGCTACCTTTCATGGGGCAACATAAACATGCTCATAGAAGCATATGAAAAAATAGCTGAGAGGGTTGGAACAGAAAAAGAAAGACTCTCATCCGCCATATCAAAAGTACTGGAGGATATCGAATCGGCCCAAAACCACCTAGAGGTAAAAACAGGCCCGAGGAGTCTCCTCCAGAGGAAACACGAGAACACCATAAGTAATTTCCTAATCTCATACATCGAGGAGGACAGGAGAGAAGCCCGAAAGTACCTCCAAGAAGCGGCAAAAATCAGAAAATGCCTTGGATAGCAACCTCATCCCAGAAAATACCTAGTGAAGTGCGCGCAGCAAGTTGACGGGGATTAGGCAGCATCATACATACCGGGCGGATCGACCGCGTTAAACGGTAAAATTTATATTTCATTCGCCGTGATGGAAAAACGAAACCGTCCAGTTCCTGTTGGGCGGCAAAGTTTAAATAATAAACTCGCGTAGCGTAGCATGGAGATGAAGAAGATGGAAAGCCTCCAAGCAATGAAAAAGGAACTCTTCCGCTGCATTCACTGCAAAGCCTGCATGTTCAGCTTTTCAGGAGAGCCTGACAGAGAGGGCATCGGGGAGTACAAGGGCACGCTTTATGAGGGTATGATTGAAGGATGCCCCTCGGGAACCTATTACCGGCTGTGGGAAGGCTACCTTAACAGTGGCAGGATGTGGATTTTAAGATCAATACTTGAGGGCAACCTTGAGCCGAGCGAAAGCGTAAGGGACCTGATTTTCCCATGTACCACGTGTGGCAACTGTCAAGCGCAGTGTGAGAATAAGCTTCCCACCGTTGACCTTATTGAGGCCGCGAGGGCGGCGTGTGTCGATGCAGGCATTCCACTTCCACCGAAGACTGCCGCCCTAGGCAAGAACGTTAGTCAGCTTAACAACCCCTACGGGGAGAAGCACGAGGAGAGGACTAAGTGGCTTAACGAGACGAAGGTTAAGCCAAAGAGGGATGCAAGCATTGCATACTTTGTCGGGTGCACAGCTTCCTACAGGCAGAAGCAGGTGGCGAAGGCTACCGCTGAATTGTTGAACAAGCTTGGTGTTGAGTTCGCTGTCCTCGAGGATGAGGTTTGCTGTGGCTCGCCGCTTTTCAGGACAGGCCAGCGCAAGGAAGCCAAGAGGGTTATGAACGAGAACATTAAGTCCTTTAAAGACTACGACACGCTTCTCTTCAGCTGCGCTGGGTGTTACAGAACTATTAGGGTGGATTATCCCAAGTACAGTGGATCCAAGTTGCCCTTCACACCCAAGCACACATTGGAGTTCGTGGCTGAGCTCATAGACCAAGGTAAGCTAAACTTTAAGGGAAGCTACAAGAAAAAGGTTACTTGGCACGACCCATGCCACCTCGTGAGGCACATCGCCCTCGACGTCGAGCGCGAAGAGTTAGAGAAGAGCAAGAACTGGTTCGTCGACGAGAGGGAGATCAAAAAGAAGAAGGACGAGTGGTACGAGCTTCCAAGAAAAATCCTCAAGGCGATACCGGGAGTCGAGTTGGTTGAAATGTACCGCATAAAGGAGGACTCATGGTGCTGCGGCGCTGGTGGCGGAGTTAAGACTCAATACCCTGAATTCGCCTTGTGGACTGCGCTCGAGAGAGTGAAGGAGGCAGAAGCCACGGGTGCCGAGGCTATCGTCACGTCTTGCCCGTTCTGCATAAGAAACCTGAGTGACGCTGTGGCAGCTGGCGGTTCCAAACTCGAGGTCGTGGAACTACTAGAAGTACTCAACAAAGTTATTTAGATCCCACTTTTTTGTTTTTCTTCAACCTTCCCTTTGGTTGGATAGGTTTAAAGTTGTTTTTAGAGCCGTATTTCCTTAAGTCTTTCTATGTTGAGGTGCTAGTGTTGAGGCGCTACAAGATTGCTGTTCTTCCTGGCGACGGCGTCGGGCGGGAGGTTGTCCCCGAAGCCGTCAAAGTCCTAGATGCTGCTGCTGACGTTGCTGGCGGCTTCAAGTTGGACTACGTGGAGGTTCCATGTGGAGGAATGTACTACTTAGAGGTGGGGAAGGAATGGCCTGACGATGCTTTCGAAACGTGCAAGGAGGCTGACGCCATTCTTTTCGGGGCGGTTGGGTGGCCTAAAGCGGTTCTTCCGGACGGGCAACTTGCGGGAATAAGAATACTCTTGAACATAAGGTTCGGCTTAGACCTCTACGCTAACGTTAGGCCAGCCCATCTCTATGAGGGAGTTGAGCCTCTCGCTCCAGGCAAAGAGAAGGTCGACTTCGTCGTAGTGCGGGAGAACACGGAGGACCTCTACGCTTCAATAAGGGGGATCCTAGATAGGGGCGGAGTGGAGGACGCAGCCGTGGATGTTAGAATCCTGACACGGAAAGGCTGCGAAAGGATCATAGATTATGCATTCAAGATGTGCCTTTCAAGGAACGGGGCTCCCGCTGATGGGAAACGTAGGGTGACGTGCGTCGACAAGAGCAACGTGCTCGACGGTTGCAGGTTCTTCAGGAGGGTCTTCGACGAGGTCGCCGCCAGGTACCCTGACGTGGAACGGGACTACGTCTATGTGGACGCGATGACCCAGTGGATGATAAGGGCTCCAGAACACTATGACGTTATAGTGACGACGAACATGTTCGGAGACATACTCTCGGACTTATCATCGGTTCTGATAGGGGGCATGGGGATGGCGCCCAGCGGGAACATAGGGGACAGGCACGCCATGTTTGAGCCAGTTCACGGAACCGCGCCCGACATAGCGGGCAAGAACGTGGCGAACCCCATAGGCTCCATTCTCTCGGCGAAAATGATGCTCGAGTGGCTCGCCCAGAGGCACAGCGACGACTCCTGCAGGAGAGCCGCACAACTAATAGAGCGGGGGGTAGCTGAGGTGCTGGCGGAGGGAAAGGTTAGGACGCCAGACCTGTGCCGTGGAAAATACGTGAGTGTAAAACCAAGCAGAACAAGCGAAGTCGGAGACGCCATAACACGAAAAATAGAGAAACAAAAATAGTTTTTCAGAGATAGTTTTTTAGCTCTTCTCCTGTTTTTAATTTGGGTTTCTAGGCGAATATTTTGTCTAGGAGCGGCTTCACCGGGATCCTGTGCCTGTGAAGCCCCATTCTTCGCGGCGACAACCCTAAGGCTAAGCCTATCAGCTGCGTTATGAATACTACTGGAAGATGGTACTTGTCGGCTCCCAGCTTGTTGTTGATTTCTGTCTGCCCCATGTCGAACTGGAATTGGCAGAAGACGCAAGGCGTGGTTACGCAGTCTGCTTCAGCCTCGTTCATTGCCTCGATCTTTTTTCTTGTCATTTCCAACGCTACATCTATTTTTCCTGCTCTGACGCCGCCACCCGCGCCGCAACACATCCCCTTATCCCTGTAGTCTACAGGGGTTGCTCCAACTGCTTCAACCAGCTCCTCGAGTATTGTCGGGTTTTCAGGGTTTCCCCTCTGCCTCACCGAGCTCGGCTTCAGGAAGTGGCACCCGTAGTGGCATGCGACCTTAACCCCGTCGAGGGGCTGGACAACCATGTCGCTTATCCTTTCAGGGCCAATATCGTTGTAGAGGATTTCTATAACGTGAACGACGCTGCTTGTCCCCTTATACTCTCTCCCGATCTTTGAAAGGTGACCGTTAATCGTCTTTAAAAGATCCCTATTGTGTTTGAGGATGTGATCCGCCTCCTGAAGCGTAGCGAAGCACCCATTGCATGTAAGCGTAATATCCCTCCCCATCTCCTCAGCTATAGTTATGTTTCTAGCGGCCACCGTGAGCCAAGTTTCAAGGTCGAAGGAGCCAAAAACGCCGGGGGCGGGGCAGCAGGACGTCCCCTTCATATATTCCAATTCTATGTCAAACATCCTCAAGAGGTCTATTGTCGCCGCCTCAATTCCCGGATACCTGTTTGGAGTCAGACAGCCTAAGAAGTAAGCGTACTTGCTCATTTTTGAACCCCCTTGGATGCTTCCTCAATGAGCTTGGTAAATCCTGTCCCGTCAAGTAGCTTTTTAACCTCGCCTAGAGCGTCGGGAAACGAGTGAACCGTGGGTGGGAGTTCGCTCAGTCCAATCTCTTTCCTAACAGCCTTCGTCTCATCATTGATAGGAACAGCATGACCATATTTTATCAAGAGACCGGCAACCTGCACGTGTCGGGGGAGCATTATGCCGTTGCGCACGGCGATGTTCCTTACGGTACGAACAACGTCAGTCACAGGGATCAGTCTGGGGCACCTCTCCTGACAGCTGAAGCAGGTGGTGCAGTCCCAGATCACATCGTTTTTTATCGCGGCATTCTTAAGTCCAAGCTGAACTTGCCTTATTAGTTTCCTCACGCGCCAAGCAGTTTCACGTCCAGAGGGGCAAGACCCGGTACATGTGGCGCACTGTATGCAACTTCGCACGTTCTCCACGTCCTCGAAGAACTTCGAGCCGTATTCTATTACTTCATTCGTGAAGTCGGTGTCGAACTTCTTGATAAGCTGCGAGGATGACACGCCAATCACCTTTTTAGTGCTTTGTACAAGATGACCTCGTCCACCTTTACGTTTCGACGCACTCTATAAAATGTTTTCGCCAATTACCTCTTCAGGAGACGAGTGATGAGTTAATGGACTCACTTCGCGCAAGCGATTCCTTTCCTAGTAAACTGTAGGACGACGCTGATGCCTGAAGCTTCCTCTTAATAAGATCCATTAGGGTCGTCTGGCAGCTGTTATATTATTTTTTAAACATTCATGTTTTCTTTGTGTTGTCTTCCTAAAACATGAGGATTAATTGCAGGGACGTTTCGCAGCCAACCGTAAGAACGGCACACCAAGGTCTTTTACACAGCTACACATTACCCTATTATACGGGGAATTCAGTTGCCCATCTGTTCCATTGATGTAGTTTAAAAAGAGGTTAACTACCCTGAAACCACTGACGAAACTCTTTAAGTGTAAGTTAATGTAAAGTCTTTCTCTTGCAGGTGGTTTAGAATTTACATGAAATGCGGTTAGCTATTTTTACCCGTGAAATTCCCTTTTAGTTAAACGGTAGGTTTTATCTTTTACAAAAAATTGGCGTATTTTTCCGTCGAGCCCAAACATAAACTTTCTGAAGATGAAAAAAAAGATAAGTTTTTGATAAAGAAGGGTTGATTAAGCTGTTTGAAATGAAGGGAGCAGTGATGCTTGCTATTCGAACGCCGCAATTATTTGTTCTAGGATCTGGTGGAACTTGAAGTGGTTGGGCTCTATGGCGTTGGAGGGACATGCCGCCGCGCATGCGCCGCATCCCTTACAGAGCACAGTGTTTATCGTCGCTCTGCCATCCTCATTGTAACTTATAGCTCCATACGGGCAGATCCCGGAGCACGTCTTGCAGCCGCTGCAGATCTCCTGGTTAACTACGGCGTAGTATGGTTCTACGGTAACTTCTCCTTTACCCATTAGAGCTGCTGCTCCTGCTGCAGCACCCTTCGCTTGGGCGACGGCGTCAGGTATATCCTTTGGGCCCTGAGCCATGCCTGCAAGGAACACGCCGTCTGTGAAGGTGTCCACGGGCCTCAGCTTGGGGTGTGCCTCAAGGAAGAAGCCGTCCGCGCTTCTTGAGAGCTTCAGTATCCGCTGCACTTTCTCGGCTCCCGCGCTGGGCTTCACCGCTGGCGCTAGGACAACCATGTCGAAGTCCATTTCGATAGGCTCTCCCAGAAGGCTGTCCTCAGCCCTGACCATGAGTTTCTTCGTTTTCGGGTCCTCGTATATCTCTGCAACCTTCCCCCTCATCACCTTCACGCCGTATTCTCTAGCTGCTATCTCGTAGAACTCCTCGTACCCCTTACCAAAGGCCCTAACGTCTATGAAGAAGATGTAGACCTCCGCGTCCGGATACTTCTCCTTTATCTGCCTCGCATGCTTAAGGCTGTACATGCAGCAGACCCTCGAGCAGTATGGGAAGAAGTGCTCGTCTCTTGAGCCTACGCATTGGACGAAGGCTATCTTTTTAGGTTTCTCGCCCGTCGAGGGAACGATCACTTTTCCGCCTGTGGGACCGGAGGCGCTGAGGAGTCTCTCCATGTGAAGGGACGTTATCACGTTCTCATACTTGCCGTACCCGTACTGGTACATTTCGTACGGGTGGAATATGTCATAGCCCGTGGCGACTATTATTGTTCCAACATCGACTTCGACTTCCTTATCCTGCATGTTAAAATCTATGGCTTGAGCCTCGCATACGTTAGTGCACAGATTGCACTCTATGCATTTGTCCCTGTCTATAGTGAACGTGTTGGGAACAGCTTGGGGGAATGGGACGTATATCGCCTTTCTTGCACCGAGCCCCATCTCAAACTCATTAGGCACGTAGACCGGGCAAACCTCGGAGCAGAGGCCGCACCCGGTGCACGCGTCCCCCTTGACGTACCTAGCCTTCTCCAGTATTTTAACCTTGAAGTTCCCAATGTATCCGTCCACGTTCACAATTTCGCTGTACGCGTGAAGTTTAATGTTAGGGTGACGCGCCACCATGACCATTTTCGGCGTCAATATACAGGCGGAGCAGTCCATAGTTGGGAACGTCTTGTCAAGCTGAGCCATCCGACCCCCGATAGAGGGCGTAGATTCCACCAAGTGAACCTCGAACCCGGCATCCGCCAAGTCCAGTGCAGCCGAGATCCCAGCTATGCCTCCTCCTATTATGAGGCAAGACTTCTTCACCGGAACCTTCATGACCTCCAAGGGCTCCGAGTTTCTAACCTTAGCGACCGCCATCTTTATAATGTCCTTGGCCTTCTCAAGCGCCTCCTTCGGGTATCGCATGTGAACCCAGCTGGAATGCTCCCTGATATTGGCCATCTCGAAGAGGAACGGGTTTAGCCCGGCTTCCTCCACAGCCTTCCTGAACGTTTCCTCGTGGAGCCTCGGACTGCACGCGGCGACCACAACCCTGTTAAGGTTAAAGTCCCTTATAGCGTCCTTGATCATCTTCTGGCCGGGGTCAGAGCACATGAAGCGGTAATCCTTGGCGACAACCACTCCGGGAAGCTTAGAAGAATACTTAACAAGCTCCTCAACGTTTATGACGCCGGCAATGTTAGTACCACAATGACAGACGAAAACCCCTATGCGAACGTCCTCAGCACCTTTCTTTTGGCTCATGAAGACCCCTTCTACAATTTCAGTTACAGCTAATAATAGCCGGGGGAAATACCCCCTCATCGTCAATCAACATAACTATCTAAAATAAATATCTTTTTGTTCCCAAAAAACAAACATGCATCGGTTTTTACCAACTCAGAATAACTTAATTAAAAACTTGTTCACCGCTCTTAGGCCCCCTTTTACGTTTCCCCCACATATCACCGGCTTCCCAAAAGTTTAAAATATGAAAAACTCTTCGTGAATACGAAACCTTGCAGCTACGTTAGCGCCTCACCACGAAGAAGGAGATGAAAAATTGGCTGGTGACTTTGAACCTAAGATTCTCGGCATTTTCTGCAACTGGTGCAGCTATGCAGGCGCCGACATGGCTGGAACCAGCAGGATGCAGTATCCCCCGAACGTGAGAATAGTCAGGGTGCTCTGTAGTGGCAGGGTTGACCCTCAATTTGTCCTTAAAGCCTTCGAGCTGGGCGCCGACGGCGTCCTAGTGGCAGGCTGCCACCCGGGGGACTGCCACTACGTCAAGGGAAACTACAGGGCTGAACGCAGGATCGCCTTGTTAAAAGAAATGCTTAAGCAGCTGGGCATCGAGCCCGAGAGGCTAATGCTCAGGTGGATCTCTGCCAGTGAAGGCGCAGAGCTCGTAAAAACCACGGAGGAATTCGTTAACATGCTCAAGGAGCTTGGGCCTAGCCCGCTCCGAAAAACAAGTTAGGAGGTTTTCTTATGCCTGTAAAGGTAATGTTCGCGCAGCTGGCTTCCTGTTGGGGTTGCCATCAAAGCCTATTAGACTTACACGAAACTCTTATCGACGTGTTGCCGCAACTGGAGATAGTGTTCTGGCACACCGTGGCAGATTACAAGTTACACGACGTTGAAAAGCTCCCCGACGGATCCGTTGACGTCGGATTCACCGAGGGCTTTTGCAGAAACGAGGAGGACCTCCACCTCCTAAAGCTCACACGGCAAAAATGCAAGCTACTCGTCTCCTACGGCACCTGCTCCACATATGGTAGCATACCCTCACTCTTAAACCTCTACTCGATTGATGAGGCTCTCTCACGAAAGTTCAAAGAAGCCGAAAGCGTGGTTGACGGAAGAATCCCGGACAAATACGTGCCCAAGATGCTCGAGTACGTTAAGCCGAACCGTGAGTACGTGAAGTATGACCTTTTCCTGCCAGGGTGTCCGCCTGAACCACCATTAATAGCTGAGGCGATAACCAGTCTTCTGAGAGGGGAGATGCCAAAGCTCAAAGAGAGAACCCTGTGCGATGAGTGTCCACGCATCAAGTCAGAGGTAATAGTTCTCAAAAAAGTGAAGAGAGATTTCGAGGGAATCCCCGAGCCTGAAAAATGCCTGTTGGAGCAGGGCTACATATGTATGGGTCCAGCAACTAGGGAGGGGTGCGGCGCCGTCTGCCCATCCGCCGGATTTCCATGTAAGGGATGCATGGGGCCCGGACCAAACGTGATGGATCAAGGAGCGAAGATGCTCAGCGCCCTAGCTAGCTTAGTGGACTACGAGTCCGTCAGCCCGGAGGAACTCGTTAAGACAGTCAAAGACGTCATAGGCACCTTCAGCAGATTCACGCTTCCATCCTCAATAATTCCAAAATCGGTGTTTAAGAAAAAGTAGGCGATATAGGAAAAGCAGGTGGTGTAATCGATGAGCAAAAAAGAGAAAGTTGTTGTTATAGAGCCTGCGACAAGGCTTGAGGGACATGCCAATATAGTAATCAAGCTAAATGAGAAAGGCGGCGTAGAAGACTTAAACTTCTGCGTTACACTAACACGCATGTTCGAAAAGTTCCTCGAAGGACGCCTCGCCGAACAAGCACCACAGATAACGCCGAGGATCTGTGGAATATGCCCTGAGCCCCATCACGTTTGTTCGCTTGAGGCTGTTGAGGCTGCGTGGGGTGTTGAGCCTCCTTCAGCGGCTGTTAAGCTAAGGGACCTGATGATGCAGGGAAAGCAGATTTCGAGCCATGCACTTCACTTTTATGCTTTAGCCGCCCCGGACTTCTTGGCTGGCCCGTTTGCCGACCCGTCAGTCAGGAACCTTGTTGGTGTTTTCAAGAACATGCCTGACGCCGTTAAGAAAGCTATTGCTTTGATGCGTGTTGGTCAGACGATTTGCAGGTATGTTGGTGGCCGTTCAGTTCACCCGGTTACTGGTGTTCCCGGTGGGATGACTAAGAGGCTCAGCGAGGAGGAGAGAGACGAGCTGCTGAAACTTATCGATGAGGCTGAGGAGCTCACTGACTTCACCGTTGATGTCGCGAGGAAGGTTATTGAAGGCTATCTTGACGTGATAACGAAGCTTGGTGTTGTGCCAACATACTATGTTGGGCTGAACGTTGGAGGCATGCACACGGTTTATGACAGGAATGCGACTGTCAGAGTTATGGATCCGGAGGGCAAGATAGTTGCAGACTTCCCGAAAAAGGACTACATAAAGTATTCTGGCGAGCATATTGCTCCGCACTCCTACGCAACGCACATCTTCTTTAAGCCTGCAGGCTACCCTGAAGGCGTATGGCGGGCGGGACCGCTAGCTAGAGTTAACATTGTCGACAAAATGGAGACCCCCAAGGCTCAGGAGCTGCTTAAGGAGTTCAGGGATGCTGTCGGCAGACCTTGCCATGCGACTTTGGCATATAACTGGGCGAGGATTGTTGAATTGATGGAGGCAGTCGAGAAGGCCAGGAAGCTCTTAGAGGACCCAGAGATAGTTAGTGCTGACGTCAAGCGGGCTGACGTCCGCCCGAAAGAGGGAAACGGCGTAGCTATTGTTGAAGCACCTAGAGGGACGCTGATATACAATTACTGGACTGATGACGAAGGCGTTATTAAGAAGGCGAACCTGATAGTGGCGACGAACAACAACATTGCTGCCGTTGAGAAGTCGATGCTGGTTGCGGCGAAGCAGGTTTTCGAGGAGAAGATTCACGAAAAGCTTAAGTTACCCGAACCATGGTTCAAGTAAATTGGGGGTTGAAGTATGGTTGAAGTGGATCCCAAACTTTTAAACCTGATCGAAATGATCATGAGAGCTTACGACTGCTGACTAGGGTGTGGTGCCCACCTGGTTGTCCTCAACCACAAGGACGAAAAAATAGCGGAGAAAGACATCAAACTAAGCGAATCCTAAACTTCCCTTCCAGGGTATGGGATGACCCGCCTTCCAAAATAACGGCGCGGAGGCGGGAACCACCCCCAGCAGGGGGATACCCTTCAAAAAATATTTTTCTCCTTTCTTTTTGGCGCGTCTCTTTTTAAGGGCTTCGTTGCGTAAATTTTAAAGCTGGTTCTGTTTGAACGTTAAGGAGGATTTCCGCCGGTCAGGTGAATGAGCTATGTGTCCTCAATTGTTTGAGCTCTCACCTGTGGAGAGAGAACTGAAGCCTAGGTCGTCTGGTTTAACTATGGCGATCGATCGGGGTATTGCCCCGTCTGAGATGCGTGGTCTGATGGAGGTTGCTGGCGAGTACATTGACTTCTGGAAGTTTGGCTGGTGCACTTGGCTTCTTATCCCCCTAAAGGCGGTTAAGGAGAAGATTAAGATCTGTGAAAATTTCGACGTGAGGGTTATGCCTGGCGGCTCCAGCGTGGAGGTAGCCTTCGCCAAGGGGAAGGTCGACGAGTTTTTCAGGTTTCTTAGGGAGCTTGGCTTTACATCACTCGAAGTTTCCAGTGGAATAGTTAAGATGGGCCTTGAGGAGAAACTTGAGCTTGTACGCATCGCAAAGGACTTCGATTTTAACCCTGTCATCACCGAGGTTGGAAGGAAAAAGCCGGAGGAGGATGCTTCCCTCTCCCTTTCGGACAGGATAGGGATGATGAAGCGTGAACTTGAGGCTGGAGCGAATTACGTCGTTGTTGAGGCCAGGGAGAGCGGGGTGGGAATAGGCCCCTACGATGCGAAAGGTGACGTTAAGGAGGACTTCGTCGAGTCTATAACTCAAGAGATTTCAGTGGAAAGGATCATGTGGGAGGCTCCTTTAAAGTCCCAGCAGGTCTGGCTGATAAAGAAGTTTGGTCCCAATGTTAACCTTGGGAACATTCAGCCCGACGATGTTATTCCTCTCGAAACTCTTCGCCTCGGCCTTAGAGGGGACACCATGCCAAACCTCCTCCTGAAGGTATCGAGATGATCGCTAGGCTAGCATTTGGTTCAGAGGGCGCACTCAGAGCCGCTATTAATGGACATATTGTGATAGTGGTTGACACCTTGAGGGCGAGCACTACGGTCACCACTATATTGGAGAATGGGGGAGCGGGGGTTGTTCCCGCTGCCACGGTGGATGAGGCGAGAAGCAAAGCTATAGCGCTCTCAGGTGTTTTTAGGGGAGGCATAATACTTGCAGGCGAGAGAGGCGGGCTGAGGATCCCTGGGTTTGACTTCGGAAATTCTCCCTTGGAGTTCACCCGGGAAGCTGTGGAGGGAAAAATAGTGGTTCTGACGACGACGAACTTTACGCGTGTAGTGCAGCAGGCTCTGAGGGCTCCACTAGTACTCGCGGGATGCCTTAGAAATGCTGAGGCTGTTGCCAGCTTAGCTAGGCGCAAGTCACTCGAAAGTGGCAGAAAGGTTACAGTTGTCCACTCGGGGAGGCGGGGAGAATTTAGTCCGGAGGATTACATGACGGCGTGTATCATAAAGTGCTTTATCGATGGCGTGGAGCCGCCCAGCCATGAGGAGTGTGTTGTGAACTCGCCTAGTGCAAGGCGTCTTGCGGAGCTCGGCTTCTGGAGGGATGTGGAGTACTGTTCACAGCTGAACGTAAGCGTCACAGTGCCCATTGTGAGGGACGGCGTTTTCGTCGGATCCTCATCTTAGCCGTTCTTTATCCAGACGACCCTCCTTTTATCATACGGCTTGCCTTTAAGATAGAAGACGCGCAAACCATACTCCCATGCCAGCTGCTGTAGAGCTGCAACGGTCACTCTAGTACCGTCCGTTACATCTATTATTGTTTCGTACTTGAATATGAGCTTCTTTAAAGCGTCCTCAGCTATCCTGTAAACTTTCTCGTAGTCGTAGAGGTCTTCGTCGTTAACCCATACCACCTCTGTCTCCTCTACACGCCCTCCAATTTTCCCCTTCATTTTGTTCTCTGCTATGAAAACATACTTGCTTGGAGATATCCCCTCCTGCTCCTTCAAGCGCCACCCTATCTCCCTCATCAGCAGTGGCTCCGAGTCCAAGGCTGCAAGGCAGGAAACAGACGTGGAAACGTTCAAGTACCTCCTCACAGCCTGCAACATCTTAGGGTTAATCTCAGCGTACTTGCTTTTCCAGTCCCTGTAGCGCACGATTAAACCGCTGTTTTCCAAAGCCTGAAGGTTAAAGTAAAGTTTGGCATCCGAAATAGATCTCGGGGAAACTCCCAGCTTCCTGGCAAGAGCATACCTCAAATCTAACCCGGTCTTCGGCCCCTCCAAAAGCTCTCTAAGTATTATCAAGCGTGCTTCAACCCCTCCCACAGCACGCGCCACAACAGTAATGGGGTCGCTCAAAGAAGACACCACAACAACTTTTCTACCCATAAAAACATGAACCAAAATTTCACTATGAATCCGCTAAAGATAAACTTTTTCTCCTTCAGACACAATACAACTCTAAAATAATTAGTTATGAAAAAGGTAGTCAAAGGGAAAAATAATCGAGAGAAAAATCATTCTCCGAGTACTTTGGATTTAATGTTTGCTTTACCGTGGTTGCTCGACAACAGCTAAACACCCTGCTTAGTGACTACTTGGCTATCGCTGCTGGGCGACTTCTTTTTTCTCTTGTTCGCTTCCCTCTTTTTCATCGAGTTTTTTGACGAGCTTCACGGGTGCTCCAACCCACACGGTGTTGCTTGGGAGCTTGGCTCCCTTGGGAACCATAGAATATGTCCCGATTATCACTCTGTCTCCGAGCTCAGCCCCCGGCCACACAAGCGAGCGGAACCCAAGCACGCAGTTCTTCCCTATCTTTGCACGAGCAAACATTATCCTATCGCCTTCTATGGCGTGTCCCGCAACGCAACTATAGGCACCCATCGTTGTTCCATCACCGATCTCCACCATCCATGGGTCTAGTATCGTCGCGGGGAAGACGCCTTTCCCGAGCCTCGCGCCCAGAGCTTTGTACATTATGCGGCTTAGCTCCGCTCTAGCCCATGGTCCCTCGCCGAAAAAGCTCAGAAAGGTGCCTGTTATCGTGGCGTTCAGTATGAATTGCCTCACTATTGGGTTAGCTGGAGTGTAAGGGTAGTAACCTTCAGGGATAGGCTTAACGAGGATCTTGGCGAAGACCAGCAGGTAGAGGAAGTAGATGAACTTGGCGGCAACATGGATTATAGGTATCGCTGCCAGAGCTAACGCTAGCGATGTGGCGGTCAGCGGCACGCTCAGCCCGGTTAAGGTCGGGGTGGGTGCCCCCAGAATCCACCAGAGTCCAGGATTAACCAAATAGAAGGTGTCAAGGATCCACTGAAGCAATTTGAGCGCGGCGAAGATTAAGAGCGCGGTTGTTAGGAACGTCAGTATAGCTGGCGCGACCAAGAACAGGTTGTGTCTTGCTGCAAACCAGAGGCTTGCTCTCCTGAGCGCTCTAGCCTCCCTCTTCAGCTCCTCTCCAGTAAGCAGTTTCGCTCCTCCCTCAACATGCTCACCGCTCAAACATCCACCTCCCTTCGTACATGAGGAAGATGAATTATAGCCTTAGACCTCTACCATCGATCTTAACTTAAAAAGGTTGTCATAGTCCTTCTTCACTAAACGTTACACGGCGAGTGTGGAAGGAAAAATGCACCGTGAGGATGATTGGCCTCTCGGAGGAATCCGAAATTAGCTGATGCTCATTTTTCCCGGGTTAAGTATTCCTTGGGGGTCAAATGCTTTTTTTATTTCCTTCATGATCCGGAGGGACGGCCCATGGATGCTCTCCATGTATTCTGCTCTTAGCAAACCTATGCCATGCTCCCCGCTTATGTTTCCGCCAAGCTTGACGGCCAGCTCGTATATTTCCCGTGACATCATCCTCATCTTCTCCCACTCTTCCCGGCTGGTGGGGTCTATCATTATTCCTGAATGGCAGTTTCCGTCCCCGGCGTGCCCATATATGCAGACCGGTATCCCATATCTTTCCGAGATACGGTGAACCTCCTCGATGAAGTGGGGGAGCTGGGCGAGGGGGACACATACATCCTCAGCCTCGTAGACCCTAACTCTTCTCTTGTCGATGTTCATTATGGCGCCCCCCACGATTTCCCTACCCGCCAGAAGTCTCTCCTTCTCATTTGGGTTACTAGTCCACTCGGTTTCTCCTCCATGCATCTTGCAAGCGTCAACTATCACTTTGAGTTGTCCCTCAACTTCCTGTTCGCTGCCATCGATCTCAAAGTAGAGGGCTGCCCCTGCTTGAGGCAGGTTAAGCGATGGAACGTAGCGGTTTACTGCCTCTATCGACTTTTCGTCGAGAACCTCTATGGCTGACGGTATGACCCGCCTAAGGACGGCGTTGACAACCTTGGCAGCGGTCGAGCAGTCCCTGAAGTAGGCTACAACCACCGCCGACTTCTCGGGGAGCGGGAGGATCCTTAAGGTTGCCTCGGTTACTATTCCCAGCGTTCCCTCCGAGCCTATTATGAGCTGGATGAGGTCGTATCCCAAGCATCTCTTGAGGACTTTTCCTCCGAGGCTCAGCACTTCGCCAGGGGGGATCACGGCCTTCAGTCCGAGGACGAAGTTTCTGGTTACACCGTACTTCACAGCATGCATTCCGCCAGCGTTGGTGGCGATCATTCCTCCTACAGTGCACATTTTTTTGCTCCCAGGGCTCGGGGGGAAGAAGAAGCCGTGTTTTGCAAGATGCTTGTTAAGCATTTCAGGTGTAATACCCGCCTCGACTGTCACGCAGAGGTTGTCGAGGTCGACTTCCAGTATCCTGTTCATTCCGCTTAGGTCAACCAATATTCCGCCGTGCAGCGGGACTGCCCCGCCACAGAGCCCTGTTCCACCCCCCCTCGGGGTGATGGGTATGTTCTTCTCTGACGCTATCCTAAGAACTTCAACCACCTGGTCGGTATTCTTGGGTGTAACCACGACATCTGGGAGCGAGCTGAAGAGGGACGCGTCGGTGGAGTAGGCGTACCTTTCCACCAAGTCGGCTTTTACGTTCTCCTTTCCCAGCTCATCTATGAGTCTTCTCAGAACTTCATCGTCAACCTTTCCATATTTTTTCCCACTCATGCCGGGACACCCTCTCGACAAATGGCGAGGCGTTTCTCGACTTTTTTCAGGTTTTCAAGGTACTCGTTCAGGGATTTCGCCGAGAGTTCATTCCCGTTTTTCCTTATGCTTTCAAGCGCCGCCACTAGAACCTTAGCCATTTTTATGTTTGTGATGACTGGTATGTTGTACTCTGTTGCTTTGCGTCTTATCATGTATTCGTCTCTCATCATGTCAGCATACTTTTCAAGGGTGCCAGTTCTAGGTATATTGATGACCATGTTGATTTCTCTCTCAAGAATTAGATCTCTTATATTGGGTTTCCTGTGGGGTTCACTTATCTTGTAGACTACCTTTACATTCTTTATTCCAGCCTCGACAAGCGCCTCCGCAGTGTGTTCGGTGGCGTATATCTCGTAGCCCATCTCTGAAAACTTCTTCACTATGGGAGTCACCTCCTCCTTGAGTCTCCTGCCGCCGACGGTCACCAGTATGTTGCCCTTCTCCAGCGGGATTTCGAACTCGGCCGCCAAGAGAGCCTTTATGAACGCTTCATCCAGAGTATCACCCAGACAGGCGACCTCGCCCGTCGACATCATTTCCACGCCGAGAACGGGGTCTGCCCCCTCAAGCCTCATGAATGAGAACTGGGGGACTTTAACTCCGAAGTGGGGGAGGTATCGTGGAGCGGTAACGTTAAGTTCCTTCAGCTTCCTTCCCAACATGATGGGAACCGCCACATCCATCAAGTTGACCCCTATGGTCTTACTGACGTATGGCATAGAGCGGGACGCCCTTAGGTTACACTCTATGACGTAAACCATCCCATCTTTGACGAGGTATTGAATGTTGAACGGCCCCTTTATTTTAAGGGAAGAAGCTATTTTGCACGTATAATCCTCTATAGTTTTCTTCACTTCCTCTGTGATGGTGAAAGATGGTATAACCATCGTTGCGTCTCCAGAGTGCACACCCGCATCCTCAACATGCTCTATTATGGCGCCTATGAATGTATCCTCCCCATCGCTCACCCCGTCAACTTCAACTTCCCTAGCTCCTTCTATGAACTTCGAGATGACCACGGGGTGCTCGCGTGATACTGATGAGGCTAGAACAAGGAAATCTTCGAGCTGCTCCTCGGTGTACGCCACCCTCATTGCAGCGCCAGAAAGAACGTAGCTTGGACGCACGAGAACAGGGTACCCAACCCTCCTCGCGAACCCCTTTGCGTCATCCAGCGAGGTGAGCATACTCCACGGCGGCTGCGGTATGCCAAGTGTTTCTAAGAGCGCGCTGAACTTTGCTCTGTCCTCTGCGCGGTCCACGTCCTCTCCAGCCGTCCCCAGTATCCTGACCCCCGCCTTGGCGAGCTTGTGAGCTATATTGTTTGGAATCTGTCCCCCGACGGAAACTATGACGCCCACCGGTTTTTCCTTCTCGTAGACGTCAAGAACCCTCTCAAATGTCAACTCCTCAAAGTAAAGCTTGTCGCTTATGTCGTAGTCCGTGGACACCGTCTCCGGATTGTAATTTATAACAACAACTTCCTTCACATTGTTGTTTTTTAGTGCGAAAACGGTGTTGACGCAACACCAGTCGAACTCAACAGAGCTCCCTATCCTATAAGTTCCAGCACCTAAAACAATGACTTTTCCGTCTCCTTCAAACTTTACATCGTCTTCATCCCCGCCATAAGTCACGTAGAGATAATTTGTTTGGGCGGGCCACTCGGCTGCCAGCGTATCTATTTGCTTAACTACGGGAATTATCTTCAGCTTCTTTCTGAGTTTTCTTACTTCAAGCTCATCCATTCCAAAATAGGACGCTATCTGCATGTCCGAGAAGCCCAGCTTCTTAGCTTTCAAGAGAAGGTCTCTCAATTCATTCTCGTCAAGATTTTCAACTCCTATTTTGCCCGCCTCTTTCAGCTCCACCTCAGTATCTATTATGTTCTTTACCTTATTGATGAACCACGGGTCTATCCCGCTCAGCTCGTAGATTTTCTCGACGCTTAAACCATACTTTAAGGCTTTAACCATCTTGAAGAAGCGTTCATCAGTCGGGTTAGCGAGAACGTATTCTATGTGCTCTAGCGGTTCAGGCTTTTCCTCGTCAACGTTTCCCACAAGACCGACTTTCCCTATGTCAAGCATCCTGGCAGCTTTCTGTATCGCCTCCTCAAAACATCGCCCTATTGCCATAACCTCCCCGACGCTTTTCATCTGGGGCCCAATGTTACGGCTAACATTTACGAACTTCTGCAGATCCCAGCGGGGGAACTTCACGACAACATAGTCTAAAGCCGGCTCAAAACACGCTGTAGTGACCATGGTAACCTTGTTCATTAGTTCAGGCAGCGTGTAACCTATGGCTAGCTTAGCCGCTATGTACGCTAAGGGGTATCCTGTAGCCTTCGACGCCAGAGCTGAGGAGCGAGAGAGCCTAGCGTTTATCTCTATGGCCCTGAACTCCTCGCTTTTAGGGTGAAGAGCGTACTGAATATTGCACTCCCCCACTATGCCTAGGTGTCTTACCGCCCTTATCGAAGCACCCCTCAGAATGTGGTACTCTCTGTTTGTGAGCGTCTGGCTTGGGGCAACAACTATAGAGTCCCCTGTATGAACACCCATCGGGTCAACGTTCTCCATGTTGCACACCGTAATGCAGTTGTCCTCGTAATCCCTAACTACCTCGTACTCTATCTCCTTCCACTTTCCAACATATTCCTCAATCAGAATTTGCCTGATCACGCTCTGTGCAAGTCCTCTGCTAGCTATCTCAGCCAGCTCATCCGGGTTACGTGCCACCCCTGATCCTTTTCCACCAAGCGTGTAAGCTACCCTAACTATAACAGGGTAGCCTATGTTCTCAGCTACTTCTAGCGCCTCTTTGACCGAGGTTGCAGGCGCACTCTCCAAAACGGGTATACCGGCTTCCGTCATAGCCAGCCTGAAGAGATCCCTATCCTCAGTTGCCCTTATAGCCTCTATAGGCGTCCCAAGCACTTCAACTCCATACTTGTCGAGGATCCCCTTGTCGGCGAGCTCAACTCCACAGTTCAAAGCCGTTTGCCCGCCGAAACCCAAGAGCAAACCATCAGGCTTTTCGCGCTTGATTACTTTCTCGACGAACTCGACATTTACAGGTAAAAGGTAGACTTTGTCAGCTATTCGGAGATCAGTTTGAATAGTTGCAATGTTCGGATTGATGAGAACTGTCTGTATTCCTTCCTCTTTCAAAGCCTTTAATGCTTGGCTTCCCGAATAGTCGAACTCGCCCGCCTGCCCTATCTTTATAGCTCCGCTACCGAGGATTAAAACCTTCTTCACCCATTCTAAGCACGGCATGGCCTTAGTCCCCCAGCATCTTCACAAACAAGTCAAAGAGGAACTCCGTGTCTAAGGGTCCCGGACTGTGCTCCGGGTGGAATTGAACAGAAAAAGCTGGCAACTTTTCGTGTCTAACCCCTTCAACGGTCTTATCGTTAGCGTTGACGAACAAAACCCTCAGCCCTGTCTCATCCAGAGACTCCTTGCTGACAGCATAACCGTGATTCTGGCTAGTAATGTAGCATCTACGAGTCTTAACGTCTATGCAGGGCTGATTCTGCGACCTGTGACCATACTTCAACTTATAGGTGTCCCCTCCACAGGCGAGAGCCAGTATCTGGTTGCCGAAGCAAATGCCAAGAACTGGCAGCTCCTCGTCCAGGATCCCCTTAACTGCGTCAACAACCTCAACAGCCCGCTTTGGATCTCCAGGCCCATTACTTATGACGACACCATTAGGCCTGTAGTCGAGTACCTCGTCCGCACTTGCGCCATACGGCACCCTGACAACGTCCACCCCCCTCTTCAAGAGCTGCCGCAGTATACTCAGCTTAACACCGCAATCTATCAGGACAACCCTTTTCCCCCTGCCGTTCCCATACGAGACAGGTTTGCTGCATGAAACCTCGGAGGCAAGCTTCCTCTCGTTAGGATCCCTTACGTGCTTAACTTCTCTCAGCAACTCGTCGACGTCTGGCTCTACTCCCTCCTCGCACACTTCAAGTATTCCCAACATTACGCCCTTAACTCTCAGCTTTTTAGTAAGCATCCTAGTATCGACACCCTCTATTCCGGGAACGCCCTCCCTCTTAAGCCACTCGTCGAGGCTCTCAGCGGAGTTCCAGTGGCTCGGTGTCCTACAACACTCGTGAACAACAAACCCTTGAACCTTCACGCCGGCAGATTCGAAGTACGCCGGCAACCCCCACTCATCAACGGCATCGTATGGGGGAACACCGTAATTCCCAACTAGAGGATAGGTCATGGTGAGAATCTGCCCATGATAAGACGGGTCAGTTAAGCTTTCCACGTAGCCGACCATTCCAGTGTTAAAAACAACCTCGCCGGAAACACGAGCAACGGCACCAAAGCCATAACCAAGAAAGAACGAGCCATCCTCCAACACAAGAGCCGCATTCTTCACCCGACGAGCCGCCAACTTCAAACCGTGAAACCCTCAACGACTTTTACAACCTAATTATTTAAAATTTATGCTACTCACAGAACAATAGTGTATATGAAAAGTTAAAAATAGCGGCCACAAAGCCGGAAATCCGCACACAACCCGAACAATAATGCTAACAGGATAAAAGCAGTAGATGGAATGAAGAAACCAGCGTAGGAGGATTTTCACTGAAAATTAATTCAAACCCATCCATCAGACTATTGCTTAACCAATGAAGGAGTTCTGAGCCTTTCTCCGCTAACATGCCAAGATAAGCGCCAAAGCCGAGTGAAGCCAGCAAGTGCAGCGATAACTTAGACTTTAAGAA
>JAHLWX010000015.1 GCA_019057675.1 Candidatus Jordarchaeum sp. LHC_1308
TTATCGAGGCTGTCAAATCCATCATGGTAAGACTGGAGGAAGAGCTGAACAAGGTTTTCCAGGAGGATCTCTCCTCTGATGGCAGCGTTAAGAAGTTTGTGGACTTTGTTTTCTCGCACTTCCCCCACGGGGAAACCTTCGCTATAAAGGCTGAGGCCGCCAAGCGGATGCTGAGGGAGAACCCGCCTGTCAACCTTACAAGCAAGTTCGGATGCAGCTTTGTGGATGAAATACCATGTGACTATTGCGACGCGCTGGCGCTGGCAAGCTTTTCGGAGGGAAGAGAATACGATAATAGGGTTTGGAAATGGATGGAGGACAACGTGAAACCAGAACATTTCGAGCAGGTAAGCATCAAGCCCATAGTGGTGGAGCGAGAGTTTTTACCAATGGTTCTCGAGTTAAGGGAAGGCACGGCCATCTCTAGGCTCACAGGCAGAGTTATAGTGAGCACGCTCAAGCCAGGGGTTGGAGGAGAGTTCCCGAAGCTCCGCACCTTCATAAGGATAGCGAAGCACATCGTAGAGCTGGAAAGGTTTGGCGAAATGTGGAAAAGCTTCGTCGGTAAGAGAAAGTTCGGTGTCAGCATAGTGAACTCTATAAGGGAGCACTGGGGTGTTGAAGCCCTCTCAGCTCACTCCATCTTCGAAAACAAAAACCACCGAATATTCATCGAGCGCCTGAGAAAAACAGCGGAAAAACTTAGAGAGGAAGGACACGCCAGCCTGGCTGAAGCAATAGATAACATGGCTGCGTGCTATCACCTAGCTTCAACACTACCGGACGGGACATTTCTGCCATGCTCAGCTTGGACGTGGACCCTCCACAGCTACAGGGGTGGCAAGGGAGTACCACCGGCATTCATCGCATACGTCGAAAGAGACTGGGCGACAAGAGACCTTCTAAACGAGATATTCAAGCGGATAGGCTTAAGCGAGGAAGAGCTCGACAGAGCAGTAACAGAGCTCATAAGACGCGGAAAGGAGCCGGAAAACATAGTCAGATACTTCTTCGAATAAGGAAAAATAAATTCGGCATAAAAACGGAAAACATTCAAATCATTTATGTTTCCATTTATGTTTCTTCCCTCATTTTTTACTTTCTTAAGAATACTTTTTTAATACTTTAATTAACCATGTGCAGGCTGCTCCTTCTTTGAGGTTTGTAATATCCGAATAGCGGCTTCCCTGTCCACTTCCGTATAGTCCAGCACTCCAGGATGCCGCTCGCAGCCGGAAGAATGCAATATAAGGAAGTACTCCTCTTTGTTCCCGACGAGGTAGTAACGGACTGTGCAGCAGTTCCGCTGTTCATACTGCAGTATTTGCATGTACCAGTCACACGTTATCGTGAAGTAGCTGTACTGCTTCGCCCCCTCAAGCGTCCTCCTGTTACCTGCAGCTTCAATTCTGCCAAACTTAGGAAGCCGGTAATAAACAGGGCCTTCAAACCAAATCTCAAGCTTCATCATATCAACCAAGAAACATTTTAGAAAACCTTTTAGTAAATTTTTCGGTTAAAACACGTCGAAAATTCCACATAATTATGAACGACCAATCATCAACAAAAGGGAAAGAGTTTAACTCGACCATTAAGTGTTATGAAGGAGGATGTCGAAGTCTCCTCGTATCCTAGAAGGGTCATTAGCCCTTCGAGAAACACCCGTTTTTAATGTTAAAGCTGCGCTTGGTTTATGTGGGCTTAAATTTATCCCTTGATACATTGGTTTCTTACCCTTTCGGGCTTACCACCATGAAGGGAGGCTCCCGCTCTTACTGCCACTTAGGCCATGGTGCTCGTCATTGCGTTGTCGCTTGGCGTTCGCATGCTTTCCGCCTCAAATAAGTCGGGAGAAGTTAAATGATTATGTTTGCAGCGTAGTTCTGGAGATACCAGTACTCGTAGTACTTCTCCGGCGGCCTCCCTCCAGCTTCCTTGAAGACCCTCTCACTCCACTCCTCGTATTTCTTGTAAGCGATCTTAAAGCAGCGTTCTGTAACTTCTCTAAGTAGTCTACTTCTCTCGTCCGCTGAAAACCCCAAACATTTTTCTCTAGCGCCATAAGCGTCTTCCAAGAATTTCTTTTGGAGCTCGTCGAGCTCGAATTTCACCGAGCCCACAAGTCGGCTATATCCTTTCATGTGAACCATGCGGACAAACTTTTCGTGAACCCACCATGGGGAGTCTGCACTGAAAACGCCTTCACCTCTTCCCGCCTCCTCCGGGACTCCGACGCCGCCCATGAACACGGGTATGTACAGGCTCAGGCAAGGCGATGAGGGGGAAAACCAATGAACATGTTCCTCATCCATCAGGTGACCGACGTAGCTTCCAGCAGTGTTGCTCACAACGCTTGGACTCGCATGCATACATATTGTCGCGTTCGTCTGGCTCCAAGGATCCCACTCTTTGCCCCCGTGATCCCTCAGAAAGCTCATCATGAGCTCAACGCCTATGTTCCCCTTGTTTTCTCGGAGCAACTCGGTCGATCTAGCGAGCCTCTCGGAACACATGGTTATCACGTTCATCTGCGGGTCTCCGTAGCAACGGGCGAAATCAAAATCCCTCCTAGACTCACACCACCCCATCTCTATGGCGTGCTCAACCAGTCCGGGCGACGCCATGTCCCACTTATCCCTTATAGTGTAGCCGTTAGATATCGAGCACACGTCCCTAACCTTCTCGGCAACCCAGTGCTTGTCGGCCGTCTCGAGTACCCAAGCCTCCCTCGTATCAGCTATTATGAAGGAGTTATGGTATATTAGCTCGAAGTCCCTGTTAGCCGACCCGCCCTGACCATACCTCTCTATCAGGTCGACTATGACCTGCAGGGCTTTGCGGGCGCTGTCAGCCCTCTCGAGGGCAAGCCTCAACAAGTCCATTCCCAGGAGGCCCGTCTTCCTGTAGGGCTCCCTAGACCAGACGGCCTCGTTCCCTATGGCAACACCATGCTCGTTAACCCCCATCTCAGCCCCCCAAATCCAGTAGGGACAGGACAAAGCCACCTCATACGTCTCAGGAGCCTGAGTGACTTCAATATAAGTGCACTTAACCATTGACCCCTCAGGATGCTCCATGCGAGGAAAATGCCTTAAAACTTGAGCCTCGTTAGGCGGCCGATCACTATTCTTCCCAAAGATGACGGAGCCATCCTCAGTGGAATTTCCTAAAGCAACGAGCGTATCACACATCCACAACACCCAAAAAAGCAACTTAGCCTGACGCATATTTCACCGTTTCGAACATAAAATAAGAGAAGAAATTGGAGAGAGGCAGCATGCAGGCTTCAGCCCTTTAAATGGGGGAAAAAGAGAGATTACTTTACTCTCTTACTATCAGGTAAATTATGAGCCCTATCAATCCTGTGAAAAGAACTATTAGTAGCCAGAGCGCCGCTTCCATTCCCCTTTCTTTAGCATCCCTGTAAACCCAGACAGCAATTAGTATGTCGACGATGAACAACGCTACAACGACAATAACCCAGAGTGCGATAAGAAGAAACGCGTCGCCGAAAAATTGTAAGGGGAGCATCTTGTTTCCCTCAAGAAGTATTTACAAATACTTCTAGAACGTGAAATTTAAATTTTAAATTCTGCGTATTTTTCTGAAGGATTTAAAGACGCCATTTACTTATAAAGTTGACTTGTTTAAGTTTCAGTTTCAATTATCAGTGATTTCCTTCCCTCATCAAGCGCGATTACAAGCTTGTTGATGGATTCAACTCCTATGAGCACGTCGCGTTTTCCCTTAAATGTTTCAGCTCTAAGGGAATTCTTCTTGTGAGAGTTCAACTCTTACCATAGCTACCTTCAAAGGCATAACTTCTCCCAACGCTGCCTCGCCAATGCTCCACCTGCTCATAGTAAGCTTTAACCTTTCTAGTTCAAGCTTAACGCAGCCGTCGTAGCCTAGGAGCATGTCTTCATCAAAGTTTTCATCACATCCCGTGTCAACTCTAACTTGTATTTCTCCTTCTCAGTTAGGGTGGCCGAGTGGAGAGTTAACCTCAGTCCACATTCACGAAGCATGAACTCCAACGACGTCGGCTCCACCTGGTTAAGTATTACACGTCTTCAATCTCTAACTCAGCCTCCTCCGCCTAACCGACCTGCCTCCAACTTGGAATACCGGAATGCGCTCTGCGCCGGGAAACTTCCCGACAAACTTTCTCGCCGCCTTGAGGGCGTGTTTCCCACAGCAGCCACCTTATTATCTAAACACGGGACGGCGTAATTTCACCCATCTCTTCGGAGCCCAGCCCGCCCTTCTGTGGGCTTCATTGTTGATCCTTCCTCGTCCAAGCGGCTCCTTCCTTTGCTTCGTGAGAAAAGAAGGTGGAAAGCCTCCAATGCCTTCCCAGAGCGCCTTCGCCGAACTCTTTCCAGCCGCTTCCCCAAACTTCCTCTTCAGCTCATCCGGTGTAACACCTTTAACGACTCTCAAGAAGCCCTCCATGATATGGAGGAGGGAACATAGATGTTAATTGGCAACGCGAGAGCGCGGACAGGGAATTGTAAGGTTCAATATATTGAAACCTTCGCCACGCCCTTTACTTTCAGGAATTCCGGTATAAGCTCGCCTGGTATTTTCCTGTCGGCTATCACGGTCAGCTTCGGGTCGGGGCTGAGTTCGGGGTCGTCCGTTATGACCTGCCGTATGCTTATCCCTTCTTGAGCTAGAATGGATGTAACTCCCGCCACTATGCCGACGGTCTTGGGGTCGTATGGGGTTATTTCTACGACTCCAAGGTTTAGGGGCCGTGCAACCTCCTTAAGGGAGAGGCCGGCGTTCCTTATTAGGGAGAATATCCTTCTAAGCTCTTCGTCCTTCATTATCATCTTAATGGTTTCCACTACTGTTCTCCTGTCGACCCCTGCAACCCTTGCCACTCTGACTGGTGGGATCTCTATCTCGTTGCAGTAGGTTTTCCCGTCTCTTACGCTTAGACCGTTTTCCACTAGAACCTTTGCCACGTTCAGCCGTTTGGGATGGTCGCTGAAGTAGTGGGCTATTCTGCTCCACAAGCCGAACCACCATGTACATAAATGTACACGCAAGATTTAAATTTAACCCGAAAAGGTAATTCTGAACGTAAACGCAATGAAAACGGAAGTGGAAAAATGCCGCCGAGAAAAATCCTGCTCGACGAGGACGAGCTGCCAAAACAATGGTATAACATCCTGCCAGACCTGCCGAAACCTCTTCCACCGCCAATGGGCCCCGACGGCAGCCCCGTGAACCCGAGCATGCTCGAGAGGATATTCGCGAAGGAGCTCGTGAGGCAAGAGGTCAGCCAAGAAAGATGGATAAAAATACCGGAGGAGGTAAGGGAGATCTACATGGTGTGGAGGCCCACACCCATGTACAGGGCGGTCAGGCTTGAAAAAGCCCTCAGGACTCCCGCGAAAATATACTTCAAGAACGAGGGGGTGAGCCCTCCGGGCAGCCACAAGCCTAACACGGCAGTCGCCCAAGCATACTTCAACATGAAGGAGGGCGTCGAAAGGCTAACCACGGAGACCGGGGCGGGTCAGTGGGGGTCAGCCTTGGCCTTCAGCTGTCGCCTCTTCGGCATGAAGGCAACAGTTTACATGGTTAAGGCGAGCTATCAACAGAAGCCTTACAGGAGGGTTCTCATGGAGACCTGGGGGGCTGAGGTTCTCGCGAGCCCAAGCGACAGAACCGAGTTTGGCAGAAAGACTCTAAGAAGCGACCCGGATAACCCGGGAAGCCTCGGGATAGCTATAAGCGAAGCGATAGAGGATGCGCTCAGCAATGAGAACACGAAATACACTCTTGGAAGCGTCCTTAACCACGTGTTGATGCACCAGACAGTCATAGGGCTCGAGGCTAAGAAGCAGTTTGAGCTTATCGACGACTACCCTGACGTCATCATAGGATGCATAGGAGGGGGGAGCAGCTTTTCGGGCACTTTCTGGCCCTTTTATTACGACAAGGTAAGAGGAAAGGCGCCTAAGGACGTCGAGTTCCTAGCGGTAGAGCCCAAAGCATGCCCCTCGGTGACAAAGGGCGAGTATATTTACGATCATGGGGATGCTGCAAGGCTGACGCCGCTGCTTAAGATGCACACCTTGGGCCACACCTATGTTCCTCCGCCGATCCATGCTGGCGGCCTTAGGTATCATGGAATGGCTCCAACACTCTGCCTACTCAACGTTGAAGGCTACGTTAAAGCGGTAGCATACGACCAAGTTGAAGTGTTCGAGGCGGCAGCGCTCTTCGCCAGAACGGAAGGACACTTGCCGGCGCCTGAGCCAGCCCACGCCATAAAGGCGGTGATAGACGAAGCGATCAGGTGCAGGGAGACTGGTGAGGAGAAGACGATATTCTTCACGTTGTGCGGGCACGGTTTCTTCGACCTTCAAGCTTACGATGCATACAACAACGGCAGTCTACAGTCCTACGAATACCCGGAGGAGAAAGTGAAAGAAGCAATAAGGCAACTGAAAGAAATGTACCCGTGGATTGCGTCGAAGTAGTGCCGGAGTGAAGCAACTTTTTTGGGATAAAAAATTCTTTCTCCAACTTTTAATTTTTGAGGAGAAAATGCGGCTAAAAGATCTTGTAGAGTGGGGTGTTTTTGTCTTCTGGCTCATAGCCCTCCTTCACGAGGCTGTACGTGAATATGGCGTCAGCCATGGCGCACGCCGGGAACACTGCCTCCGCCAACCTCACCGGGCCGTATAGTATGAAGTCTGCCCCGAAACACCGGGCGAAGACGCAGAGGGAAGCTAGACAAGTCCTCTTGGCCCGGGGTGCTAGCTCGTTAACCCGGCGCCAAGTGTCGAAGGCGTTTGCAGGCGAGCAGCCGCTTGGAAGGCCAAGTGCCTCCTTCACAGCCATTATGGATTCAGCGGCGTACGCCATGCTTGCCACGTCCAGCAGCGAGACGTCCACGAGCACGTTCCTGACACCTGCCTTTTCAGCCTTTAGGAGGAGCGGCTCGCCTTCACCACTAAGCAGCTTTAGCTTCTCTTCTGGTGAAAACTCGCACTCGCTGAAGGCTAGGAGGACGGCGCTCTCCACCCCTGTCTCCTTAAGGGTTTCAACTTCTCTTAGGCTGGAGTCTGGACTTATCGAGTTGTAAATGATTCGCTTCTCTAACCCTACCTCGACAGCGTGCCTGCATGCTTCAATACGTGCTTCAGGCGAAGGAGAGTCGACAAGGATTGGGGCGTCGGTCACATCTGACACGAAGTCTAGGTAGTTGATGAGCGCCTTGCCAGTTCGTCCAACAACGTCAACCATGCAGGGGTTACCAGTGGACTTGGAGAGCTCATCCTGCCTCAGCAAAGCAGCCTCAGCCTTCCCCTTGTCGATGACGCCCTTAACGGGGTCAATCACAGCTTTGTCCCCTTCGTGGAATATTGTTCCCACGAGCACTGCCGGGTTTTCGCCTGGCTGCCCCCCAACTTTGACGTCAGCTATCCTGAAAACTCTTTGTTGGGATTTAAAGCGGAGAAGCATGCTTCCGGCTCCTAGCTTACTCCCAGCAAATCCTTCGCCAGCTTAACCGCTCCCTCCACGTCTGGCGCCCAGCCGTCTGCTCCAACGCTCTCAGCCCACTCCTTAGACGTCACAGCGCCTCCAACTATCACCTTGTACTTGTCGCGGACGCCCATCTCCTTGAGGATCCTAATCAGCTCCTCGAACTTGGTTAGGGCTGGAGTGAAAACTATCGAGACGGCTATAAGGTCTGCCCCAACCTCCTCAGCCTTTTCGTAGAACGTCCAAGGCTCAAGGTTTTCCCCTAAGTCGTAGACTTCGAAGCCGTTGATGGCGAGAAAGGTGCTCACAAGGTTCTTCCCGATGTTGTGCTTGCTGAGAAGCGTACCTATTACAACTTTCCTCTTGGCTCCAGCTTTCTCCCTTGGCAGGGCCTTCTCAACAAGCTCAATACACTTCTTAGCGATCCTGCTTCCCTTAACCAAGTCGGGGATGAATGCTTGCCTCCTCTCGAACTTGCCGCCCAAGTCGTATAGCCCCTTGACCACACCCTCCTCGATTATCTTAACAGGGTCAACTCCTTCCTCCAAAAGCCTCCTAGCCACCTCCTCGGCGTCCTCTCTTATATCGGCTATCGCCTTTCTGAGGTCTGAAACATCAGCCAAACAACCACCTCCACAAAAATGATGAAGTATTCACTTTTTCGTGATCTCCCTTGCCGCTATGTAGCCGAAGCATATGCCTGCGCCTATCGTTATGCCGCTACTCGGGTATCCTCCACCCGACACCGCCGCCGTGACGTTTCCAGCCGCGTACAGTCCAGGTATTGGCTTTTCGTTGTAGTCGAGAACCTGTGCTTTCTCGTTTATCTTCAAACCTCCACATGAGCCAAGGCATCCTGGGTATACCTCGATGGCGTAGAATGGTGGCTTCTCCAGTGGTCCAAGCGTGGGGTTAGGCTTCCAGTTCGGATCCCCATAGAACTTGTCGAAGTAGCTTTCCCCACGGTGGAAGTCTGGGTCGACGCCTTCCCTAGCGTGCCTATTGAATCTCTCAATAGTCTCCTCGAGCCCGTCAGGGTCTATTCCAGCCATCCTCGCGAGGTCTCTCGGCGTGTCAGCCCATTTGAAGGGTGGATCGGTTGGTTCAGCTCCAGGGTAGAGAGTGAAGACTGTGTAGCTCTGGTGCACACGCTCATCGAAGATCATCCATGCCGGAATATTTGGATACTCGTGCTTGTTTGGATCCCAAGTGTGCATCGCCCTCGTGAAGTCGAAGTAGTTTGCAGCCTCATTAGCGAATCGCTTCCCATACTTGTTGACTATTATGACTCCGGGCAGAACCTTCTCGAAAAATATACCCCTGTAGTATGGCTTACCATCATAAGAGTCGCCCGTATGAACCGTCGGGAACCACCACGCCTCGGACATCAAGTCGACTTGTGCCCCGACTTCCATCGCCATGCGGTGTCCATCACCGGTGTTGTGAGGCGGCGACATAGGACCCTTCATAGGCCCCCTCAGGAAGGCCGCAGGCATTTTCTCATGCCACTCGAAGCCGCCTGTTGCCAGGATCACACCCTTATTGGCACGGATCCTAATCTCTTTTCCTTTATGCTCCGCCACCACGCCAACCACTCTGCCATCCTCTACGATGAGCCTCTTAGCTGGAGTGTTGTACCTGACATCTATCCCTCTCTCGTAGCAGGAGTATAGTAAGCGGGCTATGAGCGCTGTCCCCCACCCGTAGAACCTGTCCTTCAGCCTTTCGTTTATGAGGTTGAAGTTCCATTTGCCGCTCATCATGGTCGCCAGCCCGCCCCACTCAACCAGCTCCTCAAGCAGAATAGGAAGGCTGACTGGAGAAAGCCTAACGCGCTCAGCCACCTCCTTGGGAAGCGAGTTGAAGCTTATGAGTTGCGCCTCCATGACCCTGCCACCCTTCACCCCGCCCTCCCACTCGGGGAAGTAGTCCGGCATCAGCTTGACGTGAGACCACTTGACGTGAGTTTTCTTCTCCAAGTAGTCACAGGCTTCATTCACCGTCCTAAGGTAAGTCCTTATTAGCTCGTCGCTCGACCTTCCAGCGGCTATCGCCTTCATATACTTGAACGCCTTCTCCTCGGAGTCGGAGGCTTTAACCCACTCGTTTCTGTCTGGATCCCAGAACTCGGGCTGGAACCCCTCCCTGATGAACTTGTTGTTAGGCACCCAGACGGCGCCCCCGGAGACCGCGCTTGCCCCTCCAGCCTTGTCTGTTTTCTCGAGGACGACGACCTTTGCCCCCCCATCGTGTGCAACTATGGCGGCGGTCAGGGCACCGGCACCACTACCGACAACTACAACATCAACTTTAACATCCCATGTCGACATCCCACCAACCCTCCGTCCAACCGTAAAGAAAGACTTGAACGTTTCAGATTAAAAATTTTTCCCGATTGAAGAAAACAAATATATGCTCGAAGCCCCTAAAAATAAGGCGCGGTTTGGGGGGTTTAGTTGTCGCTACTGTGGGAGGTTTTAGAGAGGTCCCAGACGGGTCCTCTCATGAAGGAAGAAGACTTTGAAACCGAGTTCTTTCCATCTAAGATAAAGGAGATCGTAAAGGAGCACGGGATAAAGTATGACCCGGAAGAGGTTCTCATGACCGACGCGAGCATGGCTGACGAGATCTTCGATGCCGGGCTCGAACTCCTGCTGGAAGTTGGCCTCTACAACAAGGACACGAAGAGAATAGTGAAATTCACCGAAGAAGAGATAAAGGGCCTCCTTGCAACTAGGAGGAGGGAACTTGTTCTGGGGGAGGGCAGAGACCAGATAACTTTAAGGCCTAGGAAGCCGGAGGACAAGGATCCGCCAAAGACATTTCTACCCGCCGGTATACTCACGAGCAACATCGAGCTTTACAAGGCTTACGTTCTCTCAGCAGCCAAGGAGCCTGTCGCCGACGGACTGATAGCTCTGCCACTTCAAGGTATAGGCGACTTGAAGCCGACAAGTGAGACCCCCAGCGAGACCCTCCTTGGGCTGACCGAAGGGTTCACTCTTAGGGAAGCCGCCATCCGAGTGGGCAGACCCGGCATGTACCTAGGAATCCCTATGAGCGTGTCGAGCGCCAAGGCGGTGATGGGCTCGTTCCACCCTGCAGGCTACACAAAGTACAACTGCATGTGCCCGGTTCACATCATACAAGACATGAGAATAGACTACGACAGGCTTAACCTAGCCTTCTTCGCCCAGCAGAACGGGATAAACCCGTGGATCAGCAGTTGCCCAACAATGTACGCTTACATCGGGGGACCAGAGGAAGCCGCAGTTGAGGGCATAGCACACGTGCTCGGCATGATGGCATACTCCGGCGGCTCCTTCGCTCAAGCCATGAGCGCAACGGTTCAAGGGAGGTATGAGGGAAGAGACGTTTTCTGGGCTAACTCCGCTCAGGCCCTCGCCGCGGAGAGAAACATCAAGGTTCCGTGGATAAGCTACGGTGGCGGGGTTACGGGGCAGCAGGCGACCGACGTGTCCTTCTACGCCATAGCAGCAACGGTCATAACGAACACCATATCGGGCATGGAGGGAATGTGGCTAACTGGGGGAGTGCCAGGAATAGAGGGAAGGTGGGGTGGAGAGGTGGCTAGGGCCGCCGCAGGCATAAATGTGAGCGACGGCGTCGAAATAGTGAAAGAGCTCCTCGCGAAGTACGAGGATAAGGCGAAGGTTGGGCTCCCGAACGAGAAACTAATACTCGAGAAGTACGACATGAAGACGCTCACCCCTAAAAAGGAATACGTTGAGCTCTACTCTAAGATGAAAAAAGAGTTACAGGACATGGGGCTAGACTACGAGGCATGGTAGGAATAAAAAGGAAGACTTTTTTCCTTCTTTTCTTTTTTGAGCGTTCTCGTTATTGGTTAGAGTATTCTGCGAAGCTCACGCCTAACGAACTTTTCCCTCGCTTCATCATCCAGGTTGGTTGTGAAATGTGAGAGGACTCTTATGAGGGAGGCGAGCTCTTCCACCTCCTGCCTGTATGTTTCTGAGAAGTTGTCTTCGTCCTCTAGGGCGCGTCCCGCGGCCGCCCCCGTTTCGAGGGCGAACCTGACACCTTCGCCTGAGAAGGGGTTGCAGAAGCCGCCGGCGTCGCCCGTTAAAACCACGTTTCCGCCTCCGTGCAGGACTGTGCCGTGAGGTATGAACCAGTGCTCCCTCCTTAGTAGCCTGCGCGGTTTAAAGCCCATTCCTTCAAGGGATTCCTTGACTCGTGAAACACTAGCCTTGGCTTCTCTCAGCGTCGGAGCCCCCGCTCCAACGATGAACGCTGAGCCTTTAGGGATCAAGTAGCCGTATAAGGGGGTGACGCTTGCTCCTAGGAGGAGCATGTAGAAGCAGTCTTCTAGGCTACCGTCTCCTTCCCAGTGCTCCTGAACAACCGGTGCAAGCTTGAAGCATGCATCCTGGTGAAGCAACATCCTAGTTTTTGAGAGGGCTCCGTCAGCCCCTATGAGGAACCTCGCCGCCAGCCTCTCAACTTTTCCTCCACGCTTAACCTTTACCAGCACTTCGCGCCTGTAGTGCTCGAAGCCCACCAGCCTAGCGTTATACATGACCTTGACTCCCCTATCGTCGGCTTCGCTTCTAAGCCACTCGTTGAAGGCAGACCTATCGACGTTTATAAGCCTGTAGTTCCTCAGTTTCCCCCCATACCCGCTCGGGGAGACGTAGAAAAGGCCGAGGCTGGCGGGCGAGCTTAGAACTTTCTCAGGTAGGCTTAAGCCCAGCTCGCATGAAAGAACGTCCATGCAAGCCGTGGTGAGGATTCCGCCGCACGGCTTAGCTGAGGGCTTATCACCCTTCTCAACCACGATGGCGCTGTACCCGGATTCGGCGGACTTTATGGCTGCAGCAACGCCTGCCGGGCCGGCTCCAACAACGACCACGTCGCAAAGCATCAACGCGTAGCCGCACCTCCAGCCTTGTTTCTGCGTAAGCCGCTTATTATCTTGGCTAGCGTGTCCAGTTTAAGCCTTGTTTGAGCCTCGAAGTTACCCCTGTAAGCCTCTTCACTCTTTCCCAGCTCGTAGCACGTCTTGTCGTCTATCGTTATTATGAGCCCCGGAACCCCCGCGTCATCGAGTTCGTCTCTGTGTTTCTGGTAGAAAGCCTCGCAACAGCAACCTATGAAGCCTCTCACGTCTTTCTCTCTCATAAGCCTGAGGACATCCATGAGGTGCTCGAAGTTCTGTATCGTTACAGGAGTTAGTCCAGCCTCCTCGGCCATCCTGTAGGCGTCACCGACGCTGCAAACCCCGCACTTCTCGCACCCCTCCGCCCTCCTGTAGGTGCACTCCACGTGCTTCGCGCAGTAGGGGAGCAACAGGTAGTCGCATTCCTCAATTGAAGCCAGCCCAGCCTTCTTGGTGACGGGGAAAACGTAGTTTAACTCGTCCCCCTTCAACCCGAACCTCTCGTAGGAGATCTTCCCGGCCGCCTCAATTATCAGGTCGGCAATGTCATCGGGGGAGACGCCGGGAATGCACTCTTCCCTCCCCTTGAAGAACTCGTTCACCCTCATGCGTATCTCCTCCTCAACGCATGGCGAGAACTTTAACGCCGCCTCCAAGTCGTATATCGCTCTAGGCGGGAAGGCGAAGAAGTCCCCTGTTATTAATATGCTCTTTATGATGTTTGCCTCCTTGTCTAGTGTCAGCGATACCCTCACCAGCCCGCCTGGCTTCTTCGCCACGGAGTACAGGACTGCCGGCTCATCGGATGCCCGCCTGTCAAGGAAAACCCAGTCGTCTGATTTGAAGCATGGCAGCTTCTCGCGGAACAGGAGCTCCTCGTCCCCGAGTAGGCTCCCCTCTCTGAACTCAACCCCCAGCGCCTCTTCGAAGCCGCTTACAAGACACTGTTTGATCTCCTCGTATGACGGCTTGTATCCGAGCTCCCATGAGAGGCACGTGACCCTCTCCCTCACCGACTGGATCTCCTTGTCCTTAAGCTTGACGACAGGTATCCTTAAAACCTTTATCATGGTCTCGACGTCGAAGTCGACGAGGAGCGTCCCCTGAAACAGTATTGCGCCGCCTCTCTCCGTTCCCCCCGTCCCAGATATTTTTCGCCCCCCGACTTCTATGTCGTTCTTGGGGCGGAAGGACGCTTTCACACCGAGCTTCTCTAGGGCTTTAACCGCCCCCACACACATAACCCTGAAGAGGCCCTCGACGCCTATGTGGGGCGGGAGAGAGCTCCTCGAAGCCACGACCTCCCATCCAATGGACTCCTCATCGAAGTATATTGCGCCTCCACCAGTTATTCTCCTGTTCACGTGTATCCCTTTCTCCTCGACGTAGTCCAGTCTCACTTCCTGCATGACGTCCTGATGGTAACCAACCAAGACGGCTGGAGGCTTAAACCTCAGAAGACGGAAAGTATTCGGGCTCACGCCCCTCGCCTTACACTCAAGCAAGGTTTCGTCAAGCGCCATGTTCTCCGCGGCAGTCCTAGGGCCGGTGTCCAAGAGACGCCAAACACCCTTCAAGCTACCACCTCCTTCCAAGCGAGAGAGCAGCATTCATCGTGAAGTTTGACGGACAGCCCGCTCCTGGCAGCAGCGTGGTAGGCTGCCTCGGACGGGTAAGCAACCCCATTAACCCCAGCCTTCACGCTAAAGACGTCGAGCGCAGCCCTATATCGCCCCCTAGGCCTAGCGCATCCTAGGAGCAAGGGCACATCGGGCTTCGCCATCCTTGCGGCAACGATGACTCTCAGGGCGTCACTTAAAGGAGGCGAGGGCGACCCAGTCGTAGGGGTGGAGTTGAGGGGCATCAGGACTACGATGACCAGCGCCGCAATTCCCCTCTTGCAAATCGACAGTAGAGCCTCTTTCTCCCCTCTCAGCGTGCCCCTGTGAAGCCCTACCACGATGTGTGGAGCTGATGGGACGCCGTAGTCCTCCAGTAGCTCAAGCGAGCGGACGTAGTCCTCCACTCTGCGGTTCAGGTGCAATATTTCCCTTATGGTTTCGTTGGAACCGACGACGTCCATCATGGCGCAGTCCACGCCCGCCGATGCAAGCCCCTCAGCCGTCTCGGCGTCAACCAGCCCCGTGTGGACGACGATGTTCAGCCCCAGCTCATCCTTAATCCGCCTCATCACTCTGAAGAAGTTTTTTAGGGGGACGTGTCCGTCAGGCAGACTTCCACCACTGACCAGTATGCCTGAGCCACCCTCGTCCCTCACCTTTAAGGCGACCTCGTAGAGCTTCTCGGGGCGCTCCGCAGACAACATGTTCTTCAGCAACGTGCCCTTACAGTGGTCGCAGTTCAGCGCGCATTTTCTCCCAGTCACCGAGACCGCTGGAAAACGGTAGGGATTCACCGCCCTATGGAAGCTCGCCTCAAAGTGAACCATCCCCGGAAAGTAGAAGTGGACGACTCTTGGGAAGTTTCTAGCTCTCAGCCTACCTGCGGCGCCTAGGAGCTCCCTCAGCTCCTCTAAGCTGCACTCGAAGCAATGGTCGACTGCCCGGCGTCCATGATCCTCACTCATCGGCGACCTTCACCTCTTCAATCCACACTTTGACCGGTGTGTTAGAGTAGTCTTTCAGCTGCCGCTTCACCAGTTCTATGTCGCCTCTCCCGGGCTTGAAGGGGTAGTTTCTCATCTCTCCTATGTAGGCTTGGTAGGGGGTGAAGTCCGAGAACGGCCTGTTGCACGCGTTCTCCCTGTTCCTGCTCGAGCAGCCGGAGGTCATGAATGGGAGCCCGCTCTCAACAGCCTCTTTGTAAACGCTCTCAGGAACGCCGAAGCCGACTATCCTACCTTCGCGGTCAAACTCCATGTCCTCGCAGCTGGCAAGCCCCTTGTTTATGAGGTACCTCGCCAGCTGAACCCTCCTGTAGCTTCCTATGGGGGGCTGAGGCTTCGACTCTAGGAGAGAGCCCTCCTCAGGGAAGAATGAAAAAAGATGGGTTAACGCACCCATATCGTATGCTGCTTGGATGGCGTGGGTCATCTCTTCCTCCGTTTCTCCCAACCCGACTATTAGGTGGACTCCGACGTTGAATTCTCCGAAAACGTCCACGGATTCCTCTACGGTCTTCCAGTACTTCTCCCACCTGTGCGGTCCTCCAACGCCCCGCCCTCTAAGCCTTTCGAAGAGTTCAGGCGTGGCAGCATCCACGGCCACTCCAACCTTGTCGACGCCCGCGTTCTTAAGGCTCCATAGCCAGTCCTTACTTATTATGGTAGGCGAGATTAAAGCTGAGACCTCCTCTATGACGCTCCTAACGGACTCCACAACCTTCAGCGTGTCCTCCTTAGCCCTCCTATGCGTGACCATGGAGACGCAGGCGCGCTCCACGTGAGGACACACGCCATCAGCGACCCTCCTCACGACCTCGCTTAGAGGAAAAAGAGGCCAGTCTACCCGTATGAAGCTGCGCTCATTCCACTCCGACCTAGAAATCCTAGACCTTGAAAGCCCGCAGTAGGCGCACTTGCCAGCGCACCCGTCATTATATGTTAGCAGCAGGTTTAAGCAGTAGAGTTCAGCCCCCCTGAAAAAGCTTCCAGAACGCAAACCCAGGGTAATGGCGGCCGCCAAGCTCATCCTAACGTATTCAGGCGACTCGCCGACTCGAAAATCTTTAGGTTCCATGCGCCCACCACTCGAAAAGGCAGAAGACGTGGATAGATAAAGTTTCCTAAATGGTAACCTCTACTTATAGAGAACCCAACGAAATAGTAGCGTGAAATCAACCAGTTAATCACTAAATGTGAAAATTTGGCGACGATTTCCCGCCAAAAGAAGGAATTTTCTAGTTTAGGGTGGCGCCTGAGCTGGCGGATGAAACCGAGTTCAAGTACCTTTTAAGGTAGCCTTTCATTGCGTGTTCGGGGGGAGTCCACTTCCACTTCTTCCGCCTTTCCTCTAGTTCCTCTCTGGGGAGGAGGACGTCGAGCTTCCTCCTCGGGAGGTCTATCTTCACGGCGTCTCCATCCTCCAAGAACGCTATTGGTCCGCCCTCCGCTGCCTCCGGTGATATGTGCCCTATGCTTATCCCCCTTGTCGCACCCGAGAAGCGCCCGTCTGTGAGGAGAGCGACCTTTTCTCCCATGCCCATGCCCGACACGGCGGCGGTCACGGAGAGCATTTCCCTCATCCCCGGCCCGCCACGCGGCCCCTCATATCGTATCACAATTATGTCCCCCTCTTGGATTTCGCCGCTCATCACGGCTTTCATGCATGGCTCCTCGCCGTCGAAAACCCTGACTGGCCCCTCCATGACGACGTTCTCGTCTCTTAGGCCTGAGAGCTTTATCACGCTTCCCTCTGGCGCGAGGGTTCCCTTGAGAATCGCTATCGAGCCGTGGCTTCTGACGGGGCTACTGACGGGCCTTATCACGTCTCTCCTTAAGATGCTCGCCTTGGCGACGGAGTCTCTCAGCGTGCCGTAGACCGTTTTAGCGTCGAGGTTAATGTGGTTTCTAAGCTCCGAGAGCAGGGCTGGGATGCCGCCCGCCTCCTCTAGGTCCTCCATTGTGTGGCTTCCTCCGGGGGATATGGTGCAAAGCTGCGGGGTTGATCTGCTCACATCCTCGAAAACGTCGAGGCTCAGCTTTACTCCGGCCTCCGCCGCAATCGCAGGAAGGTGGAGTACGGTATTAGTTGAGCCTCCAAGGGCTACGTCGACCACTATAGCGTTCCTGAAAGCTTCCTCGTTCAGCACCTCTCTAGGCTTAACTTCCTCTTTCACCAGCCTGACCGCCAGCCTGCCTGTTTCAACCGCTATCCGCTCCTTCCTCGCAGAGCAGGCTTGAGCCGTAGCGCAGCCTGGAAGGGACATTCCGAGTGCCTCGGTCATACATGCCATCGTGTTAGCGGTGAACAGCCCGTTGCATGAGCCAGCCCCCGGGCAGGCGGCGTTCTCCATCACCCTTAGTTCCTCCAGCGTGAGCTCCCCTCTCTCGAAGCGGCCGACTGCCTCGAACATGCTTGCAACCCCTATCCTCTGCCCCCTATAGTTTCCTGAGAGCATCGGGCCTCCTGTAAGGACTATTGACGGGATGTTTATCCTAGCGGCCGCCATAAGCATGCCGGGCGTGATCTTATCGCAATTTGTTACTAGAACCATGCCGTCGAACCTGTGAGCTTCAACCACGAGCTCCACAGAATCGGCTATAACCTCCCTTGAGGGGAGGGAGTAACGCATTCCAGCGTGCCCCATCGCTATACCGTCACATATAGCTATAGTGTTGACTTCGAAGGGCACGCCTCCCGCAGAAGCAACACCAACCTTAACAAGGTCTGCAAGTCTTCTAAGGTGGATGTGGCCTGGAACTATTTCACTATAACTGTTAACCACCGCTATGAATGGCTTATCAATGTCTTCATCCGTTAAGCCAAGCGCCTTGAGAAGAGCTCTATGAGGCGCCCTCTCAACACCCCTCTTAACCTCCTCACTCCTCAAGCCAAACACCTCAAAGAAAGAAGAAGGCATTACCTTTTTATTACCTTTCATTTTTCTTTTATTTCTCTATTCCGGCTAGCTTTCTCAGGGTTTTTCCTACAACTTCTATTTGGTGGCTTGCCATATTCTCCATTAGCTCTTTGAGCTTCTTCTGCCCCGACTTATACTCTTTGACCCACTCCTTCGTGAAGGAGCCTTTCTTAACTTTTTCCGCCGCCTTTTTCATGTTCCTCTTGACGTTATCATCGATCACCTTTGGACCGACGGTTAGTCCCCCGTACTTGGCTGTGTCGCTGACGGCTTTCAGCATTCCCGTTATGCCTCCCCTGTATATCATGTCCATTATGAGTTTCGCCTCGTTTAGAACCTCGAAGTAGGCCACCTCCGGCTGGTATCCCTCCTCCACGAGGACTTCGAACCCTTTCTTTATGAGCTCCATGAGGCCGCCAACGAGCACGCACTGCTCTCCTATGAGGTCTGTTTCAACCTCCTCCTTAAATGTGGTCTCTATCGCCCCAGCTCTAGTTGCCCCTATAGCCTTAGCTACCGCTAGGGCTATTTTCATGGCGTTCCCCGTGTAGTCCTGGTGCACTGCAACCAGCGCTGGTGCACCGAATCCTTGAACGTAAAGTTCCCTTACCATCGCGCCCGGGCTCTTGGGGGCGACCATGAAAACGTCGACGGTCTTAGGCGGTTTTATCAATTCGTAGTATATGTTGAATGCGTGGGCGAACCCTAAGGCGGCTCCCTCCTTTAGGTTCGGCGCCACGTGCTCCTCGTAGACCTCTGGCTGAGCCATGTCTGGGATAAGCATGAGGACGACGTCGGCTTTCTTGACGGCGTCGCTTACCTCTAACACTTTGAACCCGTCTGCTGAGGCGGCATCCCACGACTTCCCTTTTCTGAGGCCGACTATGACGCTTACGCCACTATCCTTCAAGTTGAGGGCTTGGGCTCTGCCTTGGCTTCCGTATCCTATCACCGCCACGGTTCGCTTGTCGAGTATGGAGGAGTCCACATCTGCGTCCTTAAAAATTCTAGCCATTTACTCCAACCTCCTTTATCGTGGGATCGGCACCCTTAACAACGGCGGTTATCCCGGTCCTAGCTATCTCGATGATGTTTATCTTTCCAATCTCTCTTATGAAACTATCTATTCTTTCAGGCGTTTCGACGAGCTCGACGGTAATCGTCCTAGGCGTCATGTCCACCACGTGCCCCCTGTAGCGGTTAACCATCTCCATAACTTCGGTTTGAAGCCCGTTGTTCGGCATCATAATCTTTACGAGTGCAAGTTCTCTGATCACCATTTCCTCCGGCTTCATGGCAACTATGCTTATCACCTCCACAAGCTTGTCGAGCTGGTAGACCACCTGCCTCAGCTCATCCTCCTGCCCATATATCGTGAAAGTCATCCGAGATATTCCCTCGTGCTCTGTTGAGCCGACGGTTATAGTTGCTATGTTAAAGTTCCTTCTTCTTATTAGACTGGTGACCTTGAAGAGTACACCTGGCCGATCCTCGACGAGCGTGACTATCACGTGCATTTCATTACTACTCATGGAGAATTACCTCCTTCAGACTTTTCCCCGGAGGCACAAACGGGAAAACCTTCTCGTCAGGCGATATCCTGACGTCTATTATAGAGGTGACGTCGCAGCTCAGGCTTTCCTTCACAGCGTTCTCGAAGTCCTCGTAAGAGTACACCGTGAAGCCCTGTGCCCCATGAACCTCAGCGTACTTGGCAAAGTCAGGGTTGCCCTTCAAGTTAGTCGCCATGTACCTTTTACCATAGAATAGGGTTTGCCACTGCCTGACCATTCCGAGCCAGCCATTGTTGAGTATTATAGATATAACTGGGAATTCCTCCGCGATTGAGGTAATGAGCTCCTGGCTGGTCATCATGAATCCTCCGTCCCCGTCCACGTCGACTACAATTCTGCTGGGGGCTGCAGCCTTAGCTCCCACCGCTGCCGGGAAGCCGAACCCCATGGCTCCAAGTCCGCCTGACGTTATGAATGTACGTGGATGATAGACGTCGAAGAAGAGAGCGGCCCACATCTGGTTCTGACCCACGCCGGTCGTGACTATGGAGTCCTCGGGCAACATTTTCCTCAGCGTCTTCAATAGGACTCCTGGCTTGAGGTCTCCTTCAAGGTCGTAAACCGACTTAGCCTCCTCCTTTACTTCTTCCACTCTTCTAGCCCATTTCGTGTTAGAACGCCTCGCCATTCTTTTCTTGGCTTCCTCCAGGAGCCTTGTGAGACCTATTTTTGCGTCGCAGATTAAGGGTATGTGGGCTGGCACGTTCTTTGATATCTCGGCGGGGTCTATGTCGACGTGTATTATTTTGACGTTTTGGGCGAACTCGTCAAACTTTCCCGTGGATCTGTCAGAGAACCTTGTCCCGACGGCCAGTATAAGGTCTGCCTCTGTGACGAGCTTATTCGCCTCGTACCTTCCATGCATCCCTATCATTCCGAGGCAGAGGGGGTGGTTTTCCGACATCGCTCCCTTGCCCATGAGCGTGGTGACAACTGGGATCATAAGTTGTTCCGAGAGAGCGCGTAGCTCTTGGCTGGCATTGGAAAGTATCACGCCTCCACCAGCGATTATTATGGGTTTCTCAGCGTTCATCAATGCTTCAACTGCACGCCTAACTTGAAGTGGGTCAGGTTCCACTTTAATTCTGTATCCTAGTAGCTCAATTTTCTCTGGGAACTCCATTTCGCACTCTTCCGTCTGAACGTCCCTTGGGAGATCTATTAGCACTGGTCCCGGTCTCCCTGTCGAAGCTATGTAGAAGGCGGCCTTAACAGTTCTCGGAATCTCTTTGGCGCTCCTAGGCTGGAAGGTTTCCTTGGTTATCGGGGTGGTTATTCCGACGATGTCTGCTTCTTGGAAGGCGTCTCTCCCTATCATGGAGGTTGCGACCTGCCCCGTTATCGTGACCATTGGGGAGCTATCCATGTGGGCGACGGCGATCCCGGTTACGGTGTTCGTCGCCCCTGGACCAGATGTCACCATGCAGACACCCACTCTGCCGCTAACCCTAGCGTAGGCGTCAGCCATATGGGCTGCTCCTTGTTCATGTCTCGCCAGCACGTGCCTTATGCTATTGTCATTATATAGGACGTCGTAGACGGGGAGTATTGCTCCTCCCGGGAGCCCAAATATGAGTTTAACATTTTCCCTCTTGAGGGCTTCTATAAATGCTTTTGCTCCGCTCATCTTCACTTCTCAAATCCTCCTCGGCAAGTTTGTTTCTGGAGGCGTGTTCTGTGTATGTAGTATGAGTATCCGTCTAGGAGGGCTTCCTTTGTTGCCTTTAGGATGTTGGGTGATACACCGACCGTTGCCCATGTTTCCCGCCCATCGGTGAATTCTATGTAGACTCTGACCGTTGCGCCAGTTCCAGTTTTGTCATCTATTCCCGGATGGACGTCGACCGTCGTGACCTTGTAGTTTATGAGACGCACTCTTTCTATCTCGGGGAAAGACTCTATGAGGGCTTTCCTGATAGCCATGTCCTGAGCATGAACTGGACCGTCTCCCTCCGATATCTCGTGGAAAAGCTTATCGCCGACCTTGATCCTGACCGTGCTCTCCGACACAACCTCGCCGTTCTTCCCTTCAACAAGCGTCTTCCAAGATATAAGCTTGAGGACGTCCATCTTTAATCCGAGCTCCTCCAGTAGCATCATGTAGAACGTCCCGTTTACATTCTCCAGCTGGTATCCCATGTTTTCAAGCCACTTCACGCGATTGAGGAGGCGCGTCGTCTCCTCCGAGTCCCTGTTGAGCTCAAACCCGAGCTCCCTCGCTTTAGCAACTATGGCAGCTCTACCAGCAACCTCAGAAAGGGCGATGATCCTCGTGTTACCCACCGACGCTGGGTCGACGTGCTCATAACTTCTCTCAACTTTAAGCACTGCATCTATGTGAACGCCGCCCTTGTGTGCAAAGGCGTACTTGCCGACGTAGGGCTGGTACGGGTTCGGCCTGAGGTTCGTCAACTGGTAAATGTAGCTTGAAACTTCGCTTATCTTTCTAAGTGAACCCGCCACCGCCTTCACCCCCATCTTCAGCTCAAGTGACGGTATAACTTGGCAGAGGTCTGCGTTGCCGCACCTTTCACCTATCCCGTTGATTGTCCCCTGAACTTGTAAGACGCCTTCGACGACGGCGAGGAGACTGTTAGCCACAGCCATGCCAGAGTCATTGTGGCAGTGGACGCCGAATGGCGTGACAAACATTTTCGTAACCTCCTGCGTTATTTTGACAAACTCCCACGGCAACGTTCCCCCATTAGTGTCGCAGAGCACTACGCGGGATGCACCGGCCTCAGCGGCGGTCTTTATAACATTCAACGCGTACTCCCTGTTAGCCTTGAACCCATCGTAAAAATGTTCCGCATCGAATATCACGTTTAACCCGTGCTCTTTAAGGTACTCGATGGAATCTGCGATCATCTCCAAGTTCTCTTCGAGGGAGGCACATAGAACATGCGTCACATGCATATCCCAAGACTTTCCGAAGATCGTTGCCCATTCAACATCGGATTCCACTATGAGTTGGAGGCTTTCATCCCTTTGCGCTGAAACCCCCTTTCTCCTAGTACTACCAAACGCCGTTACTTTAGAACAAGAAAGACTAATATCCTTCAGAGCCTTAAAATATTCTCTATCTTTCGGGTTAGAACTAGGCCAACCTCCCTCTATGAAGGGAACACCTAGCTCATCCAGCTTAAGAGTCACACGTAACTTGTCCTGAAGCGAGAACGCGACCTCGCATGCCTGTGCTCCTTCGCGAAGCGTAGCGTCGTAGATCTCGACCCTCCTGAATTTGGTAATCCCTCACTTTTGACACCTTTTCAAGCTATTGGAAGAACTAGAAGAATGAATACTTTATAAGCCTTTCTTTTATTTCCCCCTGCAAAAAATTGAAGCGTTAAACGATTCGTTAAAAGGAGGGTGAACTATTTTACAGCCACTATGAACACCCTGTTGACCGTTAGCCTCACCTTTCCGTCGCCGTCTGCTTGCTCCCTGAATGCTTCCCTTACGATCTCTTTGAAGGCAGATATGTAGTCCTCCGTTAATGGGACGTCGTAATACTCTTGGTTAAGGTAGCCCGCCATTGCGCCAGAGGAGAATATCTTGAAGACCTCGTCAGGCGTGTGCTCGCTTGTAATAGTTTTCATGTCGGAGAAGACAACGTTGAAGCCGTGCCTCTCGAAAAGCATGATGTATTCCTCCTCGGTCTCAAGGAAGAACCATGGCTCCCTAAAATTGGCGAAGACATCCCTTGTCCTCTCGTCTTCCCTCACGCGCTCCACCGCCTCAACGAAGTTCGGGCAATAAATCTTCTTGGCTGTCGCCTGAACGCCAATACGCCCACCCGGTCTCAGAGCCCTATAGCAGTTCTCCAAAGCCTTGTCTGGATCCCTAAACCACTGCATCACCGAGTTGCAGATGATGACGTCGAACTCCTCGTCGTAGTTCATCTCCTCAGCACTCTTAACCTCATAAGCAATGTCGAAACCAATGCTTCTCTCTATGGCTTCTCTTATCATTCCAAGCGACGGGTCGATACCAATAACCCTTCCACGGGTCATCTCCCTTATCCGCCTGGTCAGCATGCCTGTGCCGCACCCTAAATCCAAGACGTCCTCGTACCCCCTTATGTCTAGGAGACCAAGGAGAATCTCTGCAGCCGTCATTTGAGCAAAAGCCATCTCTTCGTATTTCTCGGCAATAAATGAAAAATCCACATTCTCCATCGGGAACACCACCATTAACTTTAGAGTGATTCAGTAGACGCGATGCGAACAACACACCACCTAAAGAAGTTTACTTCTCCTACAGGTGGATGCATCATCAAACCATTTCACTGGTTCGTAAGCAAACGGTCATCGGACAGAGAAAATGGGAAGCATGTATAAAAACGTATCTCTTATCAGTGGGAGCTGCTGGAAGTCATAGTACGATGAGGACCTGTCCATATAGATGGTAACTCCTGCACGCAATCAGAGAAAATTTAAGTGGAAGCCCGTCTTGTGTTACGGAGAGGGTGCATTTCATGGAAGAAAGAAGAGGCGCTGTAGCAGCTGCCTTAAGTTCTGTTGCAGCGGCAGTCTTCCTTGTTACCTTGAAACTCATTGTAGGTTGGATCTCGAATAGCTTAGGCGTGCTCTCTGAAGCCTTACACTCCGGACTAGACTTGGCGGCTGCATTCGTCACGTTCCTCGCCGTCAGAGCTGCAAGCAGGCCCGCCGACATCGACCACCATTACGGGCACGGTAAAATCGAGAGCCTCTCTGCTCTTGTAGAGATAGCCCTCCTTCTCGTCACATGTGGCTGGATAATTTATGAAGCGTTCAACAGAATTTTCTCGGACGAAGTTATAGTTGAAGTAAGCTTGTGGACGTTCTTGGTAATGGTCATCTCCATTATTGTCGACTTTTCACGTTCCCGCGTCCTCCACAGAGCAGCCAGAAAATATGGCAGCCAAGCCCTTGAAGCCGACGCACTTCACTTCAGCACCGACATGTTGAGCTCCTCCGTGGTGATCGCTGGCTTAACACTAGTCTGGCTCTCAGAAAGAGGATTAGGCGTCCCCCTAAAATACTTCGAGTACACCGCGCTTTATCCAGTGGTGAAGATAGTCAGCATGAGCCCACTACACCACGCCGACTCCGCTGCTGCACTCCTCGTTTCCCTCATAATATTATTTACCGGTTTCAGGCTTGGGAGGAGGGCGGTAGATGTTCTTCTAGACAGGGCTCCTGCAAGGGCGCGTGAACTCGTAGAGAATGCCGTGTGCGGTGTGGGTGCAGTCAAAGAGTGTAGGAGGGTTAGAGTCAGGTCAGCTGGGTCAAGGAATTTTGTGGACGTAGTAATAGCCGTCGATCCATCATGCCCCCTGGCGAAAACCCATGAAATAACATCGGAAATTGAAGAGAAGGTTCGAAGTATTTTGCCAGAGGCAGACGTTGTGGTCCATGCAGAACCTGCTGAGGCTGCTGAGGGAAGCGTCGCCGAGAAGGTTAGAAATGTTGCTCTCTCAAGCGGATTCGAAGTTCACGATGTTCACGTGCACGAGCTGAACGAAGCATTAGGAGTAGACCTGCATTTAGAGGTTCCATCATGGATGAGCCTCGACAAGGCGCATAAAGTGGCAGACAATCTTGAGGAAAAAATACAGGCATGCGTTGAGGGAATTAGAGAAGTGAACGTGCACATAGAGCCATCCAAAGAGGAAGCCACCAACTCCAAAGACGTTATAGAAGAGGCTTTATGCCTCGAAGTTAAGGAAACCGTGGAGTCAGTTATCGGAGAGGGGAGGTGCCGCAAAGTGACGGTGAGAAAAATGGACGGTGGACTTAGTATCTACGTCAACTGTACACTTAACGGTTCCACATCCATAGGAGAAGCACACAGACTGGCTGCCGAAGCCGAAAACGAGATAAAAAGAAGAATGCAGAGCGTCGAAGAAGTGAACATCCACATGGAGCCCGAATAGGATGAAGAGAAAGTGTACATCCCGCCAGCTCTCGGAAAGGTCAGATTGAATTTTCGACATTCAAAATAAAATTTGGAGCTATGCACAACGTAAAAATTCAATGTTCTATGATCGGCGCCGTCACTGCCCGGGATGCGTCATGCATCTTCAAGCCTTTTCTTGGATGCCGCCGCCTATATCATTTAACCTCCACCCGTGTGGAGGCGTCACTGTGCGATGTTGCAATCCTTGATCAATGAATTACCCGCCTAGGCCTCTGAATTCTATGTCGCTCTAAAACACCTTGGTCACTAGCTTCTCCTAAACGCTTAGATGATGGAGGGCTCCTTTTATTGGTGGAGAGTGTCTCTAGGTGGTGTATTGATAGGTGGGTTAGTCTTCTATGTGGCTGTAAAACTCTGCTGGTTTAAGTTCTTGAAATTCTTCGCTGTCCGCTAAGTGTTTTCTGATGTCCAGGCACAGGTGGCATTTGGAAACATACCCTTTCTCTGGTTCCTCGTAGCCATATTTCTTACCTAATTCGTAGAGATTTCTTAGATCTGAGAGTAACGCTTTCACGATTGGGCGCCTTTTCAAGCTAGAAGGGTGGCAGACCTCGTCGAGGTTCCGTGCGTCTCCAAGGGATATGCCGGCACAGTAGCCTGGAATATAATTGCAGTAGTTGTCCACGTGAATGTGCCAGTTTCTTAGGAGTTCCTGCCTGCATGAGGTGCCGAAGAAGTGGCCTGCGGGGTGCTTAGTGTAGAGGTGGCCCAGCTTGTAGGGCGCTCTTCCTGTTGGTATTAGCTCAGCGTAGTGGAGGGCGCCGCCCACCTCGTCGAGGAAGCGCTGGAAGCTCATGGTACCCTTCAACTCCATGGATTTGAACAGCTCAAAGAACAGCCTCTGGTAGACGAGCACGTTTCCATCGAAGACCTTCAGTCCTACTCTGACAGCTCTCTCTATTCTTTCGAAGGGTATCGATTCCACTATGAACGGGTTCACGCTCACCAGTATTCCCTTCAGCCCGGCATTTCTAAGTGCCTCCATTCTGCTCCATGTAACCTCATCGCTTCTGCACCAGAAGCAGTTCGTCTCAACGAATGTTGAGGGCAGGCCTAGGCTGGACGAAGCTTCAACGAGTTCAAGAAGGAGGTCAAACTTCAGGAACGGCTCTCCGCCCGTGAAGTGGAAGCCATAGTTGACGCCCACCACTTCAATGTCATGATATTTTCCTTTGGCTTCCTCGGCGAGCTGGGATAGGATCCTTAAAGCGTCTTCCTCCGACATCCAGTCGCCCTTCCACTTCGGGGAGCAAGCGTACATACAGTGCTTGCAGCTGAGGTTGCACTTGTAGGACAGGATTATTCCGCCCGAGAATGGCCTCGGAGGGTGTAACTCACTCACGGCTGAGCTCCTCCTCAAGTTTCCTTGCAAACTCTTCGTCCACGAATGCCCTAAGCCTCATCGCCGTAGTTTCATACATGTCCACCACTTCCTCCTCCAGTGTCCGGCGGTAGTCTGCAGCGTGATCTATCTCGTCGAGCATCGAGATCAATAAGTCTCTTTCCTCAGGGGGCATCACTCTGGGGTCGGTCATCGCCGCCGCCCTAGCGTAGACCCCCTCGTCGAGGAGGTACCTTAACGCCTTGAACGGGAGCTCATAGTAGTCTCCGATCGCTCCTGTTCTAGACGTGAAGCCCTCCGGCGTCGCCGCCTTAAATGAAACCCTGACGTAGAGTATTTCTGAGAACTCAGCGACCCGTTTTACGTAGTTTCTGTCGGCTCCCAGCAGTATGCCGTTTGTTTCGAGGTAAAACGGGTAACCTGACTCCTTAACATGTCCTAGCAAAGCGAGTAGGTGTTCCTTGCCTATGGTGGGCTCGCAACCCGAAACCCTAAGCTTGTCAACCTTGAGGTGCTTGAAGCGTCTCCATCCCCGAGAGGTGATCCCCTCCACAGCGGCATCGACAAGCCTCCGCGTAGCCTCCCGGGGAGAGTAAAAGTCCCCGTATTTCTCGGGGAAATCCCTCGACCAGTTACTCCAACAATAAATGCACCTGAGGCAGCATCCGACAGCGTAGCCTGTGGCTATCCCCCTATAAACAGGGGCAGAGTAAAAAGCGACGTATTTCCTCTCTAAACCTTCCTCCCCCTCTCTAGTAACTATTTTCTCAGTTTCCCTCGCCAGCTCCAACGGGTCAAATGGTTTAAAGCCACGAGTCAAAAAACGCTGATACGCCAAAACACACCCCCCAAGGAAAGCAGAATGATCATATTATTACCTGTTGAATTTACTACTTTAAAAATTAACAGCAATACCCTGTTGACTTTGGGAGTAGGGAACAGACAGGAATAGCGGAGCATTGCGGAGGCGACTATTAGTCCAAGATTCGCACCGAGCGTAAGGCTTCTTTAACATTTGAACCGGTTTTCATCTACGCGCCCCTCTAGACTTGTACTTTTCGGCCAGTTCGATCAAAGTCACCATAGACCAGCGAAAGTTCTCATTTAAGACCGGATAGTACCTTTTCACGAGTCTTTCTACTTCCTCTGGAAACTTTTCCCCCAACTTTTCCGCCATGGAAAGCAGCCTAGCGATGCATTTCTCCATGTGGTGAACAACTGTTTCAACGTAGAAGGATTTGAGCAGCTCCGCCCGCCTGTTGCCCGCCAAGCGGAACATACCGTTCACATCCTCCTCGATGAGGCCCACCATTAAGAGCTCATTAAGTGACCTTACAGCTGACTCCTCATTTATTGAGGCTTTATCTGAAAGCTCCTTAACGCTCAGCTTACCCCATAGCGCAAGCGCTTCTAACACTCTCTGCGACTCCACACTGCCAAGGGCTTTAAGAATTAAGTCACATGGATCCACAGGCCACACCATGTAGATAAAAACAACTTGAGAGAAAAGTTTTCTGATGGCTAAAAACCGACAAGAATTTGGATTTAAGAAAAAAGATGAGTGGTTACGCCTTCGTTACGCCTTCACGTATTCGTTTAGTCTTTTGAGTATTGATTCGGCTTCTTTCACTATGCTCTCTATTACTTCCTTCACTGTTGGAATGTTCTTTATGTTCCCGCATGATTGGCCGCAGAGGACTGGGCCGTTCTCCACGTCTCCCCTATAGACCAGCTCGTACTTCTTCATGTCCTCAGCCATCTCTTGAGGTGTTATTTGAGCCTCTCTAGCCTTCATTTCTTCCTTTGTCATGACCCGCGGGTGCGTCTCGGTGTACTTGTTCCTGAGGAGCCTTATCGGGCCGAAGGCGCCCGTTGTAACTACGGTGTCCCTATCCTGTGAGCGAATCACGAAATCCTTGTAAGCGGGGTGAAACTCGCATTCCTTTGTGGCTATGAAGCGCGTCCCCATTTGGACTCCTACGGCGCCCATTGCCAGAGCCGCCGCCAGCCCCTTTCCGTCACTTATACCCCCACACGCGACGACGGGTTTGCTGCAGTTGTTAACCACCTCGGGGATAAGAACC